>PFTQ01000052.1 GCA_002789635.1 Candidatus Aenigmarchaeota archaeon CG_4_9_14_3_um_filter_37_18 | reverse complement strand
GACTTAAACAAAGCTTCAGGGGTGTTTTTCTTGACTAGTGTTATTTGGCGATTGCCATCTGTTGTATGCAAGCTTATAAACTTTATTCCTCCTAAATTCCTTATCTCCTCTACCCAACCGTTAAACTTCTCAACCATATCATCACTTTTTACTTTGTTCCATAAATTTATCAAGCTTTCCAAAGCTCATTTCTATAGAATTTTATTTCTTTTTTCAAACATTTTAAAGTTTCATTACACAATCTATAATTATGTCGTTAGCTATCGGTCTTGCAAATAAAAAATCAATAATGATCACCCCAACCCCACCTTTTAATTTTGAGGGAACAATATATAATCCTGGTCATTTTCCAACACCAACAGAAAAATATGAAGATGGTATTTTTTGGCAGACTATGAGATTTCTCAATGAAGAGTTTGGATTGAAATTTGAAAATGAAGGGGCAACAAACAACCCAGAAGTGAAATTGACAATCTATTCAAAAAATAAATTAACCAAAGAAAAGCTTAAAATAATAACAGGTGAACTGAATTACAGATTTGAATTTAATAGAGATATATCAGAATTCTGTGAAAAATTCAAGAATGATAAACTCCTTGAACTAGTTCTCAGAAGATGGAAAGGTATGAGAATAAAATGTGGCTATTCGCTCTACGAATCATTAATAATTTACATAATTCTCCAAAATGCTACTGTCAGAAGAACAGTTCAAATGAGCAACAATCTTTTTGAGAATTTCGGAACTAAAGTTAAATTCGATAACAAAGAATTTCATGTTTTCTGGAAGTCAGATCAATTAAATAAAGTCAGCGAAGATAAATTAAGAGAATTGAAGCTAGGTTATAGAGCAAAATCAATAAAAAAAGTCTCAGAAAGTTTCTCAAAAAATGAATTCAATGAAATAGAACTTAGAAAATTATCAAATGAAGAATTAAAAAAAGAATTGATTCAAATTTATGGTATTGGCCCAGCTTCAGTCTGGTATTTGCTTTTTGAAGTATTCCACAGATATGATGCTTTAGATTATATTTCGCCTTGGGAACAAAAAATTTATTCGAAAATATTATTTGATAAGGAATTAGCGGAGTCAAAGAAAATATTGGATTTTCTGAATCAAAAATATGGCAAGTATAAGATGCTTGCAGCTCACTGCTTGTTCACAGATTTGTTCTGGAGGCACAAAAAGAAGAAAATAAATTGGTTAGAGAAAGAGATTAGATTGTAGAATTTTTATATCAATTCATTTGATAATCAGGATTTTCTTAAAACAGCAGCCAAGAAACAAGAAATTAGATAAATGATAAGTAACAAGAAAACTAGGCTTGCAGAGAAACCAATTATAGTCAAACCAAAAACCCCAAAAATACCGTGAACAACACCAAATATTATAGTCGGTAATAATTTCAGATAAAGCATAGGATCGTAATATCTTACCTCGCCCCCTGGACCTTTTGGGAATATGTTTTGCGGCAGGAATGGATCTAAGAAATAAACAGTTCCCGCAATCCACAGGAAAACAACAATAGTAAAAACAAGCTTGAATTTATTTGGAGTTAAAATTCCCATGACAGGTATTCGTTTTGTCTCTTTAAATATTTTTGACATGTGCCAGAATTTTTATATCAATCCAATCATATGTTATAGATGCTGAGTTGAGAGAAGTAATAGAGATTGCTGTGTCAATTTGATCGGATTTAACAATTAACCTTCAATTATTTCAAATCCTTCTTCTCCAATAACGAATAGCCTGCCTTCAAACTCATTAACTTCCGATAAAAATAAAGATAAAGTCCTGACGAGTTTTTCTGGTTTTGGGGGATGTATTGCAAAAATTATCATGCCTGAAAATTGCTTGGGAGGAAATCTAGATGTATTGAGGAAATCTGAATCCCGCGAGACAAATACAGAAGCAGTTTCCCTTGCCAATGAAGCAGCCTTGCTGTTCATAACGCCTTTTGGCATATATTTAACTTTAAACCCGGCTGACTCGATAAATTGCTTTACAGACTTTGGTATGTTCTCATCAAGCAGAAATTCTGAAGGTGACATAACGCTCTCCTCCGATAAGCCTTGCAGCATACCTCAAAGCACTCTTGATCATACCTCTGTTCAGGCCTGGATACTCTTTCAGGATATCTTCTACTTTTTCGCCGGCAGCAATCAACTCGACGATATCCCCCACCATGATTCTGGTCCCTTTGAAGGTAGGCTTCCCATGGCATATCTCAGGGTCAGCGACAATATGCTCATCGATTTGAATAACTTTCATAGCACCACCTATACCAATCTATGCAAGGAGAATTTAAATAGTTTCAGAGTTCTTGTGATTTCGCCGCCAGAATTTTTATATCAATCCAATCCCAATAATTACTGATGAAACAGAAGATTGCTAGGAAGCACAAGTTCAAGGATAAAAGATTATTCCTGAATTACGCGATGCCCTGCATAGCCGAAAGAGTAAGGCGGGGTGAATTCACAGAAGAGGAATTCCTCAAGTATTGCGAAGACCTTGCTGAAGGCAAAGAAGTATCAGACGAGGAGATGCACAAACTGTTTCCAGTTGCCATGAACTTTATCCCTGAGTCTGCAAAAAAGCTGGACAAAATCAAAGACGATGAAATTGCAGTTGACAGGGACGTGATAAGGCAGTACTTCTGGCATGACCATGACTCGGTTGTCAAATCTAGGATGAACCCTGAGAGGCAGGACTACTGTTTAATTCTTCCAGGCAAAGTCAAAGAGGTTCACGGCAAAGAAGGTTTAGTTGAAACGCCTAAAGGAGAAAGGCAGATCAGCCTAGCATTCCTGAAAGAAAAGAATTTACTAAATAAGCATGTGGCCATTCATTATTACCATGCATGCGAAGTTATTTCTGAAGACGAATTCAATAAGTTATGGGGGTTGAAGAATGGATAAGGAAGCAAAAGGAACAATATTAGCTTTTGCCGCTGCACTGATTAGTGGTGTAGCCATTCCAGTAAACAAATTCTTTGTAGTAGATATGAATCCCGCCGTATTCACAGCAACAAGAGCATTGATCATCGGGTTAATCTTTCTCGCGATCTCTTGGAGGAGTAAAAAACTAACCAAGCATATATTGAAAGGACAGAAATGGTTTTATTTGGTTTTGATTGGGTTGATAGGCGGGGGTTTAGCGTTCTTGCTGTATTTTCAAGGCTTACAAATAACAACCTCAAGCCGGGGAGCGTTCCTCCACAAAACCCTTCCTATATATACAACTATTCTTGCGTTCATGTTTCTTAAGGAAAAAATACCGCAAAAACAGCTTGTTGCGTTGGGCATGATGTTCCTTGGAATTGTGGCAATTTATTTTGACAAAATTACTCCAACCAATCTTTGGTCAAATCCTTCTCTCGGGGATGTGCTCGTTATTTTGGCCACAGTTCTTTGGGCGATTGAAAATATAATAGCAAAGAAATCTATGATAAATGGGGAATCAAATTTTGTTGTCTCCGCTGCAAGAATGCTCATAGGGTCTTTGTTTTTGTTTGGTGTTTTGGTATTGGTGGGAAATCTTAACGCAATATTTTCTTTATCTCTCGTGCAGATAGTTAATCTTTTTATTTCCACTGGTATTCTTTTTGGGTATGTATTTTGTTGGTACTCCTCTATAAAACTGATTAATGTCTCCAAAGCAGCAGCTATTCTTTTGTTGTCGCCAGTGATATCGATGATACTTGGGATAATCATGTTCAATGAACCTACACCTATTTTTCAATTGATTGGGTCAGGTCTTGTTCTTGTTGGAGCTTATTTGGTTAGCAAGGTGAAGAGCGAGTTTGTGGAAGGGATGTGAAATCAACCCAAAACCCTGCTCAGCAAAAACATCACAGCCAATCCCGAGAACAAAGCAACACTCTGAATAACTACAATCTTTTTATCGAGTTCCTTATGCATGTCTGGAATAATATCAACTAACGCCAAATAAATAAACCCGCCCCCAGCAATAGAAAGAAGAATAGGAACTATATTCTGAAAACTTTTCGCAAAAAACAAAGTAGCCACAGACCCAAGAATAGCAACTAATGCAGAAAGAAAATTAAGGAATAATGCTTTCTTAGGCTTTAATCCAGCATGGATAAGTATCGCAAAATCACCAAGCTCTTGAGGAATTTCGTGAAGAATAACAGCAATAGTAGTGATCAGGCCTAAATGAAAATTGTAAAGATAACTTGCGGCTATCAATGCCCCGTCAATCAGATTGTGGATTCCATCCCCGACTAAATTAAGCACAGCAAGCGGCTTGACATCGCAATCTCCCTCATGGCAGTGATGCCAGTTGATGTATTTCTCGATGATAAAAAATATCATTATCCCGGCAAGAATATAACTAATACCAGCAGCTCCTGACGATTCAACAACTTCAGGCAGTATGTCAAAAAATGCTGCCCCCAACAGAGACCCAGCAGAAAATGCAACCAGAATAAAAAGGATTTGTTTTAGAATTTTTTTCTTTAATGTTAGTGTTACCATCCCGACAATAGAGATTAAGCTTACAATTAATGTTGAGAGGATTATTATCAAGTTGATTTGCATGGCATTAATTATTATTTTGAAAGGTTAAATTAATGTTATGAGAAAGGCTGTTATTGGTATGGGCAATCCTTTGAAGGGAGATGACAACATAGGCAATCTTGTTGTTGATGAGATGAAAAAAACAGTTAAAAATAAAGACACTCTTTTCATTCGAGCAGAGACTAACCCAGAAAATTTTGTCGGCAAAGTCAAGTCATTCGACCCTGATATTATTTGCTTTGTTGATGCTGTTGAATTTGATGGTGAAATAGGAGAAGTTCGAGTCTTTAGCATAGATGATGTCCTCAACCAGAGCTTATCCACTCATGGAATATCTGTTAAAGTCTTCAAAGATTTTTTTCCTGACGCTGAGATTTATGTGATTGGAGTTAAGCCTGAAGATGTTGGGTATGGCGAGAGATTGTCAGAAGATATTGATTCCGATCGTATTTATACTAAAGTGAAAAATATTTTATATGAAAAAGAAAAGATATATTATGGCAAAAACAAAAAGAGCAAAGACTAAAGAATATTTATTGCAATCTTATTTATTGGAACATCAAGAATTTTCTATGAGCTTTAAAATATTGCTTACAGCACTAGTAACTGGTGTTTTTGCAGTCATAATTTCAATATTAACAAAATCTACAATAGAATTTAGATTATTCTCAGCGCTTTCATTAGGTCTCTTCTTTGGTTTTGTCGGAGTCGGTTTTGTAATGTTCTTATATAACAGAAAGTTCAATAATATTAGAAGTAAAATTGAATCCCTAGGTGATTAATTGGCTATCGTAAATTTAATAAACGGACCAGTTGGAGTAATCGTAGTTATAGTAATAATAGTGGTTGGAATAGCGTATTTTCTTACAAAAGAAAAAAAATAACTACTCAGCATCTATCTGAGCTTTCTGCAGCTTCCCAGAATAATCTACATAAACAGTCTTTACTTCAGAGAATTCCTCTACTCCTAGAATACCTCCCTCTCTTGTTCCATTGCCAGTATCTTTAACACCGCCAAACGGGAGATGAACTTCAGATCCAATCGTGCTAGAATTAACATAAGTCAAGCCAGCTTCTATTCCTTGAATGGCTTTGAATGCTTTGTTGATGTCTCTTGTGTAAATCGACGAGGATAATCCATACTTAACTGAATTCATCACTTCAATCGCTTCCTTCAAATTTTTGACTTCAATCACAGAAACAGTCGGCCCAAATATCTCTTCCTGCGCTATTCTCATGTCAGGCGCAGCATCCGTGAAAATAGTCGGCTGATAAAAGAAACCTTTTCCTCCTAGTTTTCTCCCGCCATAAACAAGATTAGCACCTTCATCCAACCCAATATGTGTGTATTTGTCAACTTTTTCCCTGGCTTTCTCATTTATTAAAGGGCCGACATCTGTATCTTTTTTAAGTCCATCCCCTAACTTAAGCTTCTGTGTTCTTTCAAGAAACATATCCATAAATCTGCCTTTAACTTTTTCATGGACAAGCACCCTGGAAGCAGCAGTGCATCTCTGGCCAGTTGTTCCAAAACCTCCCCAAACAACACCTTCTAAAGCTAAATCAAGGTCAGCGTCGTCCATGATTATGATTCCATTCTTTCCGCCTAACTCCAGCCCAACTTTTTTCAGCCCAGCTTTTTTAGTCACATCCAACCCTACATCACGGGATCCAGTGAATGATACCATCCTTATCTTTGGGTTGGTTGCTATTTCATCTCCTGCTTCTTGGCCTGGCCCTGTGACTAGATTGACAACGCCATCTGGCAAGCCGGCTTGTTCAAGAATCTTAACAAACTCTATCGCACACAACGGAGTGTCAGATGCAGGCTTAAACACAACAGTATTTCCGCAAATCAACGCAGGCATGATTTTCCAGGATGGAATCGCAACAGGAAAGTTCCATGGCGAGATCAATCCAACTACGCCAATAGGACGGCGGATAGTCATGCAAAATTTGTCTGGAAGCTCAGATGGAGTTGTATGCCCGAACAATCGCCTGCCTTCCGCTGCCATGTAAGCGGTCATATCAATCGCTTCCTGAACATCCCCCAATCCTTCTG
Organism: Candidatus Aenigmarchaeota archaeon CG_4_9_14_3_um_filter_37_18; assembly: GCA_002789635.1. Classification (GTDB taxonomy): domain Archaea; phylum Aenigmatarchaeota; class Aenigmatarchaeia; order CG10238-14; family CG10238-14; genus CG10238-14. The sequence continues at coordinate 14,186 of PFTQ01000052.1, read as the reverse complement.
GGAGAACTTTACCCATTTCTTTTGTTACCAATTCTCCGAGTCTTTGTTTGTTTTGTTTAAGGAGTTGATAAGCTTTGAGCAGGATTTCTCCTCTTTTTGGCGCTGGAAAATTAGACCATTTTTCGAATGCATCTTCGGCTGCATCTATTGCTGACTTAACATCTTCCCTATTTCCTTTTTGAAATGTTCCTAAAGACTGTTCTGTTGCTGGGTTTATGCTTTCGAATGTTTCGCCAGAATTGGATTCTATCCATTCACCGTTGATTAGGATTTTTTGAACGCTCATTAAATCACAAAGAATAATTTGTATTGCTGTTAATTAAGTTTTTTTCTTGATATTCAATTCTATGATTAAATAGTTCTAATAGAATTCTTCCCTATCTTTTCCAGTCTGCCTAATAATTTCTTGAACAACACCAATAGAAATCTCATTATGCCGAGGGACGAAAGTTGTCAACCATATACCATTTTTATCTTGTCTTTCTATCACAGTGTGCCTTCCACCTTCTCGTGTAATACCAAAACCGTTATTTTTTAGAATTTTCATAACTTTATGTCGTTGCAACGGCACGAGCTTGGTCATTAATAGCACCTTCAGGGATAACTAATGTGACTGTAGTCAATATAACATCAATGTTGCTTAAACTTTGCAGCTCTGGCTTAGGTGTGTGTGGATTCTCAAAATATAAATTAAGGAGATCGACTATATTTTCTTTAACTTCTTTTAATGTTTTACCCTGTGTTGCCAGGCCCAACATAGGAACCCTAGCAACGAGCCATTTATCTTCCTTATCTATAACTACAGGTAATTGAATTCTGTTACCTTCTTTTTCGACAGAAACTTTTAATTTCATAATATTCACTTTATCAGATATAAGTATAAAAACCAAGCATTTAAATTTATTGGATTACGCAGTCTCGTTAATTAACTTTTCTTTATTCTTGTTAGCCAGTTCAAATTCCTGAGCGAAACATATCCTCCCCCTAATAGATATTTATATACTTTTCTACTATAGATATTACAGTGAATCGTTATGAAGAAAAAGGAAGAGATGTTCATCAACCCAAAGTTAGATGCTTTGATTAGGCGTATCCAGGAAAAAGGTATAATTACAGAAGATGACGTTAAAAAAGTTCTTTAGGATGTCTTATTTTTATTTTAAATTCTTCCTCTATTTTTTGGTTTCCTAATAGATCATGATCAATAGTAACGAATGTCTTGATATTATTTTCTATTGCACATGCCAAATGCAAGCCATCCATGAATTCTATTTTTGAATCTATATTCTCAATTTCATGAAATATTTCGAGTGTAGAACTTTTTACAGAGATAATTCTAACTTTAGCAGTTTTAACAAATTCAAATAAAAACTCGAATACATCTAGAGAATCTGTGTATTCCTTTTCCAACGCAGTTTCCATGTATTCACCCAAAACTGGGATGGAAATGACACCTCTATAGATTTTATTTATCCTAGTGAGGTACCGCTCACAATCAGCCTTTTGATAACTTTTCTTTTTTATTAAAGATTCAAGAAAAACACATGTATCAATAAAATGCATTTCTTTTATTCTCTTTTTTCCTCTTTTATTCGTTCTAGTGCTCATACCGTCTCACTAATCAACTTTTCTTTATCTTTGTCAGCAAGCTCAAACTCATGAGTGAACCATATGCATTTAACAGGGCAGACATCTATGCACAAGCCGCATTGAATGCATTTGCCGATATTTATTTCATCTATCGGGTGGATGATCTTTTGGTGTTCCACTCCCTTCACCATTATTTTCTTTTTTTTCCATGACAGTTTGATACATTCAGCAGGGCAGTAAGCTCTGCACAAGCCGCACCCGACGCATTCAGATTTATTAAAAGTTATCTTTCCCCTAAATCTCTCATAAGGCTTGATCTTTTGAAAGGGGTATTTTTTGGTTGATGCCTCCTCAAACAGATTCTTGAAGACTTCTTTTTTTAACCCCATTTACTACACCACCAAATATAATCTAATAAACTCTATTACAGAGATAATCAAAACCATGATCAACAGCCTGAATGTCTGGTCTGTCCTATATCTGGCTGTAGTCGCTTCGCTGAAAACCAAAATAAATGAAACCAAAATAAATGAAAGGATGAAAAGCACTGATCCAGAAGGGTTGAACAAAAGCCTAGTCAGCATAACTATAAAGAACAATAGCCTCATGTATTTTGACATTTCTATGAAAGCAAGACCTCTTCCGCTGTATTCAGACTCCACACTTCCCATTATCTCTGGCTCGGCTTCTGCTGTATCAAATGGAGTAATTCTCGTTTCAACTAAAGCGACAACAAACATGCAAAGGCTTGCCAAAGGCAGCCTAAGGAACAGCCAGCTTCCTGTCACTTGGTTCAATGATAATGCATGCGAATAAACAACAAAGCTGAATATGCAGATCGTCAAAACAATCTCGTAAGAAACCATAAGCAGCATATCTCTCATAGACCCCATCGCCCCAAAAGGGGAATTAGACACTAGACCAAGAAGGATATACATCGCGCTGCTGAGAATGATTATGTAGATGAATAGGATGAAGTCAAAAGGGAAATGGATTATCCCTAAAACAAAAAGGAACAGTCCATATGTTGAGATGAAGTATAACAATGGCACCAGCTTGAAAAAAATGTTTTGGTTGCCTTTAGAATCGCTTTTTCCTTTCTGAAACAGTTTAATTACATCATAAAACGGCTGAATGATCGGAGGGCCTACCCTGTTTTGCATCTTCGCAAGCAGCTTTCTGAATATTCCATCCAATACCATGGCTACAGGCAATACTAATATCATCTCAATGGCTTTGATCGCAATATTTGTGGATAAATCCATGCTCATCCAACACCTCTCTTTTATCGTTTTTAACAACAATCACTCTTTCCATGCAGGAAAAACAAGGGTCAAGCGAATGCAGAACTACAGGAACATCCCCGATAGGCTTGTTCTCAAGAAGAGCAGGCAATACATTTATTGTTGCAAATGTCGGGGTTCTGATTTTTATCCTGTCTACTTTGTTATTTTTAATAATTGTAAAATAGAAATTTTCTCCCCTTGGCGCTTCTACCTGCGATGTTGCTACTCCTTCTTCAATAAACACTATCTGCGGCTTGGGGATTTCTTCTTTCGGCAGATCTTTCATAAGCTGCCTGATGATTTTGACTGATTCAATCGCTTCCATTAACCTGACAATCATTCTTGCATAAGCATCCCCCTGCTTGCTCATAATTACATCAAAATCCAGATATGGATAAGCGTCATAGGGATGGCTTCTTCGTATGTCATTATTAAATCCAGAAGCTCTGGCAGTAGGCCCAACCAAACAATATCTTCTAGCCGTCTGTTTTGTGATTACACCAACGCCCATCAATCTTTCCTTGGTGAGTTTATCTTTCTTTACAATATCCAAATACCGGTTAATCTGCTCTTCGATTGTTTTCATTTTCTCGAGGATAAACCTGACATCCTGCTCCCGCAAATCATACCTTACTGTTTTTGGCTTGTTGATTGCATGATGCACTCTTCCGCCAGTCACCCTTTCAAATATATCAAGAATGCACTCCCTGTCCCTTAATAAATATTGGAACATTGTTTCGAAGCCGAATTCATGGAACATAAATCCTGTCCAGAGCATATGCGACTGAATCCTTTCGAGTTCTGTTACTAATGTGCGGATGAACTTAACCCTTTTTGGAGCTTCATAATTCAGCATCTTTTCTATTGTATGGTTGAATCCGTTGCTGTGGCAAAAAGAGCAAATACCGCAAATCCTTTGGGCAATGTATAATGCTTGCTCTATTTTTTTTCCTTCCAGCAATTGCTCTATTCCTTTATGTGTGTAGCCCATCTGAAGTTTGGCATGCCTTATTATATTTCCGTCTAGATCCAATTTTATGCAAGTCGGCTCTTTCATTGAAGGGTTTATCGGCCCTATTGGAAGTGAAAAGTCATGCATGCTCATGCCCCTCCTTTTTCAGCAATGGCGGCCTGCCTTTGAAGTCATCAGGCAAAAATAATTTTTCGTGCAGATGCGGGTTCCCTTCAAATTCTATTCCAAAAAAGTCATGGGTCTCTCTCTCATATAATTCTGCGGATGGGAACTGAAAAACTATTGTTGGCATTCTTGGGTTGTTTTTTGATAGGGTGAACTTCAAAGCCTCCACATCATCCTTCCCGTCAAAATGATAATAGACTGAAAGGTTTTTTCCTTCATCAACCCCAGCTATAGCTATCAATCTTCTATTTTTTCTTTTCTCGATTTCTTTTTTAAGATTTTCAACCTTTAGTTTTTTTATTTTTATCCATCTCACCTAATAATTTTACTATGCCGTGAATTATAGCTTCAGGCCTTGGAGGGCATCCAGGGATATACATATCTACAGGCACAACTTCGTCGACTGTTTGTTTTACATTGTAGCTTTTTTTGAAGATGCATCCAGTTATCGCACAATTGCCTATAGCTATGACCTTTTTATCTTTTGGGACTTGATCATAAATTCTTTCTAGTATATGCTTGGTTTTTTCGTTTGTCGGGCCTGTTACCAGAAGCAAATCAGCATGCCTTGTGCTTGGCTTTAAAATAACACCAAACCTTTCAACATCATATTTTGGAGTGATTAGCGGCAGGCACTCTATTGCGCAGCCATTGCAGCCCCCAGTATTCACAATAGATATCCACGGAGACTTCCTTATCAAATCAACACCACCACCAATAAAAGCAATATTGCCAGCACTAAATACAACAGCCTTTTGCTGAAGAACATGTCGAAATCCTTTGGCATAAGCTCTGACTGTTTGTAGTCTTCCCCGCCAATATATGTTGTCCTTTTCTTCCTCATCTATCCCACCAACCCAAGTATAAAGTACTGAAGATTAGGCAATAAGCCTAACACTATGCATATAACCATCAACAAAACACTGATGACATTCAATAGCAATGGGCTCCTCTCTTTGATCTTGCTTTCGCTTACAGACAAGACGTAGACTAATTTGAAGTACATGATAAACAGCAGCAGCGCTAAAAATATTCCGAATATTGTGATAACAGGCGAAATCAAAAAGGCTTTCTGGAACAGCAGCCACTCGCTCACAAACATATTCAATCCAGGGATGCCTGCCAACGATAGAGCAGCCACAATTGCGCATGCTGCTATCAATGGATTCCTGTAATTTGAGCCGCGAAGCTGGGTGATTTTTATTCTCCTGTTGTCTTTTGATAATATTCCCAGAGCCAGAAAGAGCAATATTCCCGCGAAGGTGTAGTTGAATATCTGTATTGTCCCGAGCGCTATTATGCTCCCGCCTCTGTGGCTTGCAACTGTTAGATCCAACAAGACAAATAGAGTTTGAATGAAGCTGGAGATAATAAGGTATTTTTCGAGGTCATCCTCAAATATGCCTTGAATGGTCAGATAACACATCAATAATAGCGTAAAAATAATCATAGCCACTGGGTGAGATAGCTGGTTGTTTAAGAAGAAGTTAAGAAGGAAGAAGGCAAAAGCAATCGAGCCAACCATCGAGAAAGTGGCTAGTTGTGTGTAGGATGTCCTCTTGGCAAATAATAAAGAGTACAACAAAAGGCTGATTGACAGGGCGGATGCGATCCATTCCTGCCTTATTATAAACAGAAACGATAATAAGATCAACAGAACGAATATGCCATCCCATAGCTTATTGCAATAGCAGTAGGCAAGCATGGAAAAGCCGAATATTAATAGCAGCGCAGTAAAAAACCCGATTATCATCTGGCATCAAACTTAATTTAAGTTTTCTTCAACTTATAATTTACTGGATAGCCTGACACTCGGCAGGGGATAATTATTTTAAACACTGAAATCCAATTATTGATTGTATGAAAGGAATATTCAGGAATAATAGCAACAATTCTTCTCGTGCTGATAGCAATAGCATTAGTGGGAACGGCATACGTCTTCTTTTCAGGGATGATCGGAGGAAAGACAGCTAAGCCAATCAGCATAGCGGATTCAGACGGCAACACGGTTGTTGTAAACAATGATGGAACAGAAGCAATCAATTCCGGAGAGATAAAAATCTTTGTCAATGGAAAAGAAGCAACTGTTCTTAATCCTCAGTCGATTCAGCCGCACCAGAGCGCTACCTTGAAATTCCTTCCATCTGATTTCGGGCCTAATCTGGAAATAATGGTTGTCAGCCCATCAAACAGCATTAAAAGAATCATAGATGTTGAGCCTTTTTCTGTCAGTAATTTTGTTAATAACGGGGATTTTGAGCAGGGAACTTCCAATAATTGGGTTAGCCTCACTGGTGTCACTTCTTCTGATAAACATAATGGTCTATATTCAGGTCAAAGAACTGGCGGTGCGACAGTCTATACTTCATCTTTTATTCCTTATCAAGACAATACAACAACTGTAAATTTAGACCTTTATGCAAAAAGCGTTGGCGCTGGAGGTCTTAGCAGGCTGTATGCTGGATTTATGGAGTATGACAAGGATTATAACTTCATTCAGCATTACTATGTTCAATATTTTGAAAATACTAAGACAACTCTTGCTGTAGATTTAAAACCAGGTGATACTACTGTAAAATTGAATAACCCAGCTAATTGGAAGCCATCATCAACTATATACTATCAGAAAATAATTGGCTTTTGGGACTTAGATTCTAGAACTCATTGTGATCCCTCTTGTCCAGCTTATACTTATACAAGAAATACTGCGTATTATAACACTTTGAGTGGGAATACTATTACTCTATGTAAAACTGAATATGTGGGGGGTTCTTGGCAATGTGTTCAGACAATTCAATGGTCTGGTCCAATGATCCCAGCAGGAACTCCTGTTGCGAACATGTACGCTGGTTCTGGATATAATTATGTTGCAGCAGCAAGTGTTCAAGTTCCTAATACTTGGACAGAATACCAAGGCAGTGTAAGCGGCTGGAAGTATGGCGGAGATGCAACATATAGCAAGTTCAGATATGGGACAAAATATGTGAGAGTCATGTTTTTAGCTAATTATCAACAAGATAGCAGTTATTCGATTCTATTCGACGATGTTAAAGTAACGATTAGTTAATCCGGAATATTACATAAAGGATCGCAGTAGCACATAGGATCATCGCAAACTTCTGGGTTGGCATCGCAAACACATGCTAGAACTTCTTCTATAGTTGTTGGAGTGGCGGTATTTTCTGCAGTAGTTGGCGTGGTCGAAGCTAACTCATCTTTTGAATAAGGCTTTGAAACTATGCTAAAGATGATAAAACCGCCAACAGTCAATGCAATCAACCCAACCAGAGACCAAACAATAACCCTAGAATTATCTTTCGGTTTTAATAGAACATCCTTTTTAGTAATGATTTTCAATCTCCTCTTTAATCAGATATTTTACTTTAATCCAATAAATAATTATCCCTGCTTTTTCTTGTTAAATGCTAAGGCGGGCAAAGGGGATCGCAATAGCACATAGGATCATCGCAAATTTCTGGATCAATATCGCAGCCGCATGCTAAAACTTCTTCTATAGTTGTAGTAGTAGTTTCAATTATTGTTGTTGTAGATGTTGTAGACGTAGATGTAGTAGTTGTTCCAGAAATGGTTGTAGTAGTAGTTCCAAGTATTGTTGTAGTAGTTGACGATGCAGACGCAGCTGTAGTTGTAGTAGTTCCAAGTATTGTTGTTGAGGTTGATGTGGTAGTAGATAATACAGTAACTGACGTGGTGGTTGTGTTTTGATTTATCGTTGTAGTGGTCCCAGAAATGATTGTAGTAGTTGTGCTCTCATTTAAAGTTGTAGTAGTTGGTAACTCCTCTAAGGTCGTCGTTGATGACATGTAAGCGGTAGTTGTAGTGGAAACATTTTCACCAGAAGTCATACATAACGGGTCGCAGGTGCACATAGGATCATCGCAAATTTCTGGATTAGTATCGCATCCGCATAGGCTATAAACAATCCCTGTCTCGTTTTTTATATCTGCTGTATTATTCGCTTTGGATTGACTGTCTGATATAAGCTTGGGCATAATAAAAACAAAGCCAGCAACAAGAGATACTGCTAAGAGAGCCCCAACTGAAATAAAAATAACCTTTTGATTTATCGCAGGTTTTTTTGCATTGCTGTTCTCTTTCAGAGTTAAAACCCTTTTATAAAGCCTTTCTAAATCTTCTTTTTTCATAGTCTGCAGGGTAGAGTTATCATAAGGGCTTAATCCCAGCTCATTCCTTATTTTGACTATATTATCAATTAGCTCCTGCTCATCCATGAATAAACATTTTATCTTTAATCAATATAAATTATTGGTATTCGATTAGATTGTATTGTCTAAACCTTAAATCCGATGAAGACTAATTTGGATGGCTATTAGTTTTATTTATACGCTACAATTTTTATGCTTTCTAGAGGCATCCCATCATACTGTTTCTTGCTTATTTTTCTGTCTTCAGATACTATTTTCACCCTGAAGCCAATCTCTTTAATTTTATCTATATAATCCTTTTTCAGCAGAGCGCCAGCCACGCAGCCAGTCAGCAGATCTTTGTCATTTCTTTGTTCTTCTGAAAGTTCCTTCAACAGCACAATATCAGAAACACAAATTTTGCCGCCTTTCTTAAGGACTCTATACGCTTCTTTAAACACTTTAGATTTGTCTGGGGCAAGATTTATCACGCAATTAGTTATTATAACATCCACTGAAGCATTTTCAATAGGCAAATCTTCAATATCGCCCAATTTGAATTCGACATTTTTGTAGCCGCCTTTTCTGGCATTTTCTTTCGCTTTATCTATCATCTCTTCTGTCATATCCACTCCAATGACATGGCCTTTCTTTCCGACTCTATTTGCTGCAAGGAATACATCAAATCCAGCGCCTGAGCCTAAGTCTAAAACAACGTCTCCTTCCTTTAATTCTGCTAATGCTGTCGGGTTGCCGCAGCCTAGCCCTAAGTTGGAGCCTTCTGGAACAGATTTGAGATCTTCTTTAGTATATCCTATGCTTTCCGATATATCACCAGTAGAGCAATCACATCTGCAACATGAACTGCTTTTTTTCGCTATCTCTGAATATTTTTTCTTTACTATTTGTTTTGTTTTATTTTTCATGTATATCACAGGGTCTTTTATTATATTTGCATATTCAAATTTCTTGCATCATGTGTAGGTTATGGTAATGTTTTGTTCTTTTATTCCGTACTGATAAGAGCCCTGTTCTCTGAAAGAGCTTAGCCTGTTATTGTCATCAAAGCAAAATATTTTGCTTATAAGAGTATATGTTGAAGGAGCAGAAACCACATGAAAGCTTTCAGAACAGTTTTGATAATTTACACTTGAGACATCGCCTAATGGTTGGTTCAACTGGTCCCTGGCAAATGCCTCTCTTGGTGGAACCCCATTTTTATCACAAATTCCTTCTTCTTTTGAATCAGGAAAATATTGTTCATATGATTCATAGCAATCTACAATTTTACCGTCAATCACCTCGAAAAAACTAATTCCCCTGCTGTTCAATTTGGTCATGCTGACAGAAATCTCATCGAATATGTAACTCTCTGAACTGTCATCCTGCCTCTCTAGGAGTGAAATTAACCTCTCTTTCGGACCCTCTTGATATTCCGGATTTGCTTCTTTTTTTTGAACACAACCAGATACTAGAAGAATAATCAGGACAAGAAACAATAATTTTCTCATACCAATAAATAATATCTGAAATTAATAAATTTATCATTTATTCTTTGTGTGCCGGCTAACTAATTTTGAGCAGTATATTCGTTTCTTTAATGGAAAAGTCTCCACAACTAACTCTTTTTATCTTCAAAACCCTTTATTTTTATTACCTCAAATCCTCCGGAGCTTGAAAGAGGACCTTAAAACTATCCGATGAAGACTGACAGGCGGACTGATAACAGATGAAGAATCCTTTAAGTTCAGAGGAGAGGAGATGTATCAACCCTTAGTTTTTTGACAAATAATAGCTGTCGATGCTAAGGGATAAATATGAAATTCGATTATGCTGGATATCAAAGGGATCTGGACAGACTGCTTGAAAGGGTTAAAGCATGTGAAGGGATATGCAAAGAGAATAGTGAAATCATTCTAAAATATTATAACTTACTTGCTGCTCAGGGATTCGAGCCAGCTACTCTTAGAAACAATGTTGAGAAATTGCTCACATTAGCGAAATTGTTGGATAAGCCTTTTGATGATGCTAACAAAGATGATATGATTAAATTAGTTAGTAAGCTGCAAAGCAAATATTCAGACGGATGGAATATGCTATCATACAAGGGTATATTGAAGAAATTTTATAGATGGCTCAGAGAATTAGACGATGAGAAAATCTATCCACCAGAAGTCAGATGGATAAGGTCATCAGCAAAAAACATAAAGAAAATAAAACGTGAAGATATTCTTACACAGGAGGATATCGAAAAAATAGCAAAAGAAGCCACATCAGTGAGGGACAAAGCACTAATATTAACGCTTTATGAGAGCGGTTGCAGAATAGGAGAATTACTCCAGTTACAAATAAAGAATATAAAATTTGATGAGCATGGCGTTATTTTAGATGTGGAAGAAAGCAAGACTATACCCAGGAATGTTAGAGGCATAGATTATGTGGATGTCTTATCTGCTTGGCTGAGTGTTCATCCATATAAAGATGACCCAGAAGCGCCTTTATGGGTAAGTCAAAGAGGAGCACCTTTGAAGCATGATAGTGTCATTTCTGCCCTAGATAGAATAAAGAAAAAACTTAACATGAGAAAGAAAATGAATCCACATGCATACCGGCATGCAAAGGCATCACATCTAGCTCCATATCTTAAAAACGCAACAATGAGCGAACATTTTGGCTGGTCGCCATCTAGTAAGATGCCAGACATATACTATCACTTATGCAATGATGATGTGGATAATGCACTTCTTGAAATACATGAAGAAAAAACATGCAGACTTTGTGGTTATAAAAATAAAATGAAATCAGATTTTTGCGAGAATTGTAAAAAACCATTTAATCTAAAAGCCGCTATAGAAATCGAGAATAAAAAGAATGCTAAAGAAAAAGCAGTGTCTATGGTTATTGATAGATTGAAGGATGACGATTATGTCGCTAATGTTATAGTTAAAGTGATTAAAGAATTGAAATTGGAAAAAGAGTTTGAAGAGATATGATTTTTAATCACTCGCCCTCGCTAAATGTCCCTTCGGGACTTTATGCTCGGGTTCGTTGCTCGTTGTATGGAAGCTATATGATATACATTTAAAGGTTAAATCCATATGTCAATCATGAGGAAGCTGGGAAATTTGTCGTGTTTTGTAGTTCTCTTGATTGTAGTTATTCTTCCCTCATCCAAAGCAGAAAGTTTTTGCAGTTGGGATGTGACATACTTTGCAGCAAGGCAATTTACTTATGAAGACCTAGATATGCATATCGACTACAACAGTAATATAGACGATGTTCTCAGACACTATTCCAAAATTGTAAATTGCAACAATACAATTGAAGGATGGAAAATTAATAATGCAGTTAGAACTTTAGAAAAGGAATTTAATATGACAGTTAGCATCAGACCAGAAAATCAAGCTGATAAATGCGATTTTTATGCCAATACATCTTCTAATGTCAATATAAGTATTGAAGACGGTTTCATAATCGCAAGTAAATCTATCATAGGTTGTTATGATTCATTACCTCCGCCATGGGAAGCCTATGGTGAAGTTCGAAGAATAGCCGAAGTTTTTGGCGCAGATTACGAAAATGAGTTATTGATTCTACACCTAAATATTCCAGAACAAGGCATTAATATTAGAAACCTTGAGAGAAAATTGAATTATGATAACTACAAATTAACACCCATCGATGTAGGCGTCACCGAATGGTTTGGAATATCAAACTATTTTCCATATGCTGAGAAGGGCTCAACGAATTTATTGATTTTAATAAACAGGGGCAACATAATAGGCGGGGGTAGTTTTAGCAGCACATGGGAAATACCAATGATGTTTTTTAAAATGGAATCTGTTAATTCAAGAATTGAAGACTACCTAGAAAACAGCCTAAAAAATACAGAGGATTTTTATAAAAATGCCAATGCGAACATCTCTTACATCAACGAGCAAGCAAAAAATATATATCTCGAAAGCAAAAAAACGAAAGATTATGAGAATGGTATTGGTAATTTAACTAAATTAGAAGAACAAATCGGCAGCATCAATGTAGCACAATTATCATCGGGAGACCTTGAACAAATAAAGATTTTCATGTTTATACAGGAGAGAGGATTGGATAGCCCGAGTCCTAACCAAAATAAATTTTCCAACTCCTATTTCAAACCTATGATTCAAGAACAGATAAGCATCAATAAGCAATTACTATCTAGTATTGCAGAAAAAGAAAATGAAATAAGTTCGTCTTCAGCAAGAACAAAAGATAAAATCAATGATTATATAAATTTTCTTTCAATATTAGAAGGCGTTGAAAGCAATAAAAAGACCATAAATTATACGATAAAAGGATTATGGATTGCAGCAATAGGATTAGTGATTACTGGACTTGCTACGATTTTTTTCAGTGATTCTTCTTACTCTTCAGTTGATTCAACTTCGCATAGGCACACTTCCCTCCTTCTAGTCGCTCTACTCGCAGGAATTAAATTAATCCTTTCGATTCTGGGGATGATTGAGCGATCGCAACGATTATTATCTTCCTTCCGTTTGATGCTCCATCAGAGGTGAAGTGTTATGCAAAGTGTAAATGCAACTATCAGAAGAGTTAGAGAAGAATTGTTTGGTTCGGAGATTGCTGGGCTGTTGGATATCGGGAGGTCTCCTCCTTCCCCAATTTATCCTTGTATTACATCTACTTCCAAGCATTTAATGTAAGATGTCTTGGATGCACTATTTCTGTTTGATAGCCACATTCTTGAAAGAATCTTTCCAACCGATGATATGTTTGCTCTCCATTTACTAAGTGGTATGAAGCTATGGACCACTCAGAACCATTCTGGAATGTTTTCGGAGCACCATCAACTGCTTCAATTTCATGGCCTTCGATATCCATTTTTATGAATGGCTTCCTCCCGCTAAAATCGCTTAAAAAATCATCAATAGTAGTTAATTCAACAGTGCAAATGCCATTGCCTTCAGGGCCTGAACAAATTCTTGATCCGACCCCATCAGACCTAAACATGGTCCTGCCGTTAGTATTGAATATTCCCAACCTGATTGCCTCTACCCTTCCCCTCAGGCCGTTTGCATATATCATCTCTTGCGTATAGTCATAGTTCTCTGGATCAGGCTCAAAAGCATAGACTTTCTTTCCAATCAATGATGCTGCCAATACTGCGAAATCCCCAGGAAATGAACCCACATCCATCACTAAATCGGCTTCTCTTGGTTTTCTTTTGAAATAACCGGGCATTTCCTCAGATACGCTAAACAAAAAGTAAGTATCCAAAAAATCTGCTGGCGGGAATATTATTCTACTCCCTGCTAATTCACCCCTATTGAATTCCAAAGAATATGATCCGTCTCCAGATGATCTTGTTATTTTATAATCTTTAGGCGAAATCTGATGGCAGGCTAATCTTAATTTTCTATAAAGAAATCTTGCTGTGCCTCTCATAGGCCCTTCTGGAATCAGTTTTTTTACCCTTTGCTTTGTTAGATAGTCCATATGGTATATTTCTTGGACATAAAACTTTTAAATGGATATCATAGGGTTTTTTGGCAAAAACATTTTTTCTGGACGATAGAAACTATGCTTTTCCCCGTTCTTTTTTCAGATAGTCTAATATCTCCTTACCATTCTTAGTCAGTCTATAGACTCTGCCTACCTTCTGCTCTGGAGTAACACATTCAACTATGCCTTTATCCTGAAAGTCAGACAATGTCCTCGAGACATGGGAAACACTCGTCTTGACCTTATTACCTATTTCTGTAGGTGTTCTGACCTTTTCCAACGATAATAGAATATCCTTTCTCTTCTTAGATCTGATAACAAAGGAGTAAAGCTTCCAATTCATATTTACATTTTATTGTTAAAGCTATTCACTTCTTCTACCAATCAATTAACAATTTATTGACAAAGATATAACAATAATCATGTCCAGGCATATCCCATTAACAATCTTCACCATCAGTTTCCTAGGATCCATGGCCTTGACTACTATAGCCTATCAAGGCA
>PFTQ01000032.1 GCA_002789635.1 Candidatus Aenigmarchaeota archaeon CG_4_9_14_3_um_filter_37_18 | reverse complement strand
ACAGGAATAGCCACAAGTAGAGTGATGATCGCGATAATCGAGCAGAACCAACAGAAAGACGGGTCAGTAGTTATTCCTAAAGTACTCAGGAGTTATATGGATGGAATTGAGAAGCTGGGGAAGAAGTGAATATGAATGAAAAAGTATTTATACTATAGATTCCTATAGTTAACTATGGTAACCACTATACAATTGGAAGAAAATACTAAAGAGAAATTAGCTGAACTTAGGTCTTACCCTGGTGAAAGCTATAATCAAGTAATAGTAAGATTGATTAATTTAAGTGAAGAAGAAATGGAAATTCTGGATAAAGAAACAATAAAAGATATAGAAGAAGCTATAGCAGACATAAAAGCAGGGAAATTTTATACACATGAAGAAATGAAAAAGAGATTGGGGCTTGAATGAAATTTAATGTAATCTGGTCTCCAAAATCAGATAAACAAATGATGAGATTAGACAAAACAATAAGAAAAAGAATATATGAAAAAGTGGAGTCGATAAGAAACAATCCATATAATTTTACAAAACGTCTCTTTGGAATGGAACTTTACAGTCTTCGAGCAGGAGATTACAGAGTTATAATGAATATAAGGAGAAATGTAATGACAATATTTATTGTTAAAGTAGGTCATAGAAAAGAAGTTTATGAAAGATTGGAAAAATGAAAAGATATTAAGGCCAGATATGCTTTATTCCTAAAAAATTGCCAAAATAATCAATCCCAATCCAACAGCCCAACAATACCAGCTGAACCATCGCAATCGCTTTTCTTTAACAAATCTAATCAATAGCTTTAAAGAAAAATAACCAACAACTCCAGAAGTAATAACACCAACTAAAACTGGAATCCACTCAACAGCCGACCAAGCAACATTCCCAACCTCAAACAAACCAGCACCAACCACAGCAGGTATAGACAAAAGAAAAGAAAACCTAATCAACTTCTCCCTATTAATGCCACGCAACAATCCTATGCCAATCGTTGATCCGCTTCTAGAAATTCCAGGAACAATTGCCATACCTTGAGCAAGACCAATAAGCAGAGAATCCTTCGCATCTAATTCCTTCTTACTCTCTCTCCGCTCGCAAAAAAATAAAATAGCACCAGTAACAATCAAAGCCACCCCTACGACAAGCAGATTAGAGAAGAACGACACCAGCAACCCATGAAAAATTATTCCAATCAATGCAGTAGGTATGCTCCCCAGAAGAATGAATATAAACAGCCTTCCATACTCCGACTTAAAATCCATCCTAAAGACCGCTTTTATAATCCCTAAAATATCCTTCCAAAACACAACACAAATAACCCCCAATGTTCCGAGATGAAGAAGAACATCAAAAAATACAGGCACTTCCAAACCAAACAACTGCTGGAATATAACCAGATGCCCTGAACTAGACACAGGCAGCCATTCTGCTACTCCCTGAATCACCCCCCAAACCACAGCTTGTATCAGCGTCAGCATAAATATTATTATTACCAATAGTAGTTAAATCAGTGATGCAAATGGAGATCATCGGAAAAACCAATCACAAGCAGCCTCAGATCGAGCAAAGATTCAAGGAAGGCTTCAGAAAATTTGAGCTGTATTCTGTGGAAGAAATGTTCAACGAAAAAGAAATCGGAAAGCTAAAGTCAATCAAAGATTCTTTGAGAATAGATTTTATATCACTGCATATACCGCATGTTGAGTTAGATAAATTGAAAAGCATCATTGAGAAGGTTGATTATGCCGGAAAAATGTTAGGGGTAAAGTACACGATTATGCACAGCTCATTCATGAATGATATGCCTCCAGATCTTCTCGAATTAACAAAAGGGAATAAAATACTGGAAAATACAAAAGAAACTAACCCAGGAAAGATACTAGATTTGATGAGTAAGGGGTTTAATTTTTGCCTTGACATCGCGCATTTATTCAGGAATTCCCGCATCGAAAAATATGATTATTTTTCAGCCTTAAAAGAAATTCTAGAGAAAGGCTCAGATTCAATAAAGCTAGTCCACTTCTCTGATTCTGTTTTTGACCGCGACAATCTAAGTCTCGGGGAAGGATTGATGGATATTGAAAAATCTTTTCAGGTCTTGGGGGAATATTATGACGGTTATGTAGTCGTGGAAGTTCCCATGGATAAGATGAAGAAAGATAAGGATTATCTAGAAAGCCTAATAAAACAATCCAACAACCCAAAAAACTATGTCTCCTAAAAAAATAGTCATCAGCAAAGCAAAAGCGAATACAGGAGCGAAACGGACGCCGTCTTTGATCACAACATATTTTTTCCCTGATTTCTTGATTTCTTTAACCTGCTTCTTTGTCAGGCCTTCCCATAATTTGGAATCATCA
Source organism: Candidatus Aenigmarchaeota archaeon CG_4_9_14_3_um_filter_37_18 (assembly GCA_002789635.1). Taxonomy (GTDB): domain Archaea; phylum Aenigmatarchaeota; class Aenigmatarchaeia; order CG10238-14; family CG10238-14; genus CG10238-14. The sequence continues at coordinate 11,602 of PFTQ01000032.1, read as the reverse complement.
AGAACATCTCCCTCCTTAAGCTCGGACAATCTTATTTTTCTTTTAAAACCAACATTCTCGACAGACTTTTCAAATCTCCAAAGAGTGAACATAAATATGGTTAGGGCTAAAACAGATGAGCTGAAAACTAATATATCAAAAATTGGTATAAATTTAGACATTAATATAACAAAAATTGTTATAAGAATAAAAACAGATAAAATTAAAAATAATAACTCTTTTGACTTGCTTCGGAAATCATTAATAAATGAAGAAAAAATCTTTCTGTTAAATAAAGCTAAGATGAAGCTATAAAAAATCATATAGAAGGCGCCAACAAAAAACACATTGAAGAAAAAGCTTAATGGGAAAGGAAATAATGATTTCGCTGATGAAAATTCAGGCAATAAGAAGCCTATAGCTGACAATATTTTTGCATCCCCGCCGCCCCACTGTCCTGTATAGTAGAGAAGAAAACCAAAGCCAAGGAAACCCAAACCAAAAGCTACTGACAGTAGAATAGGTGTATAAGAGCCAACTAGAATAGATTTAATCACATTCCCAACAACACCTATCCCGATCATCGCATATGGTATCCAGTCTGGTATTTCTGTTGTTTTGAGGTCAATCGCTCCGGCAAGGGCTGAACCTCCGAGCGCAACTAACAGCAGAATAGATTCTATGATCATAGATTAGATTAAATTTTAAATCAGAAAAAGATTCCTAACTATCCTTCTTGAACCCCAAGTTCTTTGCAACTTCCCTGAAGCATTGCCTGCAATAATATAAGCCATATTTGCGGATAACCCCGCCAGTTCTTCCGCATTGGCGGCACTTAATCTTGCCTTTCCCGAGTTTTCTTACAGCCATCTACCCACCAACATTTCCAAATATCTCAAGCATATCCATGTCGCTTTCAAAATCAGTAGTAATAGTCTTTGTGAAGACTTGATTGTAAACTTTCTCAAAATTATTCTCCATCTGCGCTTTCTGGAATATTATACCAGACAGCTTAAACATCATGTCATAAATGAATATTTCCCTATCCAACTACTTCCACCCCAAATTTTTTCAGCCATTCAATAGTTTGTTCTTTAGTTATTAAATGTTTTTTTCCGATTTTTGCGTTCTTAATGCTTCTTCTTTTAACCCTGAACCCAGGTCTTTCTAAGGCAATTGAAACATCAAAGCCCACTATCCCTATTTCAGGGTCATACTTGACATTCGGCAAGTCTATGCTTTCTTTAACCCCAAAAGAGAATATTCCGCCGCCGACCTGATTGGATTTTACCTTATTGTCAACAGCCTCAAATAAGTCTTTTAGTAAATTTTCCGCTTTTTTCTTCCTTAATGTTACCTTGACTCCCATAGGCCTGCCTTTAGCTGCCCCAAATGTTGTCCTTTTTTTCGTCAAGGTCACAAGGCTCTTCTGCCCTGTAATCTTTTCTAGGAATTTTTGGGCTATCTCAATCTTTTTGTTGTCTCCAGCACAACCCATGTTCAAATCCAACTTCTCTATCCTTATTTCTTGCATAGGATTCATACTATTTACCTTCCAATGTGATTACAGGCTTGGTTTTACCCACAATAAAAACATAATCCTTAATAGCTTCAAATTCTTTTCCATCTTTTTCACAGACAACCTTGTTTGGCTCCCTGCTCCTTGTTGGGATAATATCTTTGATTTTAGCGAACAAGCCCCTGTTCTGCCCGTTTGTCATTAAGGAGTAATTCCCTTTTTCAAATTTGAAGTGATCGAGTATTTTTTGGCTGGGAAGCTCAATCAACAGCGAGTCCCCGCTCTTATAAATATCTTCGCTCGGTTTTTTAGGGTTTTTGACCGGAATTAATATGTTTTTTCCGTCATGTAAATTCAACTGCAAAGTCCCTTTTTCAACCAGGCTCTTATTCTTGATCATGGAAATTTTTACATTTGATTCTTTTTCAGGGCATTCCAATACTTTCAAGCCTTTATAATCAATAGTTATACGGTATGCCTTCTTCATGGCTGGAATCGAAACCACGTCCATAAAGCCTACAGGGTATTTATGGTCTTTTCTTACCTTGCCGTCAACAAGTATTTCTCCCATCTTTATCATTTTTCTCGCGTCAGACCCAACACTGACTAAGCCAAGCACATCCCTGAGCAAGACCTGCAGAGGTATGCAATTCTTCAATTTATGAGGACCTGGCCTTGGTCTTGTTACGTACTTTGTCTCCTTTCTTTTCACTTTCCAAAAGCTTGGAGCTGACAGCCTTTTTAGGTGTTTTTTTACCATTTTTTTCTACCTTCTTAACATTTTTATTAAAAGCATTTAATCTTTCCTCATCTCCCAAATCTAAGCTTATTATCCTCAGATTGCTTGGTTGAATGGAAACTGAGATATCTGAGCCGTCTACTTTCTTTCTTGTTATCCCGTCTATGTAGATTTTTGTTTTTTTGACGCTTATCCTGTTGATTTTTCCTTTCTTTTTTTTGAATTCCCCCCTCATTATCTCTACTTCATCCCCTTTCCTGACAGGGAATGAGCGCTTGCTGTATTTTTTCCTCAGCTCTTCTGACAGGTTGGCTGCGAGGAGTTTTCTTCTGACATGCATAGGGGCATTATAAACATACTTTCTTTGCTTCCCTGGATTTGTGGAAGATTTCCATTTTCTTGACCAAAATTTCATAAGATCACGCTACAAAATTTGCAAACTTGCCTATATGGAGAAACCTATTTATCACTTCCTTGTCTACAGGCCCTTTTATTTGGGAGCCTTGAGGCTCGACCTTATCGTTAACAATTATTGCAGCATTGTCTTCGAATTTAATCCTGACTCCAGTTGTTCTTTTATACTCTTTTTTCTGGCGGATTATCAGCGCTTTAACAACCTGCTTTCTCCATTTTTGGGTTCCTTTCCTGACTGAGCATACAACTATATCCCCTACTTTCGCTGACTGAAGCCTTCTTTTTCTCCCATGATACCCCTTGACAGATATCAGGTTGAGCTTTTTTGCCCCAGTGTTGTCTACGCATTCTATGATCGCTCCTACAGGGATGCATCTTCTTACGTTTGATTTTAAGGCTTTCATCTACATCTTCTCTATTATGACAAAATTCTTGGTTTTTGATATCGGCCTGCACTCTGCAAATTTGACCTTGTCGCCTTTATTGACAGTTATGCAATCTGGCTTGTGGACAGCTATTCTTTTGTGCCTTCTCTCATATCTCTCGTACTTTCTTATGAATTTCATGGTATTTCTCTCGACAACAACAGTCCTTTGCATCTTGTCGGATTTGACTAAACCTTCCAGTATCTTGCCTCTGATGGGTAGAGTTCCGTGGAATGGGCATCTAGGGTCATCGCAAACCTTTTCTGGAGGCTTTACATCATAGCCAATATCTTTTTCTTTATTTTTCATATTAATCCTCTGAATCTTTGCTATTAATTATTTTTTTGAGCTTAAACATGTTTCTGAGAGTATTTTACAGTCTTAATTATAATAATAGTATAGATTTAAAAAGTTTAAAAAGCAGGGATGAGGTAAGGTGATAATATAGCACATGATCAAAACGGTAACTCTCCTGTTATAAAGTAGGTTTTTATCCAACCGCATATTTTTTGATTGCAGGTGGGTTAGGAGCAGGTAGACTAGGCCTTAATGCTTTAGCTGGATTTTATTCTTCATGGGGTGGCACTAATGGACTAGAAATTCCTCTCTCACAGGGATTAAAACTGATTTCTTTAGGTTTTTTTGATGGTCCTTATACTCCTGTTGATGTAAAAGAGAAGAGAGTTAGAAAACCTGAACCTGGTGTAGTTACGAGATCAGAACAATGGGTATATTATCAAATACCTAATTTTTTTTATTTTGACACATTGTATTTTGATGAAGAACCTGAAGAAACATATCAAAGACCTCTTATTTTTGATGCGATTGCGAAGATTCCTTCTATGAAAGGACCACCATGTTTAGACTTTCATGATATTTTTTAAAAATTGTTCACCATCTAGCCAGCTTCTTTTTTACCCTGTCCTCAGGCCTGCCTAGAAGTACTTTGCCGTTAACCTGAACCTTAGTTCCATTTGGTATTGTAAAAATGAATATAACATTTTCTTTCGGAATAGTCTTTTCTCCGAATTTTACCTCAATTTTTAGTGTTTTGTATGATTCGTCTATTACTACACCTTTTAAACCTACCTGTGAGGAGTTTGTACTCTTCTTTATCTCTACTCGCAGCCCTATCAATTCGTGTCTGACAAGGTTTTCTGGAGTTATTGACATAGCAATCATTTAGATTTGTGGAGTTAAGAGTTTATAGAATGGTTTATTACAATAAAGATTTTTTAAATCAACGTTTTATGTGTATAGATCATATGACAAATATGGGAAACTTTCTAAAATTAACTGAAATACAATTTTGTATCTCCCCGCCTACAGATGATGCTATTTATGAATTTTTGGGCACTCCAGATGCTAGAAGAAAATATGAATTAACTGTTATTCCAATAGGGTATTGTTCTGGTCTGATCGAGGTACATAAGAGAAATAACTCCAACCCCTTAATAGCAAGAATAACTTATTTTTTTGGGAATTTAGGGATGAAGTTAATCTGGCTTTATAGAAATCCCTATACCACTTAATCTAAACTACTGTTTTCTTTGACTATATCAAAAAATGTTATAATCTACTCCACTTCTATCTGCTCTTCATCAAACCCGAGCTTAACCAAAAGGCCTTTTATATTCCTCAGGTGGTTTCCCTGAAGCTCTATGTTGCCTTCCTTATATGAGCCGCCGCATGCAAGCTTTCTCTTCAATTCCTTGACAACAGTTTTTGCAGAATCTTTATTCACTCCTTCAACGATTGTCACAGGCTTCCTGAACTTTCTCATAGTCACATAAGCTTTTATCTTCTGAGTTTCTCTTTCTACCACTTCGCAGACGCAAAGCTCTTTTGGCAAGCCGCATTTTTCACATACATTTCCTACCAATCATTCACCACCACTTCTCTAGAATAAGCAATAAACAGCTAAAATCGCTTTTGTTCTCATTCATTCGTCTTTTCTCTTTCATTTTCAATAGTTAATAATCTTGCGATATCCCTTCTTATAGTTTTTATCCGTCCAGGGTTTTTAACATTCCCGCCCATTTCAACATTTCCCCTTTCCTTTAATAATTCTAATTTTAATTCTTTTAACCTTTTCTCTTGTTCATCATATTTCAGCTTTCTGACTTCTCTCATCTTCATGAATATCACTTCTTTGCTTTTGCCGCCTTAGCTGTTTTCGGGATTTTAGATTTTGGCTTTGGCTCTTTTTTTGGGGCAACATTTTTTTTGGGTGAGGTTTTCTTAGGTTTTTTTGCCTCTTTTTTCTTGGCTTCAGTTTTTTTAGCTGATTCCTTCACAATTTTCTTTTTGCTCTCATCTTTCTCTTCAATTTTTTTAGTTTCTTCTATCTTCTCAACTGCCTCAGCGGGAGCCTCAACTTTCTCTTCAGCCTTTGCCTCAGCCCTTTCTTTTATCTCATCATTCAAATCAGAAATCTTTTTAGACAAAATCTCAGGCATATCCTTCATTATTCCAACTCTGACGCCGATTACCCCGAGCTTAACAACAGCCTTGGCAAAGCCTCTGTCAAGCACATTATCAGCATAATATCCTGCATGTTTTATATAGCCCATCTTGAATTTCTGGAATCTCCCTCTTTCTCCACCTAGCTTGCCGCCGATCTGTATCTGAACACCTACAGCTCCAGCATTCATTATTTCTTTTAGGTAGAAGTTGACTACTTTTTTATAGAATGACCCTCTTTCAACGCTCTTTGCAATTCTGCTGGCAACAACCTGGGCATCCAAATATGGGTTTTCAATCTCTTTGACATCTAGCATTGGGTTTTCAAGGTTGAATTTCTCCCTGATTTCATCAGTGATATCCTTGATAATTCTCCCAGATCTCCCAATAACATAACCAGGTTTGTTGACATAAACTATTATTCTAGTCCCTAAAGGTGTTCTTTGGATTTCTATATGGCTGTAATCGGCTTTCTCAAATCTCTTGCTCAGAAATTCCTCTATCTCAACTTCCCTTAACCCCTCGTTAATAAAAAATGATTCTATTGCCATTACCTCTCCTCTAACTCTAATTTTAACTCGCATATTTTAGCTTTTCTTCCCCTATGCGACCATCTGCTTTTAGGGAGCATAAATCCAAATGACTTGTTTGCTTGGGCATGTTTTATGAACAATTTTTCCTTGTCCAGGCCTTTTGCCTCAGCATTAGATTCTCCCGACTCAATCAGCTCAATTATCCTTTTCGAAGCCTTTGTAAAATATCTCCCTTCCAAACTCTTCTTTTTCAAGAGCAGCTCATTCAATAGGGTTTTGGCTTTGTCTGTTTGTTTATTCCTGATATGTTTAAACAAGAAGTTTGAGTCTTTTAGAGAAACATCTGCCAATGGCCTTCTTGCAAGCGCTGTTTTATCTTCTTTCATATGATCAACTTAAATACTACATTACTTTATTGAATATCTTTTTAAATCTTTTGAACTTGAGGGTATAAATCAAATTGTTTCCTTGAAAACCCATTTGAGCATCCTTTTATTCGTAATTTTAACTTAATAACTCTTAATTTTCTCTCTTTGATCATGTTCCTTATCACCTCAGCTATCCAAGACTCATTCTTACCTAATTTATTAGAGATGTTTTGAATTGTTATTTCACTCTTTTCTTCCTTGAGTTTATTAATCTCTTCTAAAATTCTATTAGAAATAGTACCATTCTTAAGCCTAGGTCTTGACACATACGAGTCTAGAAGTTTTTGTAAATTCCCGATCTTATAATCAATTGTAAATCCTATTTTCTCTGCAAATACACTTAGATCACTCTGGTTAGAAATCTGAAGGAAATAACCATATGTTTTATTCCCATTTTTTGCTGTATGAGATATCTGAAAATAAGGTCCACTTGATCTAACACCTAGAAAGTTGAGTATACCTTTAATCTGTAAAAGCCTTCGGGGTTTTCGTTTCCAATAGTTATATTGTGTGAGTGTAATTCTTTTTCCACCTCCTTTTTTATCTCCAACATTAACATAGCCTTCATCATCAAAAGCCTGTTGAAGAAAGTCTCTATATATATTCGGGTTATCTATGATAAATGGTGGTATTGGGTAATTTGTAAGTATTTTTTTACCTGGAACAATACCAACTTTAGTGAGAATACATCCTAAAATTTTAGGGAAACCAGCCTCGATTATGTTATCATAAGTTCTTCTATTATATTCAATTTTACCAACAACTTCTTCAACACTCTTAATTACACCATCGACTAGTTTTTCATTTTTATTGACATAAAACGGATATTTACAAGATGTAAGTCCCCCATCACACATTATTGCAGCAATTATTTTAGCACCATATTTATTGTTGAAATCAATTGGGAATTTTGGATTTAAGATTGATTTACCCACCCATTCGGTTTTTATAGCATCAATTTTCTTCTCTAATTTCAGTATAGAAAACTCTTCAAAACCTTTGCTAGCAAGAAAAGTCGATAGTTTAAAGACAAACCAAAGTGATGATGACCCAAATCTAGAAGTCTTAAAATCAAATATTGTCCCTCTTGTTGTATTTAGTATTGAAGCTAGCTTTTTTTGATCACTATCAGTAAAACTTAATGCATTCTCGATCATAGACCTCTGTAGATCCTCCGGGAATTTTAATGAAACTCCGTCTGTTGATAATTCCTCCAAATGAACCACACCTAAAATTCCACACATCAATCTCACTTATTATCTATACATTAAATAATAGTAATCTTTTATCCTATATTAAACTATCTAGAGTAATGTTGGGATGAATATCTAAAAGAAGGAAGGAAATGTCTTATTTTAATGTAAAAAAGGTATATTATAGCTTGAAATTTTAAAAGAAGTCAGGAAATGTCTTATTTTAAAGGAATATGTTTGGATCCTCTTGTGGCACCCGCTCCAGGATTGGAATGCTTCACTCTTCCTCTTGTTAAAGAAAACTCTCCTAATCTATGCCCAACCATTTCAGGCGTGACTGCAACTCTCAAGAATTCCTTGCCATTGAATATGCCGAGATTCGCTCCAATAATCGAAGGAACAATAACCAGGTCTCTTTCATGGGTTTTATGAAACTTTTCAGGCTCTTTTTTAACTTGTTCTATCAGTTTTTTTTGCCTTTCGGTAAAGCCTCTTTTCAAGCTTCTTCTTGAGCGGCTCGGAATAATTCTACTGAACTCTTCCAAAGTCATCTCCTTCAATTCATCAGGCGTTTTGCCTTTGTAGTAAAATTCTCTTGCCATTTCATCACTTAATTGTATTAGTCAAATAAATATAACCTATTACCTCTTCCTCTTGCCCATTCTTCTCGGAGCCAATGCACCAACCTTTCTTCCAGGAGGAGCATGCCTTGAGACAGATTTCGGAATGCCTGGTTTAGTCTTCCCCCCAAACGGATGGTCAACTGGATTCATCTTTACTCCGCTGACGTTTGGATATAGCTTATTCCTGGCTTTCTTTGCAAAGTGTTTTTTTCCTGCCTTAATCCACGGCTTCTCTCTTCTGCCAGAGCCTGCTGGTATGCCTATTGATGCAAGGCATTTCTTATCTATTTCCTTCATCTTGCCTGATGCAAACTTTATCCTTATTTTGTTCTGGACTTCTCCCATTACTGTTGCAAAGCTGCCAGAGCTCCTGCAAATTTTAGGCCCTGATCCAGGGTAAGTCTCTACGCCGAATATTCTCATCCCTTCTCCAACCTTGCTAACTTGCAAAACACTCCCTACATTTAGACCGGAGCCGTAACTTATGATATCACCAACTTTCACACCTTCTGGCGCTATCTGGAGCCTTCTCGTCCCATCAGGAAATTCAATAATCATTAGAGGAGAGTTTCTCCCAGGATCATGAACTATGTCGATAATCAGACCAGATTTAACATCAGGGGAAAGATTATAGCTGACTTTGCCTACAAACCTATGGCCAGGAGACCTGTATCTTGGTCCTCCCTTACCTCTTGCCCTTTGAATTATCCTCTTTCCCATTAAACCACCTAGATTATACCCAGCTTGACTGCAACATCAGCAGCATGATATTCTGGTTTAAGCTTGATAAACGCTTTCTTTGTCCCAGACCTTGTAATCATTGTATTTATTGTTTGTACTTTAACATTGAAAGCCTCCTCAAAGGCTTGCTTGATCTGGTTTTTGGTTGATTTCCTATCCACAATAAACACTAACCTATTCTGCCTTTCGACTAAGCTTATGCTTTTTTCTGTCATGTGTGGATAGCGGAGTATTTTATACGGATCCATTTACAAAACCCTCTATTTTTTTTATTGCAGATTGCGAATATATTGCAAGCCTTCCAGGCTCTGCCCCTGGAGCCAAATCTTTAACTGTTAAATCATTAATCACCCTGACATCCACGCCTGAAATATTCTTGCCTGCTTTTGCCAAGCCCTTATCTTCTCCTATTATAAGAATAGGCCCTACTTTTCGCTTGTATTTTCTTCCTCTTCTCTTGCCTTTTCCAGCACGAACTTTCTTTTCTTTTATCCTTTCCAGTTCTTTATCTAGGCCTAGGTTTATAAGCAATTCCAGAACGTCTTTTGTTTTTTTCAATGATTGAAGGTCATCTTTTATAATTAAAGGGAATGTTAATCCATTGGCTAAATGCCCTCTTTTTTGAATGTATTCTTGCGAGGCTGTTGCTGCAAATACAGACTTGAGTGCCAGCATGTTTTCTTTGTTGTTTATTTTCTGCACCCAGTTCTTCATCGCTTTCGGCGGATGCGCTCTCCTACCTTTAACTGACTGCGGGACTCTTCTTGCCCTGTAGCTTAGGTGAGGCGCGCCTCCATGAAGCCTTGGGATTCTCGCATGGTTAGTCATAATCATTGAAAACTTTACACGCCTTCTTCCGTGGTAATGGGCTGATGTCCTTTTACCAGCCATAGGATCAGAGCCATAAGCCTGCCTTAACGAGCTTTCAATGGCAAGAAAGGATCTTTTGACAATATCAGATCTAACAGGATGGCTGAATACTTCTGGCAATTCTATCTGGCCAGATGGCTTGCCTTTGATGTCTAGGATGTTGACTTTCATATGATCACTTCAATATTTTTTTGACTTCTGCCGGCAAGACAGAAACTTTAGGAGTTCTAAAACCTGCTCTAAGCATGATAAGCCTTTTTCTTGGGCCAGGGACTGAGCCTTCTATGACAATATAATCTTTTTTGACAACACCGTAACCCGTCAGCCCGGATTTTGGAGTGACATCTTTGCCGTCCTCGCCTATCTTGATGATCCTCTTGTTGTACTCTGTTCTCTTAAAAAAACCTAACTGGCCAGCCATTGGAACAGTCCACCTTACTCTTCTTGGTGTTTCTGGCCCTAGGGTTCCGATGTGCCTTCTCTTTTTCATGTTTTTTCTGTTCTGCATCTTGACTCCCCATCTCTTGATTACACCTTGAAAACCTTTTCCTTTTGACACGCCGATTACATCAACATATTCCCCTTCCTTGAAAACGTCTTTGGCTTTGATTTCTTTGCCTAGAATTTCCTTGGAGTAATTGAATTTTTCTTTGGCATCTTTTCCTGTAAGCTCTATCTCGAAGATTTCTGGAGTTTTTTTGCCTATACCCGAATTTCTCGGCTGAGTGATGATTAGAAGCCGGATTTTTTTGATCTCATCTAAGCTTTTTTCTATTTCTTTCATTTTTTCTTTGTGGGTGTATTCTTTCACGACTAATTTTCTCTTTAGGTCTTTGTTTTTTAGGATTTTTTCATCCCAAACTTCAGAAAAAGAATAGAAGCCGTTTATGTTTTGTTTGTAGAAGCGGACACCGAGAACGAGAAGAGGAGGACAATCCAAGATTGTAGAAGGGACAAGAATTTCTTCCCCGCTTGTTGGGGAATTCTTTTTGCTGTCTATGATCAGGGCTTGAGTCATGCCAGCCTTGTAACCTGCAAATCCGGAGACTCTCAACTTGTCGGTTTGCTTCCAAGTGCTAACGTTAGGGTAGATTCTCTTTGTTCTTTTCTTCGGGACAAATGCTAGTGAACCTGATCTTGGCACTTTTACTGATGGCATTGATTATCACTCCTTATGAATTATATAAGAAAGTTTATAAAGATTTTCTGATTCTTTTCTTAGGTTTGTTTTTTTGGTTGAAAAAGGTATTATTGATTGGATAAAGGCTTGAAAAATTTTTAAAAGCGAGATAGATGTGGTAATTAGGTGTTATTTTTTATTATTATCCGTTAATTACGATTTCAGGATTTTTAATATAAGATTATATTTTAAGCGTAAAAAACAAAAACCAATCATGATAATAACTATCTGCGCAAGCTTGAAATTTATCAGCCAAATAAATGAAGTTAAATCTTCCCTAGAAAAGAAAGGCCATACAGTATTAATCCCGCTTTCAGCAGAAATAAATCAAAACAAAGAATACTGGAACCAGCTCAAATCCAATAATATCAAAGAGTTTTGCTTCAATCAAAGGCGAGAGGATGAAAGGCCATTTTGACAAGATAAAGTCCTCAGATGCGATTCTAGTCCTAAACTACGACAAGCATGGGAATAAGAACTATATCGGAGCGAACA
>PFTQ01000001.1:14564-19929 GCA_002789635.1 Candidatus Aenigmarchaeota archaeon CG_4_9_14_3_um_filter_37_18 | reverse complement strand
TATGTGGTTGAATGGTAACAAACAAAACACGAAATATCATAATTCTTCCCACTCAAAACTAGAGAAAAAATAATTATGTCCCACAGTCGAATCTAAACGCTAGTTATAAATAAGAGTTCTTTTATTCTTTATAAATAAGGGGATCTTATGAATGAAAGAGAAAAGGAAGTGGAATTATTTTATGATAATATTGCAAAGGATTTTGACCAATTTGAAGATAGATTAAGCGATAAAATATTGGAACATATCATACTGGATAATCTACCCAAAAATAAAAAACTTCGAATTTTGGATGTGGGCGGGGGGATAGGTAGATTTTCCAAACCACTTTTAGAACTAGGGCATAATGTAGTTATGACAGATATCTCAAAAGAGATGTTAGAACATGCAAAAAAGAGGCTAAGTAATTTTAATAACATATCTTTTGTCAAGGAATCCGCATCAAATATGGAGAACCAAATTAGCAACTCGTTCGATGTAGTTATGATGATCAATGGGGTGCTGAACTACTGTAAAGATTACGAAAAAGCAATAAAAGAATCTTTTAGGGTATTGAAAAAAAATGGAATATTTATGGGGAGCGTAAATAATAGATTTATTTATTGCAGGAGCCATGAACTCAAAAAAGAAAAGTATCAATTGTTCGAAAAAAACATGAAAATTGGTAGCAGATACATAGTTTGGGGCGGACAAAAGAGAGGGCATATTTCTTATGAGTTTACATTAGATAAACTCCAAAAATCTTTGAAAAGGGGAAAATTTAAAATACTTAAAATTTTAGGGCCTTTTAATCTTTTAGACAAGTATGAAATAGAACAGATTGAAAATAAAAAAGAATTCATTGATCTTCAAGTCAAGTATGCAAGGATTCCTGAATATATAAACAATTCCACAGATTTCTTCTTTATTGCCAAGAAATAATAAAAATAACAATCATTAATTTTTGAAAGATATTTTAGCTGTTTCATCAGCATAGATTTGAGTGCAATCAATTAAATGAATATCCACATCCTCTTGTTTTATTACTGGAGGTAAGTCCGTACATGCTATTAAAATCGCTTCTGCTCCTCGTGTATTAAGATTTTTAATTACTTCTTTGAGTTTTTCTTTTTCCTTTTTTGTTGCTTTTCCAGCAAGTTGAGCCATTATCACTTGAGTCAGTTTTTTCTGATCTTCATTCGTAGGTTTAACTAGTTTTATCCCAATTTCTTGGAGTTCTTGGTCATATACTTTGTTCACAGTTACTTCCGTTCCTAATATCCCCACTTTTTTATACCCTTCCTTTTTCGCATAATTTGCATTAACTTCTGCTATTCCTATTATCGGTATTTTCACTGATTTTCTAATATCTTCTAGTAAGAACTGCACTGTATTACAGGCTATTACTAAGAAATCGCATCCATCGTCTTCCAGGGTCTTTGCTGCTTCAGAGAGCATACTCAGCGTAATTTTTTCATTTTCCAAACTTTCAACTACGTCTGGTATCGGAGCACTGTAGATTATTATTGGAGGGAAATCATTGTCATACTTAGCTCCAAAGTTTTTTTGGCAGTATCTTACTATTTTCATGTACAAGTCAGCTGTCCCTTCTGGACCCATCCCTCCTATTATACCTATTGTTTTTGTTTTCATATTAAAGTTTGGGTTAGCATTGAACATATTTATTATTAACATTGTATATGGAGTTTGTATTTGTTTGTGAAATTCATATATTCCTAATTCCGAGATAGGAGTCGGTATTGAAGTTCAAATCCTAAATTGAGCCATTATTTTACTATTTCTATTACCTCTTTAATTCCTCTATATCATCTGCCATTTCTCAATTATTTAACACTTATTTATCATAAATTATCATGGAGTTTCTAGATGTTGTAAATGACAAGGATGAAGTGATTGACAAAGCTAGCAGGAATGAGATTTATGAAAAATCTCTAAAACATCGAATTGTCCATGTATTGCTGTTTAATAATGAAGGTAGATTAGCCCTTCAATTAAGAAGTCGAAATACCTCCTTTTGTCCTGGCCATTGGAGTACAAGCGCAGGTGGTCATGTAAGATCAGGGGAGACATATGAAGAGGCTGCGATGAGGGAAATGAAGGAAGAAATTGGAATAGAAGCATCAATTAAACCTTTATGCAAGTTAAAATACAAAAACAAATTCCTCAAAATTTTCAAAGCGCAATATGAAGGTGCGTGTAAATTCAGTGAAGAGGTTGATAGTGTCAATTTCTTCAGTCTGGATCAAATAAAGGAAATGATAAAGATGGGTGATAAATTTCATCCAGAGCTACTTTTCTTGATAAATGAAGGTGTGATACAATGATACCTGAAATAATCAACTTCAAATTAACCTCTAGGTGTAATCATGATTGCTCTTATTGCTACGCTTCTAGATCTGATAAGGAATTGGGCTTAGAAGAGCTGGGCGGTATTTTTACAAGGGCGAAAAGCTGGGGAACAAAAGGCATTGTATTGTGCGGCGGCGAACCGACCTTAAGAAGAGAATTTGATAAAGCAGTTCGAATGGTAAATGAGATGGGATTTAGGTTGTTTTTGGCCTATTTTTGGAATTACTAGTAAAGATGATGAGAATTTAAGATTAACTTTCCAATGATAGAATATGAACACATACAAGTTATCAACTTCAGGAGACATGAGATTTCATATAGGAACAGTACATGCAATTGCATTCCATTTAGCCCAAGAAAATTTACCTTATTTAATATCAGAAGATAGTGTTAAACATGGAGGAGGAAGAACTCATTTTACATTAGAAACAGAATTAACTGAAGAACAACTCAAAGAAAAGTTATATGGCACGAGATTCTCTTATGATGGCTGATAAAATCATTAGCCTATAAGAAGGATTTAAATATAGATGGTTTGGACTTCTATATTGACTTAGTTCAAACTCACTCAAAAAAGAATTTTCTTAAATTTATAAAAATAAATTAAGAGTAGATTTATATGTTAGAAAAAAATACCCTTCCACTATTTTTTGGAAAATCGACTGACAAAGCAATAATAGAACCTGAAGATTTTGTGAATGACATGATTAAAATAACTAATACAAAAAAATCAGTTTTTCCTAAAAAATGCATAATTTCTTTTTTTAATCATCAGTTTGAGAAATTTTTGAACAATAAATCCATTAAAAAGATAAATTGGACCATAAATATGACCCCCATGATCATTTTAGAGAAGAACAACGAGAAAATAGGATATGTTTTTCCAGGGTTCGGAACATACGCTGCAACATTTTTAGATAGATTGATCGCACTTGGCATGGAGAAATTTGTCGTTATAGGGACTGCTGGTACTTTGGATGAAAAAATGCAAAGGGGAGAACTCATAATACCTGAATTCGCAATAATAGACGAAGGTTTTTCCTATCACTATATAGAACCTTCTAGATATTCTTATCCATCGAAAAAATTTTTGAGAATAGCTAAAGAGTACTTTGATAAAGGGAACATCAAATATAAATTAGGTGGAACATGGACAACAGAGGCTTTACATAGAGAAACGTTCAGAAAAAGGGATGAATTTCTAAAGGAAGGTTGTTTAACAGTTGAAATGGAGACCTCAGCATTGTTTTCTGTTGCTGCCTGTAGAAAAAGGGATATTATCGCATTATTCTCTGCTGGTGATTGCATAGGAGGTAAAAAATGGAATAGTAGGAAAAATTCAAAGACTATATCAAAAATACAAAAAAAAGAGGGTAGATTATTAGATTACGCTATTTCAATACTAACGAGTTGACCTTTCATGCACTTCTCTGCATTTCAGATATGCTAATTTAGATCCACCTAAACAAGATTCAAAAAAAGGTTTGCCATCCATTAATCCTTGAATAATTCCAGAAGTATATGCATCTCCCGCTCCCACAACATATACAGGAAATTTAACATCGTTATAAGGGTGAATTGTTTTATAACCTTTATTTTCAAAATAAATGCTACCCTCTTCAGCCATAGTCATTAATACCATCGATGCTAGATTACCTATAAGTTCCAAACTCTCATCATTCAGTTCATTCCTGCCCACAACAGCTAAAAATTCAGAGGAATTTCCAGTTATTAGGTTTAAAATGTTTTGGTCCAAAAGACTTCTCAGTGCATTCATTTTCGGACGTAGATTCTGTTTAGCATAACCTGAAATGTTTACGGATCTGAATGATCCTTTTTCTTGAGCTCTAAGATAAATATCAATAACACTCCTGTCTAGTGGGGAAACAAAATTGTATGCAGAAGAATGTAAAATAGCATCACTTCCCAACAAACCTTCAATCGAATCAACTGAGAATGGTGTATCTGAAGCGCCATAATAGAAAAGCGAAATTTTAGACCCTATTCTTGGAAATTCACAAAATAATGTAAAACCAGTCATTTTATCAGTTCTTTGGACTTGAAGATTAACACCATCTCTCTCTAATTCAGATAAAAATAAACTACCCAATTCATCATTGCCTATAGTTCCGACAAAAACTGAAGGTTTCCCGTTTCTGGAACAATATCTTAAAGTGTTGGCTACAGAACCCCCAGCAATGAAATTTTCTGTCTTTAAACGTGATAAAATATATTTTGCTTGATCATCGTCAAGTAAAAAATGGTTGTGACCCTGCTCTATGGGACCAATCAACAATTTTAATATTGGAATTATATCTTCATCATTTATGCATGCATCTACAAGAGCACGACCTAGACCGACTATAGATTTCATTTTAACCCACGATACAAGGGATCTCTACTCATTATAGATCCATTTTCAGATACACAAATTGCAGGACATCCTGGACCATAAATATCTTCCCTTCTTCTTACCATTTCTCTGAATGACTGAATTCTAGGATCTCTCATGAGTTGTGATAGAGAGGCATCAAAAATGGTATTTGAAGTTATATATTGTGGAAGTGTTTTGGTTATCCAAGAGCAGGGGGATAACCCTCCATGTGAATAAATATGCCATATTTTTTTTCCGCCTGGGCAACCTATGGAATTATCATCCAATTCATTAAACCTATGGAAACTAATCAAAATATCATTATCTTCATAGAAACTCCTCATACTTCTTAATCTATATCCAACTTCACGGTATCTATCCCACGGAACAAGTACTTGATGGTTTATTGCCACTCTCCCTGTTTTAACAAGCCAATTATAAGCAACTTCATTAGCACCTAAATCATTCAAAAATCTTGTCATTTCTTCAAGTTGATCTACATTGCCTGACCAGATGACAGAACCAACTCTCAAATAAACATTTTGTTTTAACAAATCTATAATGGCACTGACAGCTCTATCATAAGAATTAGTTGCTCCTCTAAAACTATCATGTCTATCCCTAAGATGAGAATCAAGGCTT
>PFTQ01000001.1:0-14513 GCA_002789635.1 Candidatus Aenigmarchaeota archaeon CG_4_9_14_3_um_filter_37_18 | reverse complement strand
GAATAAATTCACTTAGTGGTTTCCATAAACCTGGTTCCCCGCCGCTAATGTATATTGAATCAACTCCGTTATCAACTAATTCTCTAGTGATCTCAATGGATTTTTTTAATTTCAGCTTACTTCCTTTTGGGTCCTCCCCATCTCTTGGTGAATCAACAGAACAATGGGAGCAGCCTAAATTACAGGTATTTGTTACTTCCCACACTAATCTATTACCTTCAGTGATGGTAAAGAGACATGGACTTGAATCGTTTTCATGGCTTATGAAGTATGAATAAGGGTCTTTTGGTGGCATTAAAGAAAATGTTAACAATAAAGGATTTAAGCCTTTTCATTGAACATTACATTAGGTAGTGTATATGTATATGTCAGGGTTTTTCAGTCAATTCAAAAACCACTTGGATTATTCAAGAAGAAATTTGGTTGTTTATGGTAGACCATGGATTGAAAATATAGAACCAACTGACTATTGCAATCTGAGATGTCCAATGTGCGTTTCAAGAGACCCGGAATCTGGGTATGTTAGAAGAGGCAATATGTCGGTTGATGGGCTAAGGTATATAGTTGAACAGAACCTTGATCTCCTAGAAGGGCAAATTGTGTGGTTGCATTTCAATGGCGAATCTTTTTTAAATTCAGATCTGATTCAGATGATACAACTTCTAAGTACTTTCGGAGTTAGATCAAGATTGTCAACAAATGCCACATTACTAAACCCTGAAATGTCAGGAAAATTATTTGGATCAGGTTTGGAAGAAATCGTATTCTCTGTTGACGGGGCATCAAAAGATATTTATCAAGCCCTCAGACAAGGGGGAAATTTTGAGGCTGTAATGCACAATATCCATCATTTTTTAGAGACAAAAGAAAAATATGGATATGATAGACCAATAACACAAGTCCAAATGGTTGTAAATACTTTGAATCATGAACAGGTTGCTGATTTTATTTCTTATTGGAAACAAACTCCTGTTAATTGGATAAATGTTAAGAAAATATCTTCTAGAGCTGGAAAAGTGGTTGACATGAACCTAGCTCCTCAAGGAAAAACTAATAAGCAGGACTATCCTTGCTTGTGGCCATGGAGATCAATGATAGTATTAGCAAATGGAAATGTAGTACCTTGTTGTACAGATTTAACAGGTCAGTTAGTAGTTGGAAATGCTTATGAACAAAATTTAAGAGATATATGGAATGGAGAAGAAATGACCGATTTAAGAAGAAGGCATATGAAAGGAGACGTTGAAGGTCTATTGTGTGAAAGTTGTGATGATTGGAGAGGTTATAATGACCCATTCCCTGTTAAGCTTGCAAAGGAAATAGGTTCATCTATAGGATTAGTAAAAAGACAAAGTAAGCATAACTTAATCAGAAACAAACGGTGATCCAAATATTATCAAGTCGTGTCAAAAGATTCGAAAGGGGCAATGATATCGTTTTGTACAATCCCTTCTCTCAGCAACTTTTTTTTACAGATAGAGATGATATTGAAAGGATAGGCGAAGAAGATCTTATGAGATTAAACTCTTTAGATGTCAGAATGGAACCCCCAAAACTGAGAAAAGTTAGAGTTGAAGCGACATTTGGCTGCGATTCTGCTTGTGATTACTGCCTGGTTTACGGAAACCCTTTAGAACAACTTCATACAGCAATGTCTATGGAAACTGCAAGAGGTATTATAGGATTTTTTAATCAAAATGTTAGAGAAGGTTCAATGATGATAATAGGAGGTGAACCTCTAACAAATTGGGATGTAGTCGAGTATTTAATTGATAATATTGAAGGGAATGCACAGCTATTTACAAACGCTATTAAGATGTCACCTAAAAAAGCAGAGTTTTTAGCAAGAAAAGGTTCTAGGGTGTATGTTTCGCTTGATGGTATGAGGCGGCATAATACTCATAGAAGATATCATAACGGGAGGGAAACTTTTGACGATACCTTGAAGGGTTACAAAATGTTACAAGAAGCTGGAATATCACCTTCAATAACCTGTTTATCAACACAAACAAATGTTTATGATTTAGATGAGATATTCGATTTTTTCGTTGAAGAACTGGGTTGCAGAGCCATGGGAATAAGCATACCACATCATACAGAATTTTCTCATTTACCTTTTATGCAAACTGATATTCATGAGTATACAAGTCAAATGGCAGGTATTTTTAAAAAGGCTAGAAGGGGAGGTATTTTTGTTGATCAAATAGCTAAGAGATTGGCACCTATCATTCAAGGTTATTTCAGACCTTATGCCTGTAAAATAGCAGGTGAACAAGTTACATTCTACCCAGATGGAACTCAAACTCTATGTACAAAATTGGATACTTTACCAGATTTTAATGGAATTAAAGCTGAAGATTTATTTAACAAAACCCCATATTTTGATCTTACATGTCAGGAATGTGAGGCTATCAGTACTTGTGGCGGCGGATGTTTCTGGGATGCTTATCATGATGGTTCAGGTCATGATATAAGAGATTGTTATTTTACTAGACAGATGTTAAATGTATTTTTATGGGACATTAGTGATTTTTTAAAAGATCGAGGAATGCCTATAACTAGGGATAACTTAAGGAAAGAATATTCGGTATGTTAAAATAATTCAATTAAATTTGATATTGATAGTCTGATAGTGAACCACTTCTTATTGAAGTAGAGCTTACAACCTTTCCTTCACTGTCATTAAAAGAGGGATTAATGCAGGGTAGGCTGACGGAAAACCTTTAGAATTCCTCAAATTATTCGCAATTTCCATATTACTTCTAATATCTTTAAGGTATTTACCATCATTGCCAAAAGCATTAAACCCAACATCTGGGTTAAAAACCAATTCCCCGTAGGCATCTTCTAATGGAATTATTTCAATTCTTTCTGTCATTCCGATGCGACTTAGATATTCCTTCAGAGTATCAACTCTGACTCTATAGGGTTGCATTCTGTTAAGAAATTCCTTTCTTTGACCTCTTCTGATATTATAATCATCGGTGCTGACATTAAAGATGATCTTCGAATTTGGAAAAATATTAGTACATGAATCTATTAATAAAATATGACCCCTGTGAAAATGGTCAAAAGAACCTCTAATAACAACATAAGACCCACTTTCAATAAGATTTTTTATCTCATCCACTATACCGTCATGATATTCATATTCTGATACAATAACAGGTTTTTGGGTTGGTATATAAGGGGATAAAACTCCTGTTGGAGATATAAATAGGTAAAACCCTCCAAAATCTAATATCTTAAAATCTGAGTTACTATACATATGAAAAAATGGAATGAATGGGTTTAAATATTCGTTTTTTTCTTTAAAATATGATGGTTATGGATAAAAAAATAGTAAAAACTTTCTATGGAACCCAAGAAATTCCATATCTAGTCTGCATGGTACCAATAATACATCTTTATGAAAAACTGGCTTCTAGATTTGGGAGTCCTGAAGAGAGAAAGGGGTGGTATAGAAATTTTTATGGTTTAACACCTCAAGGAAGAGAAATGATGATAGTTAAAACTAATCTTGGGAATACTGTTGTCGATCCTATATTAACAATGAATCAGGGGGATCATTTTTTGTTCCATTTTGGTTATTGTGGTGGCCTTCATTCTGAAATGAGATTAGGGTGTGTGACTATCGCCACTGATTCTAGGTTTGAAGATGGAGAAGTAATATACACACCAAAGTCACACCCAATTCTAAGTCAATTACCAATTTCAGAACATGTTTTCCTTGGTAGAAATGTTACTGTAGAAAGCATTCTCAGAGAGGATGATGTTCTGAGAAGATCACACGATGTTGCCTCAGTGGATCAGGAAACTGGGTATTTGTATAGGGAATCATCAAATCCAGCATTATCTCTAATGGTTGTTTCAGATTTACCATTTTGGAAACCTTTTTATCAATTGAAAAAGTCTGACTTTTCTAATGTTGAAAAAGGAGTTGAATATGCGATATCTCTTATCATAAAATTAGCAGATATTCTGGGTACAAAAAATGACTAGATTTCAATTAATTCCTGAAGAAGATAAAGAAAATAAACAAATAATGGAAACCATTTTAGGAGATTTAGAAGTTAGGGATGAACTTTATTTTGAAGAGCCTGAATCTCCCACAACAATTGGTTGGTCTAGAGATGCAGATATATATCTTGGAAAAATCTTTCAAAGAATGACTAGATATTTTGATCCGCCAGTTCTTGAATCTCAATTTAGAAGAATTTTTCTGGATACAAAATTGGGTTTGGATGAAGCGTATATGAGAGACTCCCTAGTAAGAATGTGCCTAGTTTATGAAAGAGTGAGGAATTATCCAAAAGCTCAATCCAGGAGAGTTCAATTCAGATTTTCCAGACCTTCAGAGAATTTTAAATGCATTAAATCTGCAGTTGATTGGTCTGGAGCGATCGATGAATTAACATACAATCTAAGATCCATGTCGACAGCAGATCATGTTTTACTAGTTCCAAACTTGGTTTCAGATGAATCTTACCCAGTTACAACCGATCTTTATACTGTTTCAGATTTTTTGAGAACAGCAAGAAAAATAAATCCTCGTGCGGAATTTACCTTGATATATGGTCCATCTATATTCTATGACCCAAGAAGGGTTGTGCAAAAATTGGGATTAGATAATTTTTCAAGAGAACATGATGTAAAATTAGTTAATGTTTTGGATCAACCAGTAATTTCTGTTGCTGTTGATAATGGAATGATTTTTACTCAAATTTATTTACCTAAATTTCTTTTAGACGTTGACTATGCCGTTTCAATGACACCTTTAAAACATAATTTAGATGCTGGCTACACAGGTTCAATCAAAAATATGATGAGTGTTTTACCAGATTTCGAGAGGCTCAGATTCCATAAATCTGGTGGGTTAGATGGAATGAATAGAGCTGTAGCAGACCTTTACTCATTAGTTAGGCCAACTATCGCAATTCTTGATTGTAGAAGATTGTTACTGAGTGCTCAACAGATTGATTATGGGGGAAGGGAAGTTAATGGCTTTGGTTTTGTTGTTTCAGATAGTCCAATATTAGCCGATGAATATGCAATATATAAAGCAAATAATTTTTGTGGTTTTGGAATAGACCCTCGACAAACATATTTATCTCTGTGTAAATAGTTTATTTTTTATTTTATTCGAATACCACCGCTTGCGGTGTGGGTTAAAGAGCCAAATTATTGAATCCAGAATTTGTTTTGAGACCAATGCCTTTTACAAATCGATACAAATTAAAATTTAACTCTTAAAATTTAAAGTCAGATATTTATGGTAAATACACTTATAGACGAGGTTTATAGAGAAATTAGCCACGGAATGCTTCATAAATTTGACGGAGCTTATAATATTAATGATAAAATGGCTGTTTTGAATTTGATATTGGGACAATTAAATATAACCAAATGTACTATAATGGATTTAGAAATGCAGCAAACAGGGGCAAGCACGTATCTTATATATCTTCTTCAAACTGATGGTAGTATTGATTTTGACATATGTCCTCATTTTAAGATGTGGTATAATCGCAGAGGAAAGCAGACGAGATGTAGATTTAATACTGGCCCTATACAAGTAAGATGTTATGGACAAGTTCCTAACTGTGAAAATAAGGAAGCTTATGATGCTTTTGAAAGAAACAGATAAATTATTCTCTCCTATACCAGCATCAACTAAGTATCCTATAACATAATCTATTATTGGCCTTTGGTTTATTTTGATCAGGGTTTTGGTGTTTCTAGTGTAAGCGGTCTTAATCTTGTACCCTTTCCGCCAGCCATAATAAGGGCTTTTGATATCATACTAGATAATTATGATTAGAAAAAGTTAAATTAATGTCAAATTCATTTAATCTCAGTGCATTCTAGAATTTATTCTTAAAATAGGTGAACACAACACTGCATCCTTCTTTAGCAAGCTCTTCAACAATAGCCCTGCCTATATTTCCAGACCCGCCAGTCACTATCGCCGCTTTACCCAGTAGTTTGATACTAATTCCCCCTTAAATTATATTGGTCCAAAAGTTAATAAATCATTTCTTCCAGAGCATTTTTTTCATAT
Organism: Candidatus Aenigmarchaeota archaeon CG_4_9_14_3_um_filter_37_18; assembly: GCA_002789635.1. Taxonomy (GTDB): domain Archaea; phylum Aenigmatarchaeota; class Aenigmatarchaeia; order CG10238-14; family CG10238-14; genus CG10238-14. Next base: position 8,452 of record PFTQ01000001.1, on the reverse strand, counting down.
CGTTTAAGTCAAACAGGAGAACATCCCCATTCTTAATCTTCTTGCTGAAGCTTTTGGCAAATATTGCATAACGCTCCTTTCTTTTATCATTGTTCCACTCAACATATTTGGCTTTCTCTTTCAGATTTTCCAAAATTTTTTCAGGGTTGACATTATCCTTCCACTTGCATTCCACGAACAGGATATCTTTCATCTTCTCGTTCAAAGCTACAATATCTATTTCTTTGTCCTTGTGCCACCATCTGCCAATCTTATTAAATGCAGCGGCTTGGCTCTCAGATATGAAATCCGCGCAAATTTTTTCAAAAGCCTGTGAAAAATAAACATTTAGATCATCTTTAATCGCATCTTCTAGCTCATTTTTTTTCCCGCTTTCTATAAGCGTTTTGTTTGGATAAATGAACCTGAACCAAAAATTAAAATAGTTGTCCTCAAAAACATACCTCGCGTTTCTTGCCTCTTTTTTCTGCGTTGGGGGAAACTCCTTTCTTATTACATGAAGCAGAATAAGTGTACTCAGGTACTTGGATATCAAAGTCTTGTCCAGCTCTGTAAAGTTGACTATTTCCCCATACTTGTTTCTGCTATTGGCTATCGCCTTTAAAATGTTAAAGTAATTTGACTGCTCTCTCAATTCCTGTCTTAACAGAATCTCGGCCTCCTGACAGAGAAAACTCCCTGAATTAAGCACGTTCTCCTTCAAGTTTTCTTGGAAATTAAGCTTCGGGTTCATGCTAAGCATGTATGCAGGGATGCCATCTGTTATTGAAAAAACCTTTATCAAATCCTCTGGAGAGTAATCTGGAAAAAATTCAATCAAGTGCTTGAACTTTAAGGGCAAAATTTTCAACTGCCCACTTCTCCTTCCATATAAAGGGCTTTTGTAACCCAAGACTTCAGTCTCCATCATTCCTATACTTGATCCAAGAAGAACCAAATAAACATTCTTAGATGAAAGGTTTGCATCCCATATCTTTTGAAATATAGATGGAATTGCCTTGTTTGACATTATCAGGTACGGAAACTCATCCACAACTATCACAACCCTGCCTTTTGTTTTTTTTGAGAATTCATCGAAAAGCTCTACCCAATCGCTGATATTGGCTTTCTTGAAAATACTGTCCGACAAAAATTCCCCCATGAAATGCTGCATCTCTTGGATATTCTGCTTATTCCCCCTGTTGTCAGCAAGAAAATATATATGCGGCTTGTTTTTGATGAATTTTTTCATTAATGCCGTTTTTCCGATCCTTCTTCTTCCGTATATGACTATGAATTTCGGCTTGTTCTCGCTGTACATTTTTTCCAGGAAGCTTAGCTCCTCTCCCCTGTTTACAAATTGTTGAAACATGATTATTATAATTTAGATTCAACTATTTAAATATTTCTATGACTAATTATATTTGTGCTAACTCTATTGAATTCAGATTTGATATCAGGCCTCAAAATAAACTAGAGGTTATATCCGAGCGTCAGCAGATTGCAGAAAGATAGCGAAGCTATTCCTATTATTGCATCCTTCTTTAGCAAGCTCTTCAACAATAGCCCTGCCTATATTGCCAGACCCGCCCGTTACTATAGCGACTTTATCTAGCAGCTTCATGCCATCACCTCATTAGATTAACCCCTTCAAATCATTAATAAATTCCCAATTATTTTTCGGTCTTTTTTCGGTCTTTTAGAGGCCGATTCTTCTAAAATATAATAAGTATTTCTTCCAATGCCTTTTTTAGCTATAAGTTTTTTTCTCAACAAATCATTAATATCTTCAAAAGCTGGAGTTTTGGATATATCGTTTAATTTCATGTGCCCTCCTTTTGTTATTTTATTGTGCTCCTTTAGATATTCTATCGTTTTTTTCTGCCTTTCATTCAGCCCTAAAATATCTAAATATTCCTTAGTTAATTTAGATTTTCTGAATGTTACAACAAGATTTTGAGCGATTTCTTCGAAGAGAGGCTCAGGAATCCCGTGGTTCAAGCACTCTTTGATAATTTTGTTGGTTCCAGTTCCCCATTGCTCAATATATCCGATAAGAAAAAAACATTTCCCAATCAGGGGGTTTCTCAGGATAGACTTGTGTTTTCTCTTTAGGTCTTCAAGAGTTAATGGCATGGGCAAGGGACCGCAACCCCATATTTCAATCTTATCATCAAAAATTCTGATTTGAATATTCGAAGATATTGAATAATCTCTATGGCAGACTGCATTTATTATCGCTTCTCTGATCGCCTCAGGCGGGTATTCATATTTTTCCTTTCTTTCTGGCCTCCCAGGCTCAATCCATGCTGCCATTGGCATATGTTCAAGGGTAAAATTCAAGGCCTTGCCTATTTGATCAATTATAGTGCCCTCAAAAACCTTCATATCTATGAATTTCAAGGGCTCAGTTCCCTTGAATCTAGCGCACCTTGTCTCGGCTTGTAAAAAGAATTTTTGCGGGTTCTTTCCAAACAAGAGGGCAGCAGCATTAGTTAGTTTTCCGTTTCTCATCAGTTCCAGTCTCCCCAAGACTTCTTTTAGCGGGGTTTTGGGCTGGATGTAGAAGTTCCTTTCATTTTTGGTTTTTCTCAAAAAATCCTCGGCTTTTTCTTCATCAATATCTTCCAGCTTAGCATCTCCGCAAACTTGTTCATCCCAGTTCAGCTTTTTCTTTTCCTCTTTGGCAAGCTTTCTTATCTCGGAAGATGATATTAAATGGTCGCTTCTTCCAACCCTCTTGTAGGCGTGGTTTTTGAAGAAAACTGGCTTTTCTTCTGATTCATTTACTTTGATCGCAATAACCTTTTTGCCATCGGCTTCTTCAACTTTGAGAGAAGGATAAATTTGCGGGTCAGTGTTCCTTTTAATGTAGTTTGCAAGCTCTTCCAATGCATCCTTGCCAACAGAAAAACCAATAACCTTGCCAGAATCTGCAACACCAACTAGAATAATGCCGCCTTTGCAGTTTGAAAACGAGGAAACAGCCTTTCCAATTTCGTCTTTAAGTTTCAGGAATTCTTTGAACTCAATCTTTTCCGACTCTCCTCTTTTGATCAATTGATGAGCATCCATGCTATAACTTTTGTTGGATCAAATATATAGGATTATATCCGAGCGTCAGCGAGGCTGCTGAGCGATAGAGAAGCTGGAATTATCTTGCCTCTATTGTTGCATGGTTTGTTTGGAAGATAATTAACTGTCTAAAGCTTCCTTCAATTTCTTTATTATATTATTTTTAACAGCATCAAAATCAGGTATAGTAGAAAGGAGTGTTGATAAGTCACTTTTCCAATCCTTCCTTTTATCGCCAATTTCATTTTCAAGCTTTTTTAAATCAAATTTCAGCCCTTGCAGATTAATTTTTTTGATTATCAGTTTTCTATCAATTTTCACATTCCTGTTTATAAGAAACCACACATCATATATGTCTCTAGGCTTTGATCTCTTTATGAGGGCTCTTACTTTTTCCGCAAAAATCTCTTCCATTGGCATGCAATAAGCCAAAAATGGCTGGATGTCAGGATATTCGGAAGTTATTGACATCAATTCAGGCTTCAATACCATATCTTTCCTAAAGCTTACATCGATTCTGATACCACCCTTGCTAATAGTTTTTCCGGTATAGAGGGGACCTTGATATACGACCTTATACCCGGCAGAACTCTTGGCAATTTTTTCGTTAGTCAACTTCCCATTAATTCCTATTAATTTCAGTTCATCTAAAACTTTTTCTAATAGAGACTTTAGGGCTTTAGATCTGTTTAAGCAAATAAAATCTAGATCTTCGGAAAAACGGGGAAGGTTATATGCAAGCTTTAAACATGTGCCCCCCTTAAATACAAGCTGGTTTTTTTGGCTGTATAATCTGGATAAAAACATCATTTGAAAATAGTCCCTCTCTTGTGTAAATAACGGTAACCCGTTTCTCCTCGCCATTAATATCAGTTGCTCTTTTGTCAGCATATTCACTCCTACCCTATTTTTTTCCAATGAAGTAAATCTTCTTTTGATAAATTTAAATTTAAAAACCACCTTTTGCTGTATTTACTAGATCTAGTTTTTGTTGGATCTAGTAAAGAAAAGTTTTTACTGATATTTTTATGGAGCTTTTCAATCAATCTACCCTCTATTTTAATTTTTAACAGCTCAATCAAATATCCGAGCCTTTTATTTAGTGATGAATTGCCAATTTTTATGCAATAGTCTATTAGTTTTTCGAAAGAGATCTCTTTTTTCGCATTTTCAAGCGATTTGCAGATTTCGTCCAAACTCACATATCTTGGAAAGAGAAGGCTGTCTATCAAGGCTTTTTCCTTTTCTGCCACACAGACGCCCTCAATCTTAGTATATCCAAAGAACCTTTCTGGTTTTATTTGTATGAATTGCACCTCTATAGAATCCATTTTTTTGAGCTCTTTCCTTTTTGTGGTGGCAAGGAATATTTTTTTAGGGGATTGCTCGGTAAACTTGTAAAAGTTCAAAGCCGACCAGAAAGAAATATAAGAAGGCCATAAAACATTGCAGGCAATGACCATTAAATCTTCCCTAGGTTTTCCAGAGAAAGATATGAGCTCATATTTTCCTGCTGTTAAACTCTTTATCCAGCCTTTGTTTTTGAGTGAATGGACTATTTGGTATATATGATTCTCATTGGAATCAATGATTTTTTTCACATCGCATAAGTCAAAAATCCAGATTCCTTTTTTCGATAACTCAGTTATAATCTTAGATTCCACTTTACCCAACGTTTTATAACTTTCTACCTTTTCCTTAGTTTTCATATAAGATTTTTGCATAAACTTATATTTAAAGTTTTCTCGCTTTCTTTTTCTCCAAGAAACTAAGAATTATACCCGAGCGTCAGCGGATTGCAGAAAGATAGCGAAGCTGAAATTATACCACACATTACTTCCTAAAACACAAGCCATCACACTGTTTTCTCATCCTGAAGAGGCAATTTATGCAGACTGAAGGCATTTTTTTCTCTTTGTTCTTGATTTCGAAATACTCATAAATCTGCTCCCTACCTTTTAGTGAGTCTAAATTCCATCCACTCAACCCACCAGAAGGCTCGCAATAGTTAACATGACAATCTTCTATGGTAAACAACTCTCTGCATTCAAAGCAATTTTTAGGGTCAGAAGGTCTGGTCTGAAATCCCAGACACCTAGGCAAGGGTCTTGATAAAACATATCTGAGATTGCTCTTCTCCAACCTATCAAGAAAACCTTTAATTCTATCACCAACTTTCCTATTCAAATCTTTTTCAGTCAGCTTGAAAGAAACCATTAACTCTTTATTCTCATTTTTCAGCCCTTCAAAAATCTTATCAAAATTCACATCACTATCTAACCTCAAAAATCTCTGGCCAAGAGCCTCTTCGTTATTTACATTTATTGGGTAGCTTTTGCAGAGCTCGCATCTATGCTTATATTTGTCCGGCAGGAATTTGCTCATCTCTTGGCACGAAGTTTCAGATAAGTTAAGGTTTCCCTGCAAAGTGCTCCTTCCATTTAACCATCATATCTGATAAATCTTCCTTGTTAATATTGCCGAGATAGCTCCCTTTCATTGTCATAGAGCATCCGTAAACATTGCCATTCGGGAAAGTAGTTGGGAAGAAATCAGAGGCATACTTATTTTGTGATCTCTTAGCTGTATGTGCCAAATAAAATCTAGGATCTAAAGGGGCGTTAAACTTTCCAGCAAACTCTTTCAGTTTTGAGAAAAAATACTCTTGATCTTTAGTAAAATTCCCTAAAGGATTTTTATCCAGTTTCTCCGCCCTGCCAAAAGAACCCCAATCATGAACTTCTATCGAAGCTTTGTTTTTAGCAATGATCTCTGTGATTTTGTCAATAAATTCATAGCTGTCAGAGTCTATGCTTATCCTTAGAACTGGCTCTATTCCTAGCTCCTTGCAGCATTCTATTATATTTTCAATGTTTTTTAGTGGAACTCTTTTCAAATGGAATCTATCTGCGCTGATGATTAGGGTATCAAAACCAAAACCTTTTATCGCATTCAAATGCTTATTTGCGTTTTCCTTGTCTGCTCCGAAAAACCCAGAAGTTATTATCAGGAGTTCATTCGGTTTGTAGTATTCCATTAGTATTTTTATGCAATTCCTCAACTTTTCAAGGTCATAGAAAGGCTCTCCGCCGCCTATCCTTATGCCGATACCGTTCTTTGAATATTGCTCGGCTACTCTCCGAATAGTTTTTTCGGGCATCCATTTTTCAGGTTCTTTTTCAGCTTCGCATGAGTAAACGCAGAAATCGCATTCTATGGGGCAGGCAGCAGTCAAAAGCAGATCCCCGTCAAGCGGCTTGTGCCTGTGGTCGAGATTGATTGCCATCAGATAAAACCTTTATCGAAATCCTATTATTTTTTGATTATAGATTTTGCTCTTTCAAAGAACACTCTGGCATCTTCAACAGCTTTTCTTGCTTCTTCATCGCTTATTATATCCGCTTCCTCATATACGATGGTGTGCCTCTTTTTCCTCATTTTGTTGAAAATAAAGATAAGTTTCTCAGCTAATTTTTCATTTGGAAAATTCCTTAAGAATTCTGCAACAGCCACATGTTTATACTCCCCTTTAGGTCTATAACCAGAATGAAACATTAGCGCCCTGCCGGATTGCAGCATAGAATTATATGCTATAGAAAATGCCCAATCATTATTCCCCATCTTCTTGTTTTCCAGAGAAACTTTTAAGTCTCTTTCTGCAAGCAAAAGAGCCTTTTCAATAAGATTTTCGTCCCTTCTTATTTTTTCCCATTTATCTGAATTTTCTAAGTTCATCTTCATCCCCTATTAACATTATTATCTGATGTTGAAAAATATCCATTAGGAGGTGATTATTCCCCCTCATTTTATTTTTAAAAGTCTCCTCATCCCAGCATATGAGATTTATCTCTCTTCCCACTTTTTTTTCTAGTTTTTGAATTATCTCCAAAATACTGTTTTCTTTTGCATCCCCGATGACAAACAAATCTATATCGCTCCCCTCTAATTCTTCCCCCCTTGAGAAGGATCCAAATATAAAAGCAAATTTTATTTTTTGTCCATTTAAATTTTCTTTTATCAATTCACCTATAAAATCTGTCTTTAAGAGTATATTTTTAATTTCAGTATAAATTGGAGAGTTTTTGTTGACTTTGAAAATCCGCATTTTACCAGTTTTTGCCTCGTTAATCAACCCCAAATTTTTTAAATTTGCAATTTCCTTGCTGACGTAGATAGGGCTTTTTTTTATATTTCTGCTTATTTCTCTTAAATGATAACTCTTTCCAGAGAAAATCAACAACTGCAGTATAGAGACTCTGGTTACAGAAGTGAACAATTTTCTTATCATATACAAAATATATACAACTGTATTTAAAAAGTTTACTTATATCTGACCCCACCATCTATCTTTTGACTTATTAAATCTTCCATTTTATTTCTGCATTACGCTGTGCAGACCTGCAAAAGTATTTATACTTGCATTCATTCTATAATTCTTGATGGATATGCCTTTATCAAGAAGAGATTTTATAAAAATGGCTGCTGCAGTGTTTGGAGCTTGCGTTTCAGCTAAAGCAACAGGTGGTGTAGCAGAAGCAGCTCAAATAGGGACACCTGTTATAATGTACCATACAACCGCTTATGGTATTACATCTGAAATTTTTGTTGATCAAATGAAAGCTCTTTATAGGATGGATTGTAAAACAATAGGTTTTGAAGAATTATATGATTCCTTAAAGAAGAGGTTGAATTTGCCTTATGGAAGGGTTGTGCTGACGTTTGATGATATTGGGAACCAGTTGGCAAAATCTGGGCTACAAAAGACTCATGATGATTTTTGGGAAAATATTTACCCTGTTTTAAATAAATATGGTTTTAAAGGAGTTTTAGGTGTTGTAACTGGCGGAATTAGTAATGAAGGATGGACTTGGGATGAAATTAGAAGATTAGCCGATGAAGGTCATGAGATAGCATCCCATTCTGCAACCCATAATTTAGGGATGAATCAAGCCTATCTTAATAGACCAGGAGGCTTCTCAAGAGAACAGTTTATAGATGAATTTCGAAGATCAAGGTATGATATTCAAAATAATACTGGACGGGCACCCATTACTTATATATGGCCTTTTGGGGCTGTAAAATATGGATCAGATGCGGCTGAAATATATCCTGTTAGAGTTACTGTATGGGAGACTGGACCTGTGAGTGGTTTATCACAACTAGGTAGTGTGCCGAGGTATCATCCTGACGGGCATGTAAATGATTTTGGCATTACTATAGCAAGGGCTTTGGGTTTTGGTGGACCGACAGCTACTCAGTTAGAGAAATCAACTGGAGATACAGATACTTATACTGAAAAAAATCGGAATTATGGCGTTGGATTTAATAGTGAAGCATTGAGAGCACGTCATGCAGAAAAATTCCGTGATGTAGAAACATAGTGTGTATAATTATCACA
>PFTQ01000007.1 GCA_002789635.1 Candidatus Aenigmarchaeota archaeon CG_4_9_14_3_um_filter_37_18 | reverse complement strand
AATAAAATCGCATTATGTGATTGAAGTGATCTCGGAGAAGTTTGACAGATTGGATGAAGAAGACCAGGAAAGAACTTTGATTCATGAATTGATGCATGTGCCAAAAACTTTCAGCGGGGCATTGGTTCCGCACAACTGCTTTGGGAAAAGGATTGATAACAGGGCTGTTGAGAAAATTTATAGGGATTACAAGAATAGATTGAAAGATTTTGAGTGATTTTGTTTCTCCTTTTCAGCATTCATTCCAACATTGCTCTAGAAAGATGTTTAACCTATGCTGACAAAATTAAAATTATGATCTGCAAAAATTGCCATAACCACTTGTTTTTCAACTATAGAATACCACTAAGACGGAATTATCTCTGCCTAAATTGCGGGAGCGTTGGTCGCAGGCTAGCATTGGGTTTTTTGAATTGACTCTTAAAAAACTTTAAGTCAGGAATGCAATTATTATTCAATGTCTCTACTAGAAAAAATATTCAGAAGAAAGAAAAGTTATGATATAAAAGAAATACAGGAAAAAGCAGAGAGCCACGAACCTCAAAAAATATTAATTCCAAGTGAAAAGCCCCCTAAATTTGAAAGGTTCTGCAATTTCTCAGAAAGGGCATTAAAGCTAAAAGCGCCAAAAAGCTCGCAGGAAAAACTCAGGGAATCCATTCTAATGTTAGATATAGATATCACTCCAAACGGCGTCTTCTCCGCGACTATTCTAATTTTCATTTCTTTATTCCTGTTAGCTTTGCCTTTCTTCTTTTTAGACGGCAGCATGAAGCTTTTAATGCCTTTTATTCCATTTATCGCAGCTTATTTGGTTTACACTTATCCAAGCTTTCTGGCAACTGTCACCAAGATCAGGGCATCTGACGAAACTATTAAAGTAATCCTCTACATGGTCATATACCTCAGATTCAACCCGCAGTTAGAGAATGCTTTTTCCTTTGCCGCTGAACATTGCAGCGGACCCATAGGAAAGGATATAAAAGGAATTATATGGGGCCTAGAAACAGGCCAATTCATTGACTTAAAACGAGCAATAGGCACAAAGATGGAAAAGTGGCTTATATGGGACAAAGAATTCGTCGAATCAATAAACCTAATCCTGTCATTGTCAAGAGTTGGCACAGAAGATATCAGGAAAAAAAACCTTGAAAAGGCCTTGACATATTTATTGACTTCAACCTACGAAAAGATGAAAGACTACAGCCGCAACCTGACATCGCCAATAACAATGATCCACAGCATGGGAATAACTTTTCCTTTGATGGGCCTTGTGATGTTTCCGATGATATCAATCTTTCTCCATGACCAGATGAATCCCTTATATCTGGCTTTTGGCTATACTGTTTTTTTGCCTCTGATACTTTACTTTTATCTAAAGAGGGTAATTTCAAAAAGGCCCGGGGCATTCTCTTATCCTGACATATCTTATCATCCTGACCTCCCGCCGGAAGGAAAGTATGTGCTAAAACTTTTCAATAAAAAGCTCCTGGTTCCTGTTGTAGTTTTGGCGATAATATTTTTAGTTTACATTTCGATTCCTGGTATAATTCACATCTTTAGCTTGGGCTCGAACTACTTCACCTTCAAGCAGGACCCGATGAACTTTAGTGAGAATTGGAAAAATTACCTGAAAAAACAGTATCAGCCGGATGTTCTCCTTAAGCTTTCATTCTATTCATTGAGCATAATCTGGGGCATTGGCGTTGCTATAGTAATATATACCTTTGGCATGAGCTGGCAGCGCCTGAAAATAAGGAATGAGATAAAGCTGATAGAGGATGAATTCCAGATAGCGTTATTCACATTGGCAGATGTCTTATCTTCAGGCATACCAATAGAAACTGCTTTGGAGGAAGTTGCGCTTAAATACAGGCAGTCAAAAATGGAGAAATCCCCTATGTACAATTTTTTTGTTGATCTTTTAAGGAATATGAAGAATATGGGAATGACATTAGAGAGAGCTGTCTTTGACAAAGATTACGGGGCTATTCTCAGGTTTCCGTCAAAGCTTGTGCATGATATAATGAAGATAATAGTGTCAGGCTCAAAAAAATCATCAGAAATTCTCTCTGTAGCGGCTAGGTCTATATCAGATTTCTTGTCAAAGACAAAGAACATTGAATCTTTATTGAAAGAGTTGCTGGACGGGGTGGCTTCTGCAATTCAGCTCCAAGCCGTCTTTATAGCCCCTTTTATTTGCGCGATTGTCGCAACCATGGCTACTTTTATTGTTGAGCTGCTGCAAAAAGTTTCTGAATTCATTGCTTCTATTGAAGAGAGTTTTAACATGGGAGGCACTTTCGTGCATGGCGGGACGGTAAAGATAGGGGATACTTTAGGGTTGATAAACATTGAGCAAGTGATGCCGCCTACATTATTCCAGCTGATTGTCGGCATTTATATGGTCGAGGTTGTTGTTATTCTTGCATACTTCCTGAACGGCATAAAAAATGGGTTTGACATAACTACAAGAAATGTCACAATAGGCAAAAGCCTGATAAGCGCATTGATACTCTATTCTATCCTGCTGATCGTATCATTGTTCCTGGCAAAGAGCATGTTCCCGGCAATAGGAGGCGGGCTATAGATGAAAGGCATAGCTCTAGAAACAATTGCTTATGTTGCTATAGCTTTAGTTGGGGTTTTTTTGCTGATAATTTTTGTTTCCGGCCCGTTGAATGATTTTATAAGGAACAGCTTTTGCTATTTTTATCAGAAGGTCTTTTCAAAAAATACTGAAATGTGCAAGCCAATAGAAACCGTTCCTGAACCAGTCGAAATAAAAACAAGAGGCAGCAAGGAGCTGGCAAGGCAAGTAGCAGCCTATTCTATCTTATGCTGGGAGAAAGCGACAAAGTCGCTGAAGACAAAGGATACCAACTGCTATAATCTTATATTAGATGGCGGGCCGTTTAACCCATCGATAACCGAGGCTTATCTTACA
>PFTQ01000024.1 GCA_002789635.1 Candidatus Aenigmarchaeota archaeon CG_4_9_14_3_um_filter_37_18 | reverse complement strand
CCTTTCTCGTGTCAATTCACTTACTATTTGTTTTCTTTCTCTTTCAGGATATTGCTCCAACGCTATTGTAGCCTCGTTCCCCAATCCAAATTCTCTTTGATAATATGGGCTTTTTCCACTTTCACCCCTAAGATATTCCAAATTTTCTTGTGGTGAATAGTTTCGACTATTTTCTACTAAATTTGCAAGTGCTTCTTCAGCTATTTCCCTAATATCAGGTCCATATTCGTAATCCTCTTTGATTCCAGGATGTAAACGGAATCTAATATTATGATAAACTTCGTGGTCACTAACGGCTCTTAAATATCTATCATTACCCCCTCTTTTGGCATCTTTAAGTTCAGCTCTATCTAAATGAATACTTTCTTCTCCGCAAGGGATTTTACCCCCATTTTCTACATATCTGACCTTGAGGTCTGGTGGTGGAATTTTATCTGGTTCTATTCCCAAATCTTGCGTTAACGAATTATGAGACCTATCTAAATATTCCCTACCCAATTTTTCTACAGGATTTACTGATTCGTCAATTCTTCTCAAAGGCTCATAATTTAATAAAGAATTTCTAATTTTTTTAATCATGTCTCCAATAGAACTCATGATATTATGATTAGTTTTATAGCCTAAATAAAAATTCCTTTGGAAATAGCCCCCCAAATAATGTCTCTCTATTCTGAGTGAAACCTTAATAATGTTTCACTATTGATTCCTAAAAATCACCCATAGGAAATCTTTATTTTCACAGCCTGTTTTTTTCGGTTGTCTCTGATTTCCTAAACTATTTCTTCCTTGTTTTTTGCGAACTAAATCTTGCTTTATGTACTCCCTCAATCTATTTGCCGTTGTAGACATTGTTTTTGCCACCTTTTGCCTTTAATAATTTTTTAGGTGATTAGTTCATTTTCGGAGCAAATCGACGGATTATCTTAATCAATAATGGATAAACATCTTGTTCTCTGTTGTTGAACCTAAATTCCATTTCTTTAATGTAAGGAAGATAATTCTTCTTGCCAATTCCATGATATTTGTGAAATCTTTCTTTAGCGTATGACCAAAATCCTTCTATCCCATTGATGTGATTATGCCCTTTGCCGAATGTTTTTGAATGCAAGACCTTGTTATGTTTTCCATATTGCTTCAAATCCTTGTACGATCTGAAATCGTCTGTGTAGAAGACTGACCCTTTTCTGGTCTTCTTTTTGATATGCTCAAACAACGTTTTGGCTGATACATCTTCTACAACCGCTGTATATACCTTTCCATTTCTCTCCAAAATACCGAAAACAGGCTGCTTATTGAATGCGCCTCTTCCACGGCTGCCTTTTCTTTTCCCGCCGAAATACGCTTCATCTGCTTCCAGTTTACCATGCAGCTTCTTGAATTCCTGTTCAGAATATTCTATTATTGCTTTACGAAATATTTTGTATCTTCTTGATACTGCGTTGTAGCCTATTTTCAATTCTTTCGCACATTTTCTTGCGCTAACTTCAAGGTAGAAATAATAAAGTGCGTTCAAATCCCGTTTTAGTTTTTGCAGGCTGTATTTTTTTCTGCATGAGCCACACCAAACACGTTTGTCACTCAATTTCAAAAGACCGTAGTGACCACAGAACCAGCACTTTCTGCCATGTACGTACATCGCATTCCCGCGCATAATACAGATTTTAATGTTTAGATGTATAAAAGAATAAAGTGTTGCTCCGAATTCGAATCAATCACCTATATGTAAAGTCAAAGCGAAAAAGCTAGAAAAAAATATTTGATATTTTTATTGGTATTTTCAATAGTAGGTTTTTTTCTCGGGGGATTTTTGCTGATATTCTTTTACATACCATTAGTTATTTTCCTTTATTTATTTTCAATTTCTATTTCAAAAAGAACCCCGGAAGCAGCACTTCAAGTCAAAAGATGGAACGCATTCAAAAAAATGTTGACAGACTTTTCAGACATGAAAAATGCGCCAACTACGCTTCTGCACATTTGGGACAGATATTTGGTTTATGCTGTTGTTCTCGGAGTAGCTGAAGAGCTTTTGAAAAATCTAGAAGACTTTGCAACTAGAACACATCAAAACATTTCAGGTGTTGCCTGGTATTATGGAGCGAGCGGGATTATGAGTGGGTCAATTTCAGCAAAACAATTTTCTATCCTTTCAAGCAGCCTCTCTAGTACAATCAATTCTATGGCCGCTACTTCAGGCGCTTTCAGCACTTCCACATCAACAGGAGGGGGATTTTCTGGCGGCGGAGGTGGAGGAGGCGGTGGCGGGGGTTCAGGGGCTGGATAATTGTAAGATCATTTCTTTAATGTTATTTTATTTGTCATGCCATATTCTTGTTTAAGTATTAAATTCTTTTTTTCTAAATTTTTTATAATTCTATGTACTTTAACTCTGGAGAACCCTGTCATTTTTGTTATCTCATTTTGAGTTAGGGAATCATTTTTTTCAATTATGCTTATCAAATGCTTTTCTTCAGGCAATAAAAAAACATCAAGAATTTCTTTTTTTGCTGCTGTCAATTCTTTTTCCCTTATCAAGTCCCAAATAGAGAATCCGGCAAGTGTAGATATAATTCCCAGAATAAGAGGCGTTAAAGAAAACGGCGAAATTACAAGATCAACAGGCCTTTCTGCAGGGAATCTCCTTTCTGCAGGGCGCTCTTCAATACTATTGTTGAAAGTGAAATTGTAAAATTGCTTTCTTGTAGATTCTGTCTGAATTACCCAATATGCCTGGTAAAGATATAATATGATGGAAAAACCCCCAAACAAGAAACATAGAAACATCACAACAACATATTTTTTATACTTTTTTTCCATTGTTTCACCTTGTTACTTGTTTCAGTTTGTTTCAATATGATTATTTATACTGTTTCATTTATATAAGGAAAATGCGAAATTGCTCAATAACTTGTGGAATCACCCATCGAATTTTTCCTGATAACTTCACATAGTCTCGTCATCCTATATCTCCCAGAAGATATATCTTCAACATAATCCATGAAGCTGATGGTATTCTTTTTGCATGAATTCATTATTGTCATCATATTTTCCCATGCAATTCTACCGTCTTCGCTTTTTGTACCATAACTAACCTTGTTCTTGATTACAAGCTCCCTCAATGCCAATTCTGCTGGATTATTATGGAGAGGTATCTCTGGATATGTCAACACTAGCAATAGTTCATTCTTCTTCTCTTTGGTCAATACAATTCTTTTGTCAAGTTCTTTGTAACCAGTCTTTGCTGAAAATAACTCATCAAACTTGAGTTCAAGATATTTCTTCTGGCATTCATTTGGATTTTCTTTATATTCTTTTAGCGACTCATAAAATTCCCAGATTTCACTAAGAACCCAAATCAGTTTTTTCCGATGCCATTCAAGGAATGGATTCAGTTTTTTGAAATGCCTGACTTCGTGTAGCCAGCATAGTGCATGGTACAATGCCAGAAGTTTGAACTGCCTGGCATCATCAGAGAGCATGATTTTATTGATTTTTTCGCCATTTTTCAATCCAAGAATAGCTTTGATTGTTTCTTTGTTCTTTCTCGGCCTTATGAAAAATGCACTGAAAAATTGGTTGCATATTGCATGAGTGTAATAATTCATTCCATTGTGTCTCGCTCCTGTGTCATCGATATGGAAGTAATTTGAGCATTCCATTCCAGCAGTAAGAATATCATTCTTTTCTTTTGAAAATTTTTCTTGTTTATCCTTTATCAGGATGTTTGATATCTGCCCCTTGGATATGATAATTCCTCTTTCACTTAACAGCGTCTGGATTTTGTTTTCAGTGACTCTGCATGCGAAATAGAGAGTATGAATGAAAGCTTTCAATTGGGGTCCAAATTCCCCGTCTACTTCTTTCGGAAGCTTTGCTTCGTATACTTTTTTCTCGCTTGGGGAATAATACCTCTCCATTTTGAATTTAACATTGTTAGTTGTAAAGTTAACATTCTGCACCACTACACATCTGTAGCCCTTATGGATTGCATCTGGCGGCAATGCGCCTTTGTCAACCTTTAATATTTCAATTGTGTCAACCTTGACATATTGTTTTTTGCTCCTTTTTTTCCATTCTTTTGCCTTCTTTTCTTTGCAAATATCATTTTCTTTTCTGGGTAGATTCGGCTTAAATTCCGGTTTTCCCTTCTCTCCCTTCAAATGATTTATTTCGTCTTTTAATTTCTGGATTTCTTCTTTGTTTTTTTGGTCTCTTTGGAGCAATCCTTCTATGATATTAAGAAATGTGGTTATGAGATTTTCTATCATCTTTTTGTTGTCAAGGTCTAACTTTTTTGGATTTATTGACCTTATTTTGTCGATTATTCCCATTCTATCAGATAAAAATATTGTAAAGCATAGATTTTGGGATTTCTATATTATAGGAAATAGGTTGTCGAGCCACACTCTATTGAGTAAGTTCGTCAGTTTTGTTATTCATCAGGCATATGTTAAAGTTGATGAAAAGGGAACAGAAGCTGCAGCAGCAACTGCTGTTGGCATGATACTAACTTCCATGGGAACAACATTTAGGGCTGATCATCCATTTATTTTCATAATACAAGAAAAAGAAACAGGAAATATATTATTTATGGGGAGAGTTACTGATCCAACTAAATAGATGTTTGCTCAATTCTTCCAGTAAAAATCATTAAACCCTAAACAGCGGCCTATAAAAACCCATTTTCCCAACAGCAGAATGGGAAGGTTAACTGGTTAACACCAGAACTAGAATCAGAATTAAGAAAGTTTAAACCTATAGGTGTCAGTTATGAATAAGAATCCAGCCTCCGCCAGGTTTTTCTAATAGTTGATTATTAATATAGGAATGACTTATACTTCAGGTTCAATTCCATACCTGAGGACTATTCTTTACAAATTATTTTAGTAAACTAATACTACAATTAATAAGTTTGATTTTTAATAGATTTTTTTAGACAGATTAATGGTGGATAAATGAAATTGTATGTTGAACTTGTTCCTAAGACTTGTTGGTACGAAAACTTGAGGAAAGTTTTACCTAAAAAAGAATGGGATAAAATAAGAAAGGATGCGTACTCGAAAGCTGGTCATAAGTGTGAAATATGCGGAGTTTCTGGTAGATTGAACTGTCATGAAATTTGGGAATACGATGATGAAAATAATATACAATCTCTGAAAGGTTTTCAAGCACTTTGCGATGATTGCCACATGATTAAACACATAGGGTTCGTCAACATCCAGATAAGCAAAGGTGTTTGGCTAGAAACGAAGCTCGTTGATTTAGCTAAGCATTTCATAAGAGTCAATAATGTGGGTTCAGATGAATTCAAAAAACATGTAGATAATGCATTTGATGTCTGGGAAAAAAGATCAAGGAAAAAATGGAAAACCAATTTGGGCGAATATGGTAAGAAACCATCAAAATTTATCCAGAAGAAGTTAAATTTTTGACATTGATGGGCACGCCTATGCGGAGCGCATAAAACACCTGCATTTAGCACTTCTGCATGTACGACAAAATCAATCTCATCAGAAAAAGGTTAAGTGAGTTAAGCATTGCGCCTTACTCTAAAAATTCCACATCATCAACAATTCCATCAGAATCAACATCTATCCCGCGGACAACTTTTGCAACAACATCAGAATCAACAGAATTCCCTTTCGCAATTTCTTTCGGATATTTTATTAAGCCAAGAACAGCAGCGCTCGATCCTGTGAAGCCTTTCCCTGCTAACAAAAGAATCTCCTTATTATCTGAAAATGGATTCTTCGTCCTGACTATTATGCCGCAGAATTTATCCCTGTAAACATTTTTTGTTAGAGTCGAAACAATAACCCAATCCCTGAATTCTTCAGAATAGTCAAAATATACTGGCAGTTGCTTGTTTATTTCATCTGTGAGTATATTTGTTTTTGGTCCGCCGAGTATTATCAGATTTTTCTTCATGTCTTCTTTTGTTGTTTGGGTGTCAAGTTTGTATTGAGGGATTTTCATCTCGTCGACATATTTCCCAAAAAACATAGTCAAATTAATACCGCAATAGCCGTCTGA
>PFTQ01000009.1 GCA_002789635.1 Candidatus Aenigmarchaeota archaeon CG_4_9_14_3_um_filter_37_18 | reverse complement strand
GTAAGGTCAATAATAAACTTTACCCTGATTTTTTACTTTCGGAGATACTGTATCATTCGCAAAGCTTATAAATGATTAAAGAAGAAATTTAGAATGTGATTTCATGCATATAATAATACCAGTGTGGTTCTATGGGTTTGATTCAGCGATGTATTTCGTCAGCTCAATAGTAGGATTTTTGCTGAGTTTTTATTTCTATAAGATATATTCCTTGAGTTCAGACAAGAAGCACTCATACCTTTATTTGGGCTTTCTGCTGCTTTCAATCGGGCTTTTGAGCTTGGCTATCACAGACCTGTACAGTTATATAGCTTTTAGCAACTGCCATGCATCTTGTATCTTAGGCATTATTGATGATGTGTTTTCCCTTGAGGATTTCGCTTATCTTGCTTACTTTGGCTTGTCTTTGATGGCGTACATCTTGTTCATTCTTGCGTACGGATCGGAAAGCCCGAAATTTTCAAAGGGAATGCTTCTGTTTTTTGTTTTGTATGTGATTCTAATAGCCAAATTTGTGCCGATATCAGGAGAATGCAATGTCTGGGAATCTTACCATGGGTATTTTCACCTGACTTCTTTGATAATGCTGATATTTGTCTCATTTAGAAATGTTGCCAATTATTTTGAGAAGAAGAGCTTGAACTCGCTTTTAGTGATGAATGCTTTCATATTCATTTCCTTATTCCATGTCTTCCATTTGTTTGTTTTTATTAGCGGGTGGATGTACGTTTTCGCTCATATCTCGATGCTGATAGGCTTCAGCTCGCTCTTGTTAATGGTGTTAAGGTTGAAAAAATGAACACAAGAAGAACGAAAACGCAGATATACGTGGATATACTTAGGTCTGTCCAGAGGTCCAGAGGCAGGCTCAAGAAGACGCATATAGTCTATAAGGCCAACCTGACTCATTCCAGGCTGGAGGAGTATTTAGACTTCCTGCTTTCAAAGGAGTTTCTTGTAGAGGAGAAAAACAGCAAGCAGATATTCTATGCGATTACCGAGAAAGGGTCAAGGTTCCTTGGGGAAATCAACAAGCTGAAAGAGATATCAGAGGCGTTTGGCGTTCCGCTTTAAGCCATCATCTATTACCAGATTTTTCCTTCGTCTATTGTTTTTTCAGACCAAGATTTATATTCATGGAAATTCGCAGTATTTTTGTGATCAGAGAAGGCAAAAATTCGGCAGTTGTTGAAGGAAAGAAAGTGCATTTCTACTCTGTAGGCCATGGAAAACCGATAATTTTCATTCATGCATGGGGGATAAGCTGGAGAAAAAGCGAGAGAAAGATAGGGCGTTTCCTTGGCAGCGAGTTCAACTCTATTTTTCTTAGTCTCCCTGGGACAAAAGGCTCGGATGAATTGGAAGTTGAGCACACAATGGAAAATTATGCAGATTTTGTCTACAAATTTTCTCGGGCATTGAAATTGGGGAAAGTATATGTTGTGGGTTTTTCCATGGGCACAATTATCGCGATAAACTTTGCAAAGAAATATCCCTTATCTGTCAGAAAAATAGCTCTTCTAGGGACGCCATTCAGAATTAAAGCGAAAAATCTTCTCAAATTGAGGAAGCATCTAGGGGAGAAAGGCCTTTTGAATTCTTGGATAGTCAGAAACCCCGCTTCGAAATTTTTTATCAGAGCGATCATGACTCTTTACGGTTTTAAATGGAAGTACAGCAAAATAACAGTTGATGGCTTGTTTAGCTCCTCGCCTAGGTCATTAAAAGAGAGTATGGAAAGCATTCTGAAAACAGATGTCGAAAAACTATTCAGGGAAATCAATGCACAAACATTATTCTTTCATGGCGAAAAAGACATGTTTGTTGAGCCGCCAAATCCTAATCAGAAGAACATCATTTTTCTTCCCGACTCCGGACATGGCATGGTTTCTAAGCAGCCAGATTACATCGCAGAAAAGCTGATTGAGTTTTTTGGATCAAAGAAGTAACGCAACTGTTATATCTGTTAAACCCGCTAATTCAACTGTGAGAGAATTCATCCTGTTTTCAAGGACAGCAAGGACTGACAGCAATTTTACAAGCCTTATGGATGGGGGAAGGCTAGATGTGGTTTACCAATGCATACTCATGAGCATATTCTCCTCGCACAAGCACAGGGATACAAAATTCCATGGAATTTTGAATGGTTCTCCTAACCCGCCTTTGCATTTGGAAGTCGATGGCAGGGAGTTAAGAGACGCTCGGGTTGACGAAAAAACATGGGAAGACATTCTGAGAAAAGTGCTGTCTGGCGAGGCTCATCCTGGAATCAAGCTCGAGAAAAAAAGCTTTCAGGAACTGGTCAAAGAAAAAGGAAAAGTCTATGTCCTTGAGGAGAAAGGCATGGATATATCGAAAGTTAAGTTTGACAAAAATCCTGTCTTCGTTCTAGGCGATCAAGTCGGCCTCCCGAAAAAAGACGAGAAGTTTGCTTTGAGGTATGGCGAGAAAGTCTCCTTGGGAAAGGGTTTGTATCTTTCTTCTTCGTCAATAGATATCGTGAATTGGTGGCTGGACAGGAAAGGCATACAATGATTACTTCTTTTTTGGGAAGTACTTGTAGAAGTTTTTCATGATCTGCGAATGGTATCTGCCCCATCCTTGTTGCATCCTCTTTTTGAATTTCATATTTTCACCAGTAATAATTTGTTTTAGTAAGTTCTTTTAGCTTCCTTTCTCCAGACCTTTCCGACTTTTATCTGATGCGATTTCCAGTCTTTCCTATGTCTCTTGAGGAATTCCCTCTCCTTGACTGTTGCTATATAATGCGCCTCTTTGTATGGGTCTAAGTCGTATTTTTGGGAGACATATTTTTCGATTGTCTCGTGAACAGCTACTGCCTGCATATCCAATTCATCAAGATCATTGTCAACATACACAGCGTTGATGTCGATATCCCACCTGCCGACAAAAGTTTCATGCTCTTCAATCACTATCCTGTTCTTGAGCTTCTTGCCGTCATATTCCAGCGAGACAGTGCCTCTGGTGAATTTCACTTTTTTTATGGGCTCGTCTTCCAGCCTGCCGATAAGCTCTTTCATAATAATCTAGCAGAATTTAGGTTTTTGCAGACAAATTCTTTTCGGGGTTT
>PFTQ01000053.1 GCA_002789635.1 Candidatus Aenigmarchaeota archaeon CG_4_9_14_3_um_filter_37_18 | reverse complement strand
TTGTTGCTTGCGATACATTTCCGACTGTTGCATTAACATTTGTTGCATTCAAAAGTGTTGCCCAAGCTGCTGTAAATTTCGCTCCTGTCGAGTTTAATGTTGTTAAACCAGACAATCCTCCAGCTGTTAATGTTGATGTTCCGTCTGTGAATGTTGTTCCTGTTAATGTTGCTATTGTTGCTTGTGTTCCGTTTAGTAATGTATTTACAAGTGATCCTATTGTTCCTTGGGTTGCATTTACATTATTTGTCGCATTAACATTTGTTAAATACGCATACTGCCCCCAGAAGTTGCTTGAAGTGTTTACTATACTGGAAGCGTTTAATGTTCCAGCTACTGTCATGTTGCTTGCAATTGCTGTTGCTGTCGATCCTGCATCATAGACTGTCGTCACTGCGATTCCTGCTCCCATCATAAGTAGGAATACCAGCCCGAATATCTCTAGTTTGGTAAAATCTATTTCCCAATTTTTACAATTTTTTCTTAGCTTCATTTTTTTACCCTCTAAATAAATTCATTTAAATTGAATTTGCATTAGCTACAATAAAAATGTTTCTATTGGGTATAGAAAAATAGGAGTTAATTTAGGCAATTTTTTTACATCAGTATTATCTCTTAAAAATACCCCTAAACCTATTGAAAATACTCATTCTAGGCGCTTCATATTCCTTTCCTGCCAAAGCTGAACCCAATCTTAAATAGGATTCCCCGGCTTTTGATCCAGGCCTATAATTCACCACAGGCATCTTGGCCCCTAAACTCTCCAAGACTCTTTCATCCTCTGGGATTGTTTCTAAGATAGGCAAGCTGGTCAAATGTGTTATTTCTTCCTTTTTCAGCTCAAAACCTTTGTTTCTTGCCCTGTTTATGACAAGGCCAAGTGGTTTTAATTTAAGCTTCTCGGCAAGGTCTTTCCCTTTCACTATATCAGTGACTGATGGTATATCTGGAGTGGTGACAAACAAAACCTCATCCGATGCCAGCATTGCCGATAATGCCTCTTTCCCAAAGCCTGCTGCAGCATCTAATAACACATAATCATACCCCTGAAAAGATTTTTTGAATAATCCACCAAGCTTTTTAATATCAACACCCTCTAGCTCGCTTAAGCACAGGGAAGCTGGCAGAATCTGCATTTTTGGCATATAGCTATAAAAAGCATCTTCAATCTTAGTCTCTCTTCTCAGTACACTATTCAATGTGGAAGGGGTTTCATACAAGCCTATCTGCAGACCCAGGTGCGAGGAGGTTATATTGCAGTCTACTACTGCTACTTTTTGGTTAAACTTAGCCGCTAATACAGTTGCGAGATTAAGAACGCATGTTGTCTTTCCAACACCGCCCTTGCCGGAAACTACTGATATAACCCTAGTCATAATAATCACCCGAAAGATTATTTGTATTCCTAGATTATAATATTATCCTTGCCTTCTTCAAATCTTTTGGTGTGTTGATGTTCAGCCATAATCCCTGGGATGTATATCCTGATAAAATTCCCTTTTCAACTAAATTAGGAAACAAGTCTTTCTCTATGCTTTTCATGTTTTTTGAAATGTAATTGAATACTCTAGGCTCTAAAATAAACATCCCAGCAGAAACAAGATAACTTTCTATCATTTCAGTCGGCTTCTCTTTAAAGAGTGTTATTTTATTTCCCTTTAGGTTTACAATCCCATAATCTTTCGGGTTCGAGACAGAAGTCAATGCTACTGTTGCCAAGTTTTGGTTTTTTCTATGAAACCTTAAAAAGTCTTCTATATCAACTGAACAGATAGTGTCGCCATAAACCACGAGAAATGTGTCGTTGAATTTTTTCCTTACTAAAGCCAGTGGATAAATTGTCCCTTGAGGCTTGCCTCCGATCAAATATTCTATTTTTACCCCAAGTTTAGACCCATCGCCAAAATAATCCATGATCTGTTTCCCAAGATGGTCTATATATATAATATACTGGGTGATGTTGAAGCTCTGCAGCCTTTCGATTATATGCTGGAGAATAGGCTTGCCTTTTATCAGAAGCATAGATCTCGGGATGTTTTTTGTCAAAGCTCCCATTTCCTTTCTATTCCCCCCGGCAAGGATTAGGACATTATTTATATTAAAATCAGAAAGAGTTTTTGTAAGCAGATACTCTATCGCCTGAGACCTGCTTCTTATTTTTACCTCATCGATTAATTGGTCTGCCTGTTTTATTATATCTTCTCTTAATGTAATTGTTATTCTTTGTCTTTTCATACTATATCATACTACCGCTTATACTATATGATATTTGTTAGAAAAAGGATATATTAGTTTTGATTTTTCATGATACTTATGCAACCTGTTGGTGGAGGAACTTTGGTATGTGAAGAATCTACTTTAGGGGCTATCCCAATAATGGTTTGCAATTCTGATCGTCGCTATGTTTGCCCATTTACAGTAAGGGATTTGCCCGAAGGTTTTATTGAAGAGAGAAGAAATGGGGCTGTCTATGACCCTAAGTTTGACTGTGGTGTAAAGAGATGCCATTTTTACAGATAAAATGTGATTAAATGGATAGATTCA
This sequence comes from Candidatus Aenigmarchaeota archaeon CG_4_9_14_3_um_filter_37_18, assembly GCA_002789635.1. Classification (GTDB taxonomy): domain Archaea; phylum Aenigmatarchaeota; class Aenigmatarchaeia; order CG10238-14; family CG10238-14; genus CG10238-14. The sequence continues at coordinate 11,653 of PFTQ01000053.1, read as the reverse complement.
AAGAAGAATGTTAGATGATTGGATTTTATATAATAATTCGTCTTTCATTTGTTTTTTTATTTCATCCAATTTCTTTTTTGTTATAAGATCTTTTTTAAGGAAACTTTCCAATAAAGTTACCTTATCATTATAATAACTTAATTTTATTATTTCTATTTCTTTATTATAATTTTCTGCCATTTCATTTTGATATAAAAGAAAAATAATTGACCCTATCAAAAATATGGATAAAAATAAAGGGTTGTTAAATTTAGCACCATCTTCAAAGATGAATAAGTAATATCCCATAGCAATCATAATAAATAACCCAAGAATTGTCATAAGGAAATCATATCTTACATATTTTGGTAGATCAGTAGGTATATCCATTATAATCCCAATTTTGAAAGTAGTTCGTATATGATTGAACGTAAAAATGAAATCAAGAACCCTGCGATTAATAAGTAAAATGCTATACTATTCTTCCCGTTATACAAGAAAATCACTGATAAAATTACACACAATATCGCTAATCCTGTTACAATATTTTTTTTAGTTCTCATCAATAATCTTCTCTCTTTTCTCTTTAAATTATTATCTTTCATTATTTCACTCTGAGGTTCACCCAAATTCCATATCAACACTTTGTGACACCTTTCTCATCAGTAGTCAATGTGACAGAACGAATGCCAAAAAACTTTATAAACTTTAACACCTATTAGTTATTGTTTAATTAAACACTAAATGATAGCATGGAAAGAAAAGCCATATTAATAAAATTCTCTGTCGAGTCTAGAAATTTTGAAAGCAATACCGAGAGGAATAGATTCTTCAGGGAATTGTATGGGTGGAAGCAGGTAGTCACAAAGCAGGAAAAAAAATACACGTACGAACGGGAAGGTTTGCTGGATCAGATCCCATGCACAAGAATAGACAAGTCAATGCTGCTGATACGAAAAGAATATGTTGATGAAATACTAAGTTTTTTGCAGGAATGGGAGAATAAAGTTAACTGGCATATGTTCAATGTTTTGCTGGATAAAGAACAGGAAAAATTATTAGAGGAGGGGTTTTGAGATGACTGAAAAGAAAAATGAAATCATACTTAAGGTTGGGGAATTAACCCAGAGGGAAGAGTTTGGCAGAGGCATAGTCAGGATGGATTCTGAGAGCATGCAGAAGATCGGTGTAAGGGAAGGCGATGTTATTGAAATACACAGCTCAAGAAGCTCAGGGGCAATCGCTGTAAGGGCTTACCCATCTGATGCCGGCCTGAAAGTAATAAGAATGGATGGCCTTGTGAGAAGAAATACCGGAGCGGGCGTAGGCGATAATGTTAAAATAAAAAGGGCCGATGTCAAAGAAGCCAAGCATGTAACGCTTGCACCGGCGCAAAAAGGAATTGTCGTTCAGATTAGCCCTTCATTAATCAAACAGAACATCTACTATAGGCCTTTGAACAAAGGGGATATAATCATTCCAAGCCCTGTTGTAAAAAGAAAGGAAAGGGGTGATGAATTCTTTGGCGGAGACATGTTTAAGGATTTCTTTGGGTTTGGGATTGAAGATTTCTTCTATATGCCTACTGGAGAAACTAGGTTTGTTGTTACTAGCACCAACCCTGAAGGTATTGTGAGAGTTACTGATTTAACAGAATTGGAGATACTGCCTACACTGCCAAAAGATTTTGATCTTGAAAAAAGAACTGTCCCTGCTGTTACTTACGAGGATGTTGGGGGAATACATCAGGCTATCCAAAAAGTCAGGGAGATGATCGAGCTCCCGCTAAGGCATCCGGAATTATTTGAAAGGTTGGGGATAGAGCCGCCGAAAGGAGTGCTATTGTACGGACCGCCAGGAACCGGGAAGACTCTTCTAGCAAGAGCAGTTGCAAATGAGTCAGGTGCAAACTTTTATTCTATTGCGGGACCGGAGGTCATGAGCATGTGGTACGGCAAAAGCGAAGAAAATCTTCGTAAGATTTTTGAGAAAGCAGAAAAGAATGCCCCGTCAATTATTTTTATAGATGAAATAGACTCTATCGCCCCAAAAAGAGAGGATGTTACAGGAGAAGTCGAAAGGAGAGTTGTATCCACTCTATTAACACAAATGGATGGCCTAAAGAAAAGGGGAAAAGTCATAGTTATTGCTGCGACCAACCGTGAAAATGCATTAGACCCTGCTTTAAGAAGGCCAGGTAGGTTTGACAGGGAGATAGAAATAGGCATACCAGACAAAAGAGGCAGAAAAGAAGTCCTCCAAATTCACACAAGGCACATGCCCCTTGAAAAAGATGTAAACCTAGATGAGCTTGCAGAAATTACTTATGGGTATGTTGGAGCGGATTTGGAAGTGCTGGGAAAAGAAGCAGCCATGTATGCATTGAGAAGGTTATTGCCCGAGATTAAATGGAGAGAAGAAGGGCAGTTGCCTGGCGATGTGCTTGAGAAGCTGTCAGTAACGCGAGATGATTTCCAGAATGCTTTAAAATTAGTAGAGCCGTCTGCTATGCGTGAGGTCATGATAGAAATCCCAACTGTCAAATGGACTGATATTGGGGGGTTAGAAGATGTGAAAAAGAGACTGCAGGAAGCAGTTGAATGGCCGCTGAAATCGCCAGAAAGCTTTGAAAAAATTGGGATAACCCCGCCGAAAGGTGTTCTACTGTACGGGCCCCCAGGATGCGGAAAGACTATGCTTGCAAAAGCAGTGGCAACAGAATCAAACGCAAACTTCATTTCCGTAAAAGGGCCTGAGTTGTTTAGTAAATGGGTAGGCGAAAGCGAAAAAAGAGTAAGAGAATTATTCAGGCGGGCGAAACAGGTCAGCCCAAGCATTATATTCTTTGATGAAATAGATGCATTAGTCCCAAGAAGAGGCATGAGTTATGGGGAAAATGTCAGCGAGAAAGTGGTATCGCAAATGCTGACTGAACTGTCTGGATTGGAGGACCTGCATGATGTAGTCGTAATCGCAGCTACAAACAGGCCAGATATGCTTGACCCAGCGTTGCTTAGGCCAGGAAGGTTTGACCGAAAGATCCTAGTTCCAGGTCCAGACGAAAAGGCCAGATTGAAAATACTAGAGATAAAAACCAAGAAAATGCCGCTTAAAGGAGTCAACCTAAAGAAATTTGCCAGAGAAACAGAAGGCTTTTCTGGGGCGGATATAGATGCGCTTATCAGAGAAGCGGGAATGGTCGCTTTAAGAAGGAATAAAAAATCCAAACAAGTTGAGGCAAAAGACTTTGATGAAGCTTTGAAAGATATAAAAGCCAGCATAGACAAAGATGTAATCAAGTTTTATGAGCAGTTTGATGAAAGGTCTAGAAAAAAATTGACCGAAAGCGAAGATTCAAATGAACTTAAATATGTCGGATAAAGATAATTAAGGGTATAAATGGAGGTTAACTATATTCTATTGGATAATGTTTACTCATTTCTATGAGTTTATGGAGGTTAAAAAAATGGAAAGAAGATTTGACAGACCCCGCTTTGATAGAGATAGAAGAAGCGATGGTTTTAGAGGAGGGGGTTTTAGGGAAAGAAGAGATGATCTTCCAAAACCTGTAAATGAAGGCGAAGAATACGACGTTGAAATAAGCGAAGTCGGAGCAAAAGGGGATGGTATAGCTAGGGTAAAGAACTTTGTTATATTCGTTCCTGAATCAAAAGAAGGGGAGAAATGCAAGATCAGAATAAAAATGGTAAGGTCTAAGTTTGCAGTCGGTGAAAAAGTCGGCAAAAGTGAAGGGAAAGAAAAGGAATTGAAAAAAGAGCCTGCTGAAGATGTGGTTGAAGATGAAGAATCACAAGAGGAAGATACCTTAGATAATGATGAAGGAGATGAAGGCTTTGACGAAGATAAATGAATTAAAACTGGGCTTAAGCGATATTTCCCTCACAGCTAAAGTAACCGAAGTATCAGAACCTAGAAGCGTGAAGACAAGAATGGGGTATGAAACAAATGTTGCTACTGCTGTTCTTGAAGATGATTCCGGAACTATTCCGCTTACGCTTTGGGGCAAGCAGATAGAAGAAATAAGCGAAGGGGATACTATCGAGGTAACAGGCGGATATATCTCAGAGTTTAAAGGGGAATTGCAGCTCAATGTGCCTAGAAAGGGGGAATTGAAGAAGCTGTAATTAATTTGTTTTTATTTTCCTATTATTTTTTATGAATAATTATTGCGCCAATTGCGGGAAAAGTTTAGAAGGCCTGCCTTACAAATGCAGGTACTGCGGAGAATATTTTTGTGTAGACCATCAGTTGCCTGAGAACCATGTTTGCCAGGGATTGGATGAATGGAAATCCGGGAAGTTAAAGGAATTCAAAAAAGAAGTGAAAACATCTGAAAGACCAAGCAGGTCCAAAATATTTGGGATAATAAAGAAGAATATATGGGTAGAGTTTCTGATTGTCATAGGAGTGGTTGTTCTGCTTATAGCATTGCTTAGGATGCTGGCTTGATCATTTGGCCTTCTTCAATCCTTCCACCAGAATAACTTTTTTACAGCTAGAGCATGTGAATTTAGGCCTCTTAAATTTCTTTCCTTTAGAATCTTTTTCCATTTCTATTTCCTTGATTTCATAGAATTTGCAAAATGGGCATTCATACTCAACCTTAGCTGGCTTGTCAATAACTTTTCCAACAACCATATCAGACCTTCTAGTAAAGAAATCAAAATCTTTAGATGGCTTGAGGCCTTGAGATAGCCACCCCTTAACAAGCTTGCTTTCCATAAACTACGCCTTCTTTTCTTTTCTTTTTGGGCGCAGGCTCTTGCTGCCGCATTTTCTGCATTTGACTTTTCCATTTTTAACTTTTGAGTAGTCTGTCCTGATCTTACTTTTGCATTTTCTGCATACAAAAACCCTGTTATAAAGTCGCCTAACAGCTTCAGGAAATATTTTTCTGACCATTAAATCACGTTTAAGATTAATTAGTTGTATCAAGTTAAAAATATAAAGGTTACTGATTTGTTTCCTCGAATGCAAACCGGGTTTTTTCCATGTCAGAAGTATTTTTTCTACCCCGGGAAACTGCTGAAAAATTGATTCTAAGATATAAAAGAAGCCATATGTTTCATGCCTGTATATAATTTTAAATATTAGGTATTCATAAATCATTTAACTAAAAAAATAGGATTTCAAAATGGAAAAAACTGCTTCTTTGCAAAATATAAAAAAAGGTAGTTGGAATTCTATGAATATTGTTGGGTGTTCGACAGCAGTAAGGACGCCTTGTAATTTAAAAGGGTGAAAAAAATGAAAGGAAAGAAGAAGAAGAAATAATCGGTTTTAAGAAGTTTTTTATTTTCTCTTTTTTTCTTATTTTTGGGATGTTAAATCACAAGTATAAATAATTGAAAGAACTAGTATCGTTGAAAATTTAGGTGAAATCAATGGCATGGGATGATGACGACTCTAGTGACGATGAATCAGAAGAAATGGAAGAATCCGAAGATGAAGTTGAAGAAGATTGGTAAAGATTTAAGTTTCTTTTTTTCTTTTTGTTTTCCTAAATTATTATTATGCGTTCGATAAAGAATGAAATCCGCATATTGGGAATGGATGATGCCCCGTTCAGTCCAAGGTCTCATAAAAAAGTTCTGGTTATAGGCGCGGTTTACCGAGGGGGGAATTTCTTTGACGGGGTAATAAAAACTTGGGTTACTGGAGATGGGTTGGACGCCACTGATAATATTGCTGAAGCTGTGAATAAGTCCCGACATAAGAAAGAGATCCGGGTGCTGATGTTCAAGGGAGTAACAATAGGGGGATTCAATCTAATCGGCATAAAGAAACTCAGGGAGAAAACAGGACTGCCAATAATAATAGTCGCCAGAAAAAAACCAAACCTCAAAGAAATCAGTAAAGCGCTGAAGAATTTTAAGGATTATGAAAAAAGATGGAAGATTATTAAAAGTACTGGAGAAATATATAAAGTGGAAATAGAAAAGAATAAAAGCATTTACTATCAATTCATAGGCTTGGAAAAAAGCGAAGCTGAAAGAATAATTCGCTTGTCATGCACAAGAAGCCTGATTCCAGAGCCTTTGAGGGTTTCACACCTGATTGCATCTGCAATGGTGAAAGGCGAAAGCAAGGGGAGAGCATGATAGATAAAAAAGAAATATGGGAAAATATCAAATATATAGCCATAGGAATAATTTTTGCAGTCGCGCTCAACAAAGGAATGGGGCTTATTCTTCACACAGACCTTCCTATAGTTGCGGTTATGTCAGGGTCAATGGTGCATGATGCCACCACGCCTTACCGCCATTACCAATTCTTAGAAGAAAACTTCAACTATTCTAAAGAAGAAATAGACTCGTGGCAAATCAAGAATGGCTTCAGGCCTGGGGATGTTCTTATAATTAAAGGTATTCCTCAAGATGAATTAAAAGTGGGGGATGTTATTGTATTTACATATGAAGTCCAGCCCGTTCCTATTATTCATAGAATCATCTACATAGACGAGAAAGGTTATCCATTTACAAAAGGCGATCACAATCCAGTCATGGATCCGGACTGCAACCTTAATCAGGGGACTGTATGTTGGAAAAGAACAGATATCAAGGGCAAAGCTGTTTTGTGGGTTCCTTGGCTTGGTTTGCCAAAATTAATTTTATTCAATATAATAGCATTTTTGAGGGGTGGTTAGTATTGAGTTTTGCAAAAAATGCGGCAATTTGTTGATAGCAGAAAAAAGAAGTGGCAGATCTGGCTGGTACTGCAGAAGATGCAATAAATTTTCTAGCGATGACAAGGCTAAGACGACTGCCTTATCAGAAAAAATCAGAGATGAAGATGAAAAGATTAAAGTGGTTAACCCTGAAGATGAATACCTGCAATATCCTGTGACAGATGTTCACTGCGATAAATGCCACAATAATAAGGCCTACTGGGTTTTGCAGCAGACTAGAGGCGGGGATGAGCCGCAGACTAAATTCTTCTGCTGCACTAAATGCAAGAATAAATGGCGCGAGTATTGAAAGGTTAGTTTTTCTTATCAATTTTAAGCAAAAATTTATACAAATGTTTAAACTTGATTTTCTAAATAGTGTTTTAATGATTAAACAAAGAAAAATTCTAATTTCTACAGATAACGCAGCAACAACAAAATTTCTAAAATTTTTTACGTTAGAACCAGATGATTCACTTGCACTCGCTGTCCTACTAGATGCTCATAAGAAAGGCAGATTGAAAATTATTGGTATAACTTCTACTTTTGGCAATACCGATGGTAACACCTCTTATCAAATAACAAAAAAACAGATTAAATTTTCTGGTTTAAATATCCCAGTAATAAAAGGTGCTATTAATTCTGGTCAAAACAACTCTAAAGCGGCGGATTTTATAGCAAACAAGATAAGAGAAAGTAAAGAAAAAATTATATTAGTTGGTCTTGGTCCTGTAACCGATTTTGCCGCGGTGTTCAGAAAGTATCCCGAGTTAAAAGAAAATGTTGATTTTTTTATTGTTAGATCAGGTCCTTATTTAGTAAAAAAATATTGGTATCTTTTTTCATTCAATGCATTCAAAGACATTGAATCTGCCAAATTCATATTTCAGTTGGGGGGTAATAAATTTTCAATAGGTAAAGAAATCTTTTCAATAACCATCAAAAATGAAGTTGTAGAAGAAATACAAAAAATCAAACACTCAATGATGAAATATATTGCAAGGGATTTAAAAAAATGGAATTTACAAAATAAAATTTTTCCAATAAAAGGTTATTTCTCCAGAAAAGGTAATATGTGTCCATGGGATTTAATTTGGGTTATGTATTTAGTGGAACCAAATTTGTTCAAAGTTGTTAAAGAAAACAATCATTGTTCATTAAACATAAAAAGTAGAGAAATATTTTTAGAGAGTATTATAAAGAGACTTAAAAACTGGGACAATCCCAAATAACTAAATAGATACCTAACAATACCCCATATATCAGAACCAAATTAAGTAGCAAATGGGCGAGTATTAACAATTGATTAATCCTATTTCCCGCCCATAATCAATGAAACAGCCATTCCTGTAATAACAGCAACAACACAGCTAGTCCCGAAATATTGGAATGAAAATAAAGTTGATAATTCAATTCCGCCCCAGAAATATCCAAGAATAAGCGAAAGCAAAAGTCCAAAAAATAATGCTATAATTAAATGCAAAAGTCCTATTCTGAAGTTCTTGTAAGTTTGCCTGACAAATATAACAGCGCCGAATAAAAATAAGAAAAAGAATGTTAAGCCAAGCTGTGGGTTGGGCGGGGCTATAGTCGGTGAAGAAAATATTCCAAACTGACCGATAATTAAATAAACCAACACAGACAATAGGTTCTTATCATGCTTAATCATTTGAAGCGAGAATTCATTTTTCAAGCCTTTTAATTCAGTTATTATATCTTGCTTTTCAATTCCTTGCTCATCTTCAGATTTAATCTCCAATCCTTTATCTTTAGACGCAAAATCACTTCCATATTTTATCTCGCCAAAACTTTCTTTGGCTCCTGAAAACCATGTCTTAATTGAAAGAAATATTCCAAATAAACCTATCAAAACACCAAACACTCCGAAAACTATTGTTTCTAAGGTAAGGCCAGATGCTAATAAACGAATGTGGAAGTCGGTTGCAAGATAATATACAGCCAAGCCCGTGATCAGGAGAAATATGGTTTTTTTAATGAGTATCAACATCAATGATGTGATTTTATTTACAATGAATAATGCGGCTAGAAATATTATTGAGCTTATTGTTATCGCAACAAAATCCCCTTGTAAAATTAAGCCAGGTAAAGAATACAAATATCCCTGAGTAAAACCCAATAAGCTTGTTGTGTTCGTGCTGTTCATTAAGGATAGTATTGGATTCATTAATCATATATTGATTTTCTAGGTTTTAAATAGGATCAATAAATAAGCCAAAATAAGAAATAAAACTATTAATAAAATAATAGAAATGGTGGGTATAATTTATTGAAACTTCTTCGGGAATCTTTTAGCAAGCTCATCTAAAGAATCAACAACATCTTTTGCTGTGTAGCTTCTAAGCCCATCTATCAGATCGTCTTTCTCCAACATTTTTTCTGCAACAGGGAAGGATACCCCATCGACTGTTTTGTCATCTTTCATATGCAATGATCCTAGAGGTACTCGGCACAACTTGCCAGATGGGGTCTGTGAAGGATCAATATTTATTGTTCCTTTAACTTTTTCATGGCCTGGAATAATTTTGAATGATAATTTTTTGTTAATTTCATTGCACCACTTTGCTGTGAATCCTTCATCTGGTTTGGCTTTCAAGTATTGAAAATGTTTTTCATAAAATGAGCTTGGCTGCTGTTTATCCAGGAATAAATATACATGAAATGAATTTCCAGTCCAAGAAATAAACGGCTCAACTTTTCCAATGACATCTTTTAATTCCTTGTCCTGATTTATCGCTTTAACAAACTCTCTTGTGGCTTCTTGGGATTGCTCTGATGTCATTCCGTCTCCCCTGTCTATGTCAAAGAATATTCTGTCAATTGCCCTGCCTGGATTTTCACTGTTAGTTGCATAGAAGAAATCCATTAGCTTCCTCGGAAAAAAATACTGCCAAACTTTTGTTTGAGATTTAGTTAATTGTCCTTTCACCTGATCTAAATTTTTCTTTCTTTTTTCAAAAAATTCAGGAGTTAATGCTTCCAAGAATTCCTCGATAAGTAAGGGCTCAAGTTTTGACCCTCGTTTGATGAGATAAGGTATTCCATAAGGCATCCATATTTTTGTTGCAAGTTCTTTTCCCTTCAGGAATTTTTTAAGCTTTTCCCCGACTATTCCGTAGAATAATAAGACATCTATTTCTCCGAAAGGCTTAACCAAGTCTTCTGATTTTTTTGCAAGATTCAGTAGTTTGGGCATTCTGTTCTAGATTATCTTTTTTTGTTTTAATAAATCAACAAGCATTCCATGAATGTATTTGACATCTGATTGGCTGAATTTTTCTTTTTTCATCAGCCGATTCAACTCTTGAAAATCCACAAATTTTCCCTGCTTTATTTCGCCTTTGTTTATTTTTGGTTTTTTATTTGCCATCACATAATACTGCGCGGAATTTTCCAATTCATGATCAACATCATTCCTAAGCATTTTGATGAATACTGGCTTATCTTTCAGGTCCAATTCTTCTTTCAATTCCTTCCTGATTGTATCTTCATAAGTATGACCAGATTCTACATGACCCCCGGAAGTTATTGTCCAGAATAAAGGCTCTGTATCTACATTTTCGCTTCTCTGTATTATGAAAATACTCCAATCCTTATCGAATACAAATGCATTCACTGTTCTGTGCCTGAGCTTTTTTCTGTGGCACTCTTCCCTTGTAGCTTTGCCAATAACATTATCGTTCTCATCTACTATATCCAACATCTCAACTTGCGGTTTTGTTATCATCTCAATCCAATCAATATTTTGACCTCTCAAAAATTAATTTATAAGCTTAGCTGTTCAAATGAATGGATGTTTCAACAGGATGTAAAGTGGGTTAAATGCTGAAGATAGATGAAATTAAAAAATATTACATATTCATGTTCCTCACCGGAGTGAATTTTATTGAAGCGATTTATATGCTTTTTTTGCTGTCGATAGGGCTTAACTATGTTCAAATCCTGATGACGTAAGCCATATTTGCATTTATCATGTTTCTCTCCCAAATACCTGCAGGCATATTGTCCGACCTGTGGAGCAGGAAAAAAGTAATAATATTAGGGTCTTTTATAGGGATTATTTCGGCTTTTGTTTATGCGAACTCAACAAGCTTCATTCAAGTTGTAATTGCAGAAGCCCTGATTGCTTTGGCGATAACATTCGCTTTCAGTACCCTAACTCCATTTGGGTACGAAGTCATAATAGAAAACAAAAAAGAGCATGCCTCGAAAAAAATATTCTCCAAAGCTACATCCTGCCTTCTGTTAGGGGGAATTATCGGCCCTTTTGTTGGCGCTTATATTGCAGGGAATTTTGGGTTGAAGATGGGAATGCTGTCAAATGTTTTTTCTTGGCTGTTAATTTTTTTGGTTTCATTAACGCTTAGAAATCCAAAGGCCCATAGAGCAAAAGAAAGAAATTCCTTCAATCAGATCAGCTCAAGCTTTAAGCTGCTCAAGATGAATCCTTTGCTGATCTATCTGATAATCAATTTCACTTTCCTGAACCTGTTTTCTTGGCTGACCCTAGCTCTTATTCAGCCGTATTTTGAGAATATCAGGGTAGGTATAATATACATAGGGATCATATTCAGCGGGGCTAATCTTATAGGAGCAATAACAACAAATTTCTCTGATAGGATAGAAAAGAAATTCGGGATAAGAAGATCAGTTTTCTCTTCTGGTGTGTTAATAGCGCTTGGCATGCTGATGATAGGCTTGTTTAAATTACCTTCAATTGTCATTCTCGGATTTCTGATGACAAGAACAATGTCGAGATTCAGAGAACCGCTGTTTTCTGATTACTTTAACAAGCTAATCGGAAGCGACAAGAGAGCGACAATAATTTCATTCTCTGGTTTTCTTTACTGGTTTTTCTATGGGGTTCTTGGGTTGTTTCTCGGATATCTTATTGAAGGGTTTGGTCTAGGGAAAATATTCATTGGGTTTGCTTTAGTATCAATTGTGGTGATATTATTTACGAAAATA
>PFTQ01000050.1 GCA_002789635.1 Candidatus Aenigmarchaeota archaeon CG_4_9_14_3_um_filter_37_18 | reverse complement strand
GAGGATTTTTACAACAGTTATGATCCAAGAACACTTCAAAGATATGGTATGTCAGAGCCAGCTTTAGCTCGTGCTAGGGTTGATGGGTATGAAAACCTATAAAAAATATCAACCACTTGATTTGAACATTTAGAACTAATCTTTTCTACCTCGATGTAATTCATCCATAGCTCTTATCGTTCTTGAAAGTGTATATAATTGAGCTACAGAATAATTGGGGAAAAAACCTGAAAGTAGACCTGATGCTGTTTTGGCAGCTTCTATACCCTTTTCCCTTCTTCTATACGTTTCAAATCCTTTAACAGCAGTATCTATAGAGTGTGGATCTTCGTAACCAGGGGTTCGTCTCACGACATTTTTTGGATCTACTAGATATCTAATTTTATTTCCAGCTAAACCAATATCTAAAACTGACGGTAACACGCCTAATAAAGTATGAGCTGCCTGTATTTTCCTCCCATCATAAGGATCTAATTGAGCCTGTAAAAATCCTAGTTCTTTGTTTTCAAAAATTCCTTTCATAACTTTCTGACCCAATATAGGGAATAAGAATAATACCACCCTTTTCAAATTAGGATCTTGTCCCCCACTCTTGTTTAATGCGTATAACAAGGCAGTTTGTAAAGCAGTAAAACCAGCTATTTTTAAATCTGCTCTTACAGAAGCTTCCCCAACTTCACCTAAATCAACCCCATATTTTGCTGCTGTTAATCCCTGAATGAATCTAAGAGTTCTTTCAACTTGTTCTCCGGTTGGTTTTTCTTTTTTCCAACTTTCGCATACTAATCCAGGAAATTTTTTAAGTAGAGATGCATAAGGACCCATGCCCCTTGCCAATGGAGGGAGTTCAAATTCTGTATAAGTGTATCCACCTTTACCTTTATATCCACCCCCTAGTATTTCTGTAGATGGAAGTGGAGGTTCTTGATATGGAATCATACTATTGCTCATACTTTATCGCCTACCTTAACATTTTCAACAACTTCATCTTGTTCCATAGACTTTAATTTATATTGAATATACTCTAATCTATCTCTTATAGTTCTGCTTCTTTCATTACATACACTTTGCTCTCTTTGCTCTCTGATGCTGTACAATGCTTTTATAGTTTCGCCTCTTTTTTCTTTAGGGATTCTCTTCAATACATCTAATGTCCTTAGATCAAAATTATCTATCCTATCTATAGAATCATCATTATACCATAAAATCATTAATAAATTGCTTGAATAGAATTCATTGTCATATATTCGAACTCTTTTCTCATAAGGCAATCTTTCAGCAATACCCATAGTGGTTTCATAAATATCTTCAGCACCTCTAGCAAACTGATGTCCACCTCCCCAAAGTTCTAATAATATCATCGGACTTGATATAACCCTTCTATCTCGGGTTTCTATTTGTTTTTCTGGGTCTAATCTTCTTATTAAAGCTAACGCAACTTCATAAAATTCTGGAAGTTTAGTAGAATTTGGGCGTCTCCATAATTCATAAATCTCACTCAAAGCAGTTTCATACTTTCCGGAATTATAATTCGATACAATTCCATTATAGTCTTCTACTGCAAATAGAGGAATCCCATTTAGTCTATACCCGAGTCTATCAAAAAAACCAAGCCCCTTTTCTTCAAAAGTTTCACGCATTATAATCACTTACTTTCCTTTTCTTGGGTCATTTTACCTATTATTATAAATGCTCCTAAAGTTGTTGCTAATGCTCCTCCTACAGCTTCTAAAACTCTATATACTCTTTTTCTGTGGTATGCAGTACCTGCATCAAACAACGCCCCTAAACCTACTGTTACAAGACTTCCACCGCCAATATATGGACTCATTTCCCCAACAACTTTGGCTGTTCTTTCAGCTCCTTTATAGGCGTAAGTTTCTTTTATTCTATCACTAAATTTTACCATATCTCATCCCTCTTATTCACTACTCTATAGTGATATTAATTCATATATAAGCATTTCTATTCTTGAGTAAACAATAAAACACTAAGCATAACCTAATCTTTCAGCCTCTGCTCTCACAGCAGTTTTAGCTGCATAATATAAAGCCGGAGTCCAGAAAGGTATGTACTCAAGGGTCTTATCAACTCCACGCGCTATTCTATACAACCTGTCTAATACTATCTGACCAGTCTCTAATGTATAATCCGATCTGCCTTTTTGTGGATTATCATCAACACTTCCTGGAGGTAAATTTCTTTGCAAAACACTTCCCTTCTTCCTCAATGCATCTAAAAGAGATGCAGCCTTCCCAGCAAATTCAGTTGTATACATAAAAGCACTAGCAAGATCGCCTAAATGTTTCAATTTAAATCTCCCTAAAACTGGATTTAATGCCCTATTTAATCCTTTATATCTTGTGTTAACGCTGAGTCTAGCATCTCCATATAACTCTGCTAATTCATGTATAGCATCATGTGCAATCCTTTCATCTCTTGTTAATAAATTTATTCCTAAGTTTGGTCCATATGAATCTAGAACATCATAAACAACACTTGTAGCCCCAACTGCTCTACGCAACTTTTCATCTCTTTCCCAGACATCTTTATTATTATCTCTCCCCCAGCTGGCATCTCTCCTTCTTTCTAGCATACCTTCTCCATCTTTTAAAACACTGCCTAGAATATTAAGTCCATCCGCTCTAAGAGCTTCATCAATTTTTCCATTCAATATATCAAGAACTTTTAATAGAGCCTGTTCTCTGATTTCTGGGGAATAATCCTCAAGAGATCTATCTCTTTCTAACCGATCATATAAAAATTCAGTCAAAAAACTCCAGTCTTTTCTTGGGATGGTTTTCACCTTTCTTCTTGTTTAAAATTTAAAAAAGAAAAAAATTAATTTCTTTCCTCAGCCGTTGATCTAAAATCTTCTCTTAAATTTCTTACTCCTTCGTAAAGTAAAAGTACTGATAGACCAGTCTTTACAGCTGTTTTTAAGAAATTTCTTAGATTTCTAGCTTTTTCATGAGTAACTAAATATACTATATCTCTTCCACTTGATGCAGCGAAATATGCCCCCGCTAAAGTTCCAGTTGCTGAACCTAACCTTACTTTCCTTGCATAATTTTCTGCTGTTTCCGCATAACCTTTTGCTGTTCCTGTATAGCTATCTAATTTGTCTCTTAAATGCTCAACATTCTTTTTTACATCCATTCATTTATCACCTTCAATTTTCACTATTTGTTAGTAGTATTATCTCTATTTAAACATTTCTATCTTGTAGTAGTTACAATTTTCCGAGCTTTCAGTATTATAATATACCTCGCAGAAAAC
>PFTQ01000033.1 GCA_002789635.1 Candidatus Aenigmarchaeota archaeon CG_4_9_14_3_um_filter_37_18 | reverse complement strand
TTTTTTATCATCCCTTCTGGACATTCCATCCCCTTTCCGCAGAAGCTGCAATTCACCTTCATCATTTTTTCTTCATTCTTCATTTAACTCAACCCCCAATTAAAAATATGGATTAAAGAAATAAAAAGCAGAGCACTTATGTTTCAGATAAAGCTGCAGCAACTCCGAATACTCTCATCTTCTTCTCTGGTGTCAGAATGATTATCTTCTCGCCATCATAAGCAATCTCGCTCTCGAATAACAGCTTGTTCTCCTTCATCTCAGCCCTGACGTATTGCAGCCCAATTATGCACATAACCTCATTTGGAATATCATCCTTGAAGAATTTGTTTTTGGTTATGCTCACGCTGAGCTCTTTCAGGCAGTCCATCCTATCAGATATAACAGACCCCCTTTTCAGCTCTTCAACTTCCGCTCCTTTCACAGATACGCCTAACCTGTCTCCGCATGACGCTTTGTCGTAATCTTTGTCATGGATCTGAATGGACTTAATCATCACTTCTTTTTTCGCCGGGAATAAAGTCAGCTTGTCATATTTTTTGATTTCACCTGAAGCAACAGTCCCAAGCGCAACATTGCCTACACTCTTGACAAGGAAGGAATGGTCTATCACAACTTTCGGCTTGCCTTGGATGTTCTCCTGCTCTATTTCAGACAGAAACTCGAATATTTTTGTTGGGTTGTTTTCTAGAATCGGGAAATCCCTGAGAGATGTTTCCTGCAATATTGGCTTTATCTCATCTTTTTCCATTACATCAAGCACAATAGCACCTTTCTTCTTGAGGGTGTCGACTGCGATTATGCATTCCCCTAGGATATTCTTCGGCAGGTCTGCTGTCAGATAAAGGATTGTGAATTGCGACATGCTCATTGCCTGGAACAGCGTTTGCACTTTCTCTGGGTATTTCTCGGGCTCTATGAATGTGAAGTATCTGCCTTGAAAGGATGTGTTGTATAGAGTTATGTCTGAGGATGTTCCTTTTTTGCCGAGTTGTTTTGCCAGGCCTTTGCTGCCGATGATAGAGATGTTCATATGACCAATATTTTATTGCACTAAAGGATTTTTTAGGCTTTTGGTTGTGATGACTGACTGATTGGTAATTGATTTTCTACTTTAGAATATTGATATTCTGATTTCTTTCGACAAGGACTTTAACAAGGCCAAAGGAATAAAGAAGGTGAAGTCAAAAGATGTGATATAAACATTAAATCTAGTTCCTGTTAAAATCAGAAAGATGCTTCCCGTTTAACCTAGAAGAGTCATATTCAACTTCTACTGGAATATAATCCATTTTAAGCACAGAATCTACCAAATCTTCTGCATCTCTCATACATTGCACGCTTCCGTTAAAAGAAAAACAGGCAAAAATTTCTGGTAATATATGACCAGGATATAAAGTTCTCACCCAACCTCCTTGTTCATTTAGTAAATCCACGGCATTACTATAGGGATTCTTCACTAGTTTGTACATGAAATTACCTATTCTATCCAACTTTTACATAATTGCTCCATATAGGATCATCTTGATTTCGGCCCCATCTTTCACCCATGACTTCATAGAATGAATCCACCTGAGAAGCTACAACGATAAATTGCCTAGTGATTAAATTTTTAAAAACTGTGTATCCTTTTCGACCAGTGTATTGCCCTGCATCTATGCTATTAATCCCAAAATGCATCATATTTTCACCTTTATTTTCCTATTCAATAGAAGGAGATCTCAAAAGAACCCACCAGTAATTTGTCGCGAAGAATTAAAATCAATTTACGCAAGTCCAGAAAATAAAAAAATAAATACTAACAAATCACAAATAGTATAGCTATTCTCTACTGACTTCACAACTCTCTCAGCTTTTTCATCAACTCTTCCTTCAGAATTTTAATTCTTCTTGGGTTCCTTATCCCCAAGTATTCAAACTCCTTTCTGGCGGTTTTTACTATTTCTCTAAGTCTTTTTGGATAATCTGTTAACCTATATTTCCGAACAAGGTTGAGATACTTCTTCAACTCCACACTTGAGTTAATAAGAACATTCAAGATATCAGCCCTATCTTTCTGACCTTTTATCGAATCTCTTCTTTCAAACTCTGCCTGCTGCTTGAGAATCAACAGAACCTCAGGATTCACAACTCTCATCCCCTCTATACTAGTTGACATACTTTTAAGATCTTCCAAAGGGACTACAAGTTTAGAGAAAAAGGGCACATATATGTCTACTGATATTTCATCCACTATTATCTCATATTTTTTGAGGTTAGTATTTTTCTTTAGTCTATACTCCATACCCATCTTTTCAAGAGTGTCAAAATCAACTACAACATCTATATCCTTGGATTTCAGTGTTTTAGTGTGTAGATAAGCAGCCCATCCGCCAATAATTATGAAATCAAATCTTTTGGATATTTCTATGAGCACTTTCCAGCTTTTATCTGTAGCAATGTCATTCCAAAATTCCATTTATCTTCGCCTCTAAAACTTTCAAGAATTCCTGGGAATACCATGTATTAATGTTCCAAAGGTCAACAAACAATTGAGCGATAGGTATTTGTTTGAATTTCATAAGATGCTTATCAGTCTTAAGAACAATGACATTGGGCCTGCCTTTTTTTTCAGCAAACCTCTCTTTAACTTTCTCTGCATTCCCATATGCAAACACTTCTGAATAATCTGAAGGTGTAGAATTGAACTTGAATTTAAAACCAGAATAAGCCGTAAACATATTTACAGGAATAATCTTTTCGATTTCAATAACAGATATATTAGAAAAAGTTTGATAAACAATATCTTTGTCCAGATTTCTTGTAGAAGCCCAGTAAAGAAGTATTTTTTTGGCACCGATGACTGTAAAACCTCTTGGCTTCTTTTCTATTGCATTCATTGATGCTAATGGTTCAACAGCATGGTTAACATTCCCTAATGAGACTCCACATCTTTTAGAAAGAAAGCTCTGAGTAATAAAACTCTTTTTCTCTTCTAAAACTTGATATAATATCTCTCTGTATATCCACTCTTTCTTCTTCATGTTTCAATATTTATATTTAGTTATATATAAATCTTTCGAAAATTATCGAAACATAATCTATCCAACCAGACTAACAAGAATCGCCTTCTGAATATGCATCCTGTTCTCGGCCTGGTTGAAGATTATTGAGTTTTTGTGGTCGATCGCATCCCGTGTGATCTCATACCCAACATGCGCAGCAAGACAATGCATAATCTTTGCATGGCTTCCAGTGTCTTTCAGTAGTTTAGCGTTAACCTGGTAAGGCATGAATGTTTTCATTCTTCTCTCTTTCTCTGCTGCGAACTTAGGGTCTTTCATAAATTCTATGTTAACCCATGTATCTGTGTAGACTATGTCAGCATCCTTCACAGCAGACTTAAGGTCTTTTGTCTCTTCATACAGTCCTGTTGCTTTTGCCTTTTTTTCAAGTTCAACATCAACTGCATCAGGATCTTTCTCAGGAATCGCTAAAACAACTTTCATTCCAAGTTTTGTTCCCGCACATACAAGCGAGTTACTAACATTATTTGCAATTCCTGTGTAGACGAGTTTTTTTCCTTTTAAACTACCTATATGCTCCTTAATAGTCATCATGTCCCCTAATCCTTGGCATGGATGGTATTTCTCGCAGAGCATGTTGATGACCGGTTTTTTGACTGAATCAGCTATCTCCCGAATGGTTTTATGTTTTTTAACTCTTGCCGCAATCACATCGCAGTATCTTTCCATGGAACGGACTTCATCCTTGAGCTCAGCTCCTATTGACAATTGCGAGGACTGCCAATCCAGAAATATAGCATGCCCACCCATTTGAGCCATACCCGCTTCAAATGAGCATCTAGTCCTTGTCGAAGATTTTTCGAAAAGCATTATTAGAGTCTTTTTCTTCAATACATCGTAATATTTCTCTGGATTTTTTTTGATCTTGATCCCTAGATCTATCAGATATTCCAACTCTTCCTTTGTGTAATTTTTCAGCGAAAGCATATCCCTTCCTTTCAGTTGCATGTCAATCATCCTCCACTACTACTATATCCCCAAGAGTTAAAGAGCCTTTCTCTACAGCAGGATCTAACCTTCTTGACTCGTAAATCTGATTGAGTTTTATCTCCAAAAAATCCTCAATTTTTTTTGTGAGTTTTGCATCAGGAATCATCTGCTGGGATTCTACTCTTTTAATCAGTGACTCCTTTTCTTTTATTTTTAGTGCAAAATCTTTTCTTTCTAGGCCTATCTTCTGGCGGGCTTGAATTATAAGCTTCCCATAATTTGGCTTGAAATCCTCTTCTGGCTCTTCTAATTCTGACTTGGCTTCTCTTTTAACAAAAGTGGTTTTTGGTTTGTGTTTTATTTCTTCTATTATTTTCCCGAAGTTGCCACAGACTTCGCAAACCTCTATATGAGCCCCTTCAACCTCAGCGAGGAAAAGTTTGTCTGTGTTCCTTCCGCACAGTGTGCATTCGGTCATTGGATGCCTACCTCATAAATTCTTTCTTCTAATGTTATTTTAGTGGGGAAGAATTAATTTATTATCCGGTGTATTCCTCTGCTCTTAAAATTGATATATGTGGTAACGGTATTTTTGAAAAAATTAGCTAAGATTTGTCGTTTTCGAAGCAACATAGCCATGAACAAAAACTTCAATCCTTACTTCTTCAGAATCAACTCCCCACAGTTTTGCATAGTATTCTTGAAGTATTCCTATACTTGGTACCAGACTTCCAAAAGGCCAAATACCCTGAGGAGCATCTCTACTTTCAGAGGAAATTGCTCTAGCATATCTTGGATGAAGACTTCCCATAAAAATAATTATTTCTTTTATTATTTATATTTCAACTACCTTTAGCACGAGTAGTTAACTTTCGTACATCTGATTTTCCTACAATCTATTAATCGTCTCAGAAGCACCAAGGGAGGTAAGTACTATACGAGAATTTCATACCGATGCTATTTATCTACTATTCGGCATCATCTAAATTTTGTCTTAAATCTATTTATTCTACCTTTCAAAAATATTAGTAAGGATACATTTTGGTGAAAATAGGAATAGTTGGCGCTGGTCCTGCTGGATTGTTTTCTGCATATAAGTTGTCACAAAAAAAAGGTTTGGATGTCACATTAATAGACATGGGTAAACGCGTTGAGAATAGAACACCCAAAGACATTATGTGCGGCATCGGGGGAGCTGGAACATTTTCCGACGGCAAGCTGCATTTCAGCCCTGTGCTAAGCCATGAGAAAATACTGCATCTATTTTCTATTCCTGAATACCAGAAATACCTTGATCAAGTTGATAAGATATTCATAGATTTTGGGGTGAATTCTGAGTATTATCCAAAAGATATGGATAAAGCAAATGAATTTGTTGAAGAGGCGAAAAAACGCAACATTAGGCTGGTCATCAGAAAGATAAAGCATGTAGGCACAGACAAGCTTCCGCCTATAATGAAGAGCTTTCAGGATTACCTAGAAGATAAGAAAGTCAACATAATAAATGAAACCCAAATCACAGATTTGTTGATAAATGATTCTAAATGCTGCGGGATTGTATCAAAGTCAGGGGAAAAGCTTAAGTTTGATAAAATTATTCTAGCTACAGGCAGGATTAATGCAAAGTGGCTGCAAGACCTTTCTTTAAAGTACAAGATTCCCTATGATTATGATAAGATAGAAGTTGGTGTAAGGGTTGAATTCCCTGCTATTGTTATGAAAAAATATTCTGACCTCATGTATGAAGCTATATTCATGCTTCAATCAAAAACATTTGAAGATGTTGTAAGGACTTTTTGCCCTTGCCCTAATGGGTTAGTGGGAATAGAAGATTATGAAGGGTTTGTTTGTGTGAATGGCCACTCCAACTCTGATCATCTCTCAGAAAATTCCAACTTTGCTTTAGTCTCAGAAGTTGTCCTGACAGAGCCTATTGAAAACACGACTGAATATGCTAAATCTATAGCTCAGCTGGCTACAACTATAGGCGGGGGGAAGCCTATTCTTCAAAGGTTGGAAGACCTGAAGAAAGGAAGAAGAAGCACTTGGGGAAGAATTAAAAAAGGTTTAGTTGACCCTACCTTAAAGGATGTAGTTCCTGGGGATATCTCAATGGCTTTGCCTCACAGAGTTGTTGTAAATATTATTGAAGGTTTAGAGAAATTGGATAAGGTTATGCCTGGAATAAACTCTGGCTCCACTCTTCTTTATGCTCCTGAAATCAAGCTTAGGTCATCAAAGATCAGGACAAGCAAGTATCTGGAAACTTCTGTTAAAAACTTGTTTGTCGCTGGGGATGGGGCAGGTGTGTCGGGTAATATAGTTGGCGCTGCTGCTACTGGGCTGATCGCAGGGGAGGGAATAATTAAATCTATTTAGGGAGGTGTGCATTTGACTGGAACAATAGTTGTGGGTACCCAATGGGGAGATGAAGGAAAAGGAAAAATTGTCGACTATCTAGCAGAAGAGGCTGATGCAGTTGTTAGATACCAAGGCGGGAATAATGCTGGGCATACAGTTGTTGTTGAAAAAGAAGTTTACAAATTCCATTTAATTCCATCCGGTGTTGTTCAAGGCAAGTTCGGTGTTCTAGGTGCAGGAATGGTGATCAATCCAGAAGTATTATTAAAGGAGATAGAAGATTTGGAAAAAAGAGGGATTAATCCTAACTTGTTGATAAGTCAGAAAGCTCATATAATATTTCCTTTCCAAGTTCAACAGGACGGATTATCGGATGTTGCTCAAGGAAAACTATCCGCTGGATCGACAAGACGAGGAATAGCCTCAACATATTCTGATAAAACAGCGAGAAATGGGATAAGGGTTGTTGATCTCTTGGATAAAGAAATCCTGAAAGAAAAACTGGAGAATTTATACAGAATCAAAAAGAAGACACTAGAATATGTCTACAACCAAAAAATAGAATCAGATGAAAAACAGGTGTTTGAAGAATATTTTAATTATGGCAAGAAATTATCTAAATATATCGGCAATGAATCCAAAAAAATCAATGAATTATTAGATCAAGGAAAAAATATCCTGTTTGAAGGAGCACAGGGAACTTTATTATGTCTGGATCATGGAATGTACCCATTCGGGACATCATCTAATACAATAGCAGGTGGAGCATGCACAGGAACAGGTGTTGGGCCGACAAAAATTGATAAAGTTTTCGGAGTAGCCAAAGCATATACATCAAGAGTTGGCAAAAGTCCATTTCCAACAGAACTCGGGACTGATGAGCAAACTAAAGGTGAAGGAACTTGGGATAAAATAGAGCCAACTTTTGAAAAGCAAAAATCAGAAGCACTGGGGAAAGCCAATCAGGAAAATGAATATTATCAGGGTAAATATATGAGACTTAAAGGAAAAGAATACGGCACGACCACTGGCAGGCCTAGAAGATGCGGATGGTTGGACCTTGTAAATATAAGGCATGCAGTAATGGTAAATGGATTGAGTTCATTAGCAGTAACAAAACTAGATGTTCTTGGCGGATTGAAGAAACTGAAAGTCTGCACTGCATACAAATATAATAATAAAATAATAGAAAATCAGCCATTTGACTTGAAAGTATTCAGAGGATCCGAACCTGTATATGAAGAGCTGGAAGGATGGGATGACCTAACAGAAAAAGAGTGGTTAAGAATCGCAAAAGAAGGGTACTATACATTGCCAAAGGAACTTAGAAATTATTTGAAATTTATTGAAGATAATGTTGGAATCCAGGTGAAATTCATTTCATTTGGAGCTGGCAGAGAATTTACAATAGACTTGAGGTGAATAGATGAATGAGTTGACAGCGATATCCCCGGTTGATGGCAGATACAGAAAAAAAGTAGAAGCACTCTCAGAATATTTTTCAGAGTTTGCATTAATTAAGAATAGAATAAGATTAGAAGTCGAGTATCTGATATTTCTCTCAAAACAAGGAATTGTAAGGAAGTTGACAAATGATGAAGAAAAAATCTTGAGAAAATTGTATTTGAAGTTTGACTTAAAGAATGGTGAAGAAGTAAAATCAATTGAAAAAATAACTAACCATGATATGAAAGCAGCTGAATATTTTATCAAAAATAAAATCAAGGGAACATCATTAGAAGATTTCACAGAAATAATTCACATTTGTTTAACAACCTGGGATATTAACAACATAGCCTATGCGTTATCAATCAAAGAGTCATTGAAAAACATTTTTCTAAAAGAAATTGAATCAGTAGAACAGGCATTAACAAAACTAGCCAAAGAAAATAAAGATGTAGTGATGCTTGCGAGGACACATGGCCAACCAGCCGTCCCAACAACATTAGGAAAAGAAATTTTTGTGTTTGCTCATAGATTAACAAGACAAATTAACCAACTTAAAAAAATTCGATTGACTGCAAAGTTCAATGGAGCTGTAGGAAATTATAATGCTCATGTTGCAACATACCCGAAAGTAGATTGGATAAAGTTTTCAAAAGATTTTATTAGAAGTTTTGGGTTAGAAGAGAATTTAATCACTACTCAGATAGAACCATACGACAATTTCGCAGAAATATTCCACAACATAATCAGAATTAACAATATTTTTCTTGATCTTGACATGGATTTGTGGACTTACATCAGTATGGATTATCTAAAACAAAAAGTTAAAGAAGATGAAATTGGCTCATCAGCCATGCCTCAGAAAGTCAACCCGATTGATTTTGAAAATAGTGAAGGAAACATTGGGGTAGCTAATTCGTTGTTGAATTATTTTTGCAATAAACTCGCCATCTCTCGATTACAAAGAGATTTGTCAGATAGTACTGTTATCAGAAACATAGGTGTTGCATTTGCACACAGTATAATTGCATATCAAAGCACATTAAAAGGATTAGAAAAAATAGAAGTGAATAAAGGAAAAATTAGTCAAGATTTGAAGGATTATCCTGAAATTATCTCTGAAGGGATTCAAACCATTCTTCGCCGGGAAGGAATAGAAGGAGCCTATGAAAAAATGAAGGAACTGACTAGAGGGAAAAAAATAGGAAAAGATGATATCAAAAAATTTATTAAAAACCTGAATGTTGCTGAGGAAGTTAAAAAAGAACTGCTGGAATTGGCACCTGAGAATTACATTGGGCTCGCCAAAAAAATATGTGATATAAAACTTTAAGTTTAGAGGATAATATTTATGATCCAACCCCATACATTAGATTCTCCAAGCACATTTACATATCCTGGAAGAAATGATATTTCAATTCTGGTTGCTTTAGCATTAGTTCCTGATGCAAAATCAATATTGTTGCTGGGTTCTGGTCCAATTGAACCTTTTGTTTTAGCAATGAATCCAGAAATAAGAAAAAGAGATATCAAAATAGTGGCAGTTGATAAGAACAAGGAAGGATGGGAAATTATTCACAAACTACAAAAAGGGGAAAAAATTCCTTGGTCTCAAATAAGCAGTATTTGCAAGGATCCTGATGAACCTAACAGAGACATGAGTACAGATAGATTAAGCGGTCATTTGAATAAATTAGCAAGATATGGAATTTGTCTGGATGAAAATGGATTTAGTGTAACTTCCGATGCAAGAAAAAGAGTTGCCTTCATTTGCCAAGATGCTGTTCAATATTTAATGGAAACACAAGACACATTCCCACTAATTATTGCAAATTTTCTGCTGAGCAACATGAGGAGAACAGGTTATGATTTAACTGAATTCCTTTTATTAATTAGAAAGAAGCTGACTGATGACGGGATACTGAGCGTGAATACAACACCCATGGAAACTTTCGGAATTCAAAAAAATATGGAATTAGATCCAAAAAAAGCACTTTTAAACGAATTTTCGGAAAAGTATGGGTTTGATGTTGCTTCAAATATGATTTTTGAGTTAGCATTGACTGGTAGAGGGGATTTTATAGGATCGACAAATATACTTGCACAAAAAAGTAGTAAGTTATTATTTCCTGATTGGTTTAAAGAGGGTATTCAATCTGAGTTAAAGGAAATTAGTTTGGAGTATAAAAGAAGAAAGTCCTTGCTTCCGCTAAAAGGCATTAATCCCAACAGCATAAATCTAATCTTTTTCTCTTCTAAAGATGGATATTGTATTGATGTTAAAATAGACGATATTTTGAAACATTTAGAGTTGCAAAGAATAATTAAGCTTAATTTTCTTGAAAAAATCTATGAAAATTATCTACAAAGAGTTCGATGAACCTTCATTTTTTGATTTTATATTTCTCAATGATTAAAATAATAGTATGGTTGATGACAAAATAAGGCCTTACTCGTCAAAATATGCCAAAGTATCTGGTAAACCGGATACTGATGCAATACCATATGAGAGAATACCTCAACTGAAAAAAATGGTTAACAAAGAATCAGTTGTTTTGGATATTGGCATGGGAACTGGATATAAGACTATACCCATTGCGAAATTTTGCAAACATTTCTATGGCCTAGACCCGAATTTCGAATTGCTTCAAATAGCAAGAAAAAACAAAAAAGAAAATATGACAAATAACGTTAGTTTTATTAAAGGTATCGCTCAAGAGCTTCCTTTTAGAGGTAGTATCTTTGATTTAGCAACAGTCCTTTTGGCCAGATTGGACTTCAGGGAAGTATTCAGAGTTTTAAAACCTGGAGGAAGAATTTATATAGAATATCCAGGTGAAATGGATAAGAGGGATATGAAACTTTTGTTCGGGAGCGACGATAAAGGACCAAGAGGTCATCAATGTGATATTAAAGAGGGGGGGAAATTAAAACTGCTAGAAAGAGATTTGAAATTATTAGGTTTTAGCAAGATCAGAAGCATGTCGATTTTTTATGACTGCTACTATCCTACGATTGATGATTTAATCCTTTTGCTGGAGGAAGTAAAAGTCACTGTTAGGAACTTTTCTAAAGAGAAAGACGTTAAAGTATTAAATGAGATCCAAAAAAAATTCAGCACAAAAAGAGGAATAAAAATTAGAAGGCATGATATAATTGTTATTGGAGAGAAACCCTAGAATTCATGATAATAATATAGAATTCTCTCAAGTAACATTTAAGTATCTTCTTTTCCTAATTATACCAGTGATATTAGTGGGTGTTGACCGGATTGGCATCTGAATCCTTGCTTTTATTTACTTTAAACTCTAATCTTTTGTTTGTATGGTGTGAATAATGGCTACAGTCAAGGAACAAGAAGAGCAAGTCCAAAAATTCTGGGAAAAGAATAATATCCCGAAAAAGGCTTTAAAGACCAACAAAGGAAAAAAGAAATTCTACTTTCTTGATGGCCCGCCTTACGCCACAGGTTACATTCATCTAGGCACAGCCTGGAACAAGGTTTTGAAGGATTCGTTTCTGAGATACAAAAGAATGAAAGGTTTTGATGTATGGTCGCAGCCTGGATATGATACTCATGGCTTGCCTATAGAAAATAAAGTCGAGAAAAAGCTCAACATGAAATCCAAGCAGGATATTGAAAAAATGGGAGTCGAGGAGTTTAACAAGGAATGCCGAAAATTCGCAACAGAGTTCATAAGCATCATGAATAATCAATTCTTTAACCTGGGTGTATGGATGGATTGGGACAACCCGTATTTGACGCTGAACAAATCCTACATTGATGGCGCATGGTACACATTTAAAGTTGGGTTTGACAAAGGCCTGCTTTACAAAGACAAATACTCCGTGACAGTATGCCCGCACTGCGAGACAGCAGTAGCATATAACGAGATTGAATACCAAAATGTTTCTGATTCTTCATTATACGTTAAATTTCCTGTAAAAGGAGAAAAAAAAACTTATTTGTTGATTTGGACCACTACCCCGTGGACTCTGCCTTCAAACACAGGGATAATAGCTAAGCCAGATGCAAGATATTCTTATGTAAAAGTGGGAAATGATACACTGATATTTGCCGAGGCGCTTGTAGACAAAGTTATGGAAAAAGCAAAGATAGCCGAATACGAAACAGAAAAAGTTGTTCTTGGTGAAGATCTTGAAGGAATGGAATACATTCATCCGCTTTCTGATATATTTCCTTTTCACAAAAACATAAAGAATGCCTGGAGAGTCGTATTATCAGACCAATTCGTTACACTAGAGGATGGGTCTGGCCTAGTCCATTGCGCCCCTGGACATGGGGAAGAAGATTACAAGGTTGGAAAGGAGAATGGATTGCCGATAGTCTCTCCGTTGAATATGAACGGGACATACAATGAAGAATGCGGGAAATACTCTGGAAGGTTTGTTAAAGATGTTGACATTGATATGACCCAAGAATTCAGCGAAAGAGGCATGCTGTTCGCAGCCGAGAAGATATCGCATGACTATCCGTTTTGCTGGAGATGCTCCTCGCCTCTGATATTCATGGCTGTGCCTCAGTGGTTTTTTCGTGTAACTGAAATAAGAAAAAAATTAATTGAAGAAAACAAAAAAGTTAACTGGATTCCTGAATGGGCTGGCAAAAGATTCAACAACTGGCTGGAATCATTAGGAGACTGGCCTGTTACAAGGCAAAGATACTGGGGAATACCGCTGCCAATCTGGGAATGCGGGAAATGCGAATACACAAAAGTTATAGGATCATCTGATGAACTGCCTGAAAGACTGGAAGACCTTCACAGGCCTTATGTTGATGAAGTCTTCCTCAATTGCGATAAGTGCGGAAGCAGGATGAAAAGGATTCCTGACGTTCTAGATGTATGGTTTGACTCGGGATTGGCTGCTTGGGCTAGCCTTGGATATCCGAAAAAAAAGGATCTATTTAAGAAATTGTGGCCTAATGACTTTAACCTGGAGGGACCTGACCAGATTAGAGGCTGGTGGAACTCGCAGATGATAACCAGTGTGATTACATTTGATAGAAGACCGTATGAAAATATTCTATTTCATGGATTTGTTTTAGATGCGCACGGCAACAAGATGAGCAAGTCCAAAGGCAATATTGTAGCTCCGGAAGATATAATCGAAAAGTATGGAAGGGATGTACTCAGGTATTACTTCCTCTCAAGCCCTGCTTGGAATGACTTCTACTTCAACTGGCCTGAAGTTGATACTGCTGCGAAGACCCTGAATATAGTTAGGAATACATTTCAATTCGTCAAAATCTATGTCACCGAATTTCCTAAAAATAAGCCTAAACTAGAGAAAGAGGATGAATGGCTTCTTTCCAGGCTGCATTCAACTATCCAAGAGTATGACGACTACTTCAGCAAATACCAGAACCACAAGTCAATTGAAGCGCTGCAGAAATTCATCTTAGACGATTACTCCAGATGGTATATCAAATTAATCAGGGAAAGAACATGGCCCGGCTATCAAGGCAAAGATAAAGAGTCAGCATTCTATACAATCATGACGGTTGTGGATGCTTTGACAAAAATGCTTGCTCCTATATGCCCGTATATTGCTGAACAAGGCTATCAGGATGTAGTTAAAGCGCTGATCGGGGGGGAAGAGAGTGTTCACTTGTTTAGCCTGCCGGAAGTTGATAAGACTATGCTAAACAAAGAATTAGAAAAAGAGATGGAATTAGTGCAAGTTCTAGTCGAGAATTCTTTAGCCGCCAGGCAGAAAGTTAATCTCAAGCTTAAGTGGCCTGTCAAAGAGATGATAATTGTATCAAAGGAAAAATTAGTTAAGGATGCGGTTGAGAATCTAAGCAACATCTTAGGAAAAATGGCGAATGCCAAGAGCGTTAAAGTTGTTGAGAAAGATCCAGAAGGAGAATTGTCATCAATAGAATTCGACCAAGGAAAGTTATTTTTAGACCTGTCAGAAGATGAAGAGCTAGCTCAAGAGAGACTATATCGGGAGTTGACAAGAACCATTCAGGCTATGAGAAAGAAAAAAGGGTTGATTGTCAGCGATAAAATTGAATTGACAATTAAATCTGACACTGGAACAGAAAAAGTGTTGAAGAAGTTCGCTGCCAAGCTTGAGAAGGATGTTGGAGCTGGTAAAGTACTTGTTGGGAAGCTTGAAGGCAAGAATAAAGATGAATTGAAATTCAAAGACAAAGTAGTTGAAGTTGGGTTTTAGTTACTTTCTTCTTCTTTTCATATATCTGTTTATCCTTCCAGAAATTTCTCCAATCTTCATACTGAGATCACTCAATTTTGACCATATAGCCCAAAGCATGCCAGAAAACCCTGTTATAACTCATCTTTGCCTCTTGAGTTAATAAAAATTTTGCTCAATGCTTAGAATAGTCTGCTAAACTCGTTCAACTTCCTCCTGCGGAGTGTGCGTGAGCACTTAGAAAATAACATCTTTTTATTCATACAATTCAATTACTATCTATGCAAGTCAAAGATGCGATGAACCCAAAGGTCATCTCAGCCAGCAAAGACATATCAATCAAAGAAGCCGCAAGAACATTGACTAAACATGAGATCGGATCTTTAATTATTGTTGAAGACGAGAAAATAGTCGGCGTGATCACTGAAAGCGATATCATAAGAAAAGTTGTTGCAACTGGATTAGACCCGTCTGTGACATTAGTTGAAGAAATGATGACAAAAGATGTTATAACTATTGATGCGGATGCAGAGCTCAATGATGCATGCCAAACAATGGTTGATCATAAAATCAAAAGGCTGCCTGTTCTTGATGGAGGGCAGTTGGTTGGAATCATTACTACTACTGATATTATTTCTGTTGAGCCTAAGCTAATGGAAGAGTTAGGTAAAATCATGCTCTTTTCTGAGAGGCAGGGAGTCGCTGGGTAGTATTTACTTCTATGTGGTAAATAATAGA
>PFTQ01000030.1 GCA_002789635.1 Candidatus Aenigmarchaeota archaeon CG_4_9_14_3_um_filter_37_18 | reverse complement strand
TTATTCTTGATTATGTGGCGAAGTTAAGTGAAAAAAAGGTGAAGGAACTTATCAACGAAGGTTATTTGATCCCTCAGAAAGTTGGCAGAATTTCAATTAACCCTCAAAAGCTCAGTGATATCAAGGAAATAATTCATTAACTCAGAAGAACTTCCCTAACCCAGGCTTCAGCTTATCAGTATCTATGATAACAATCCCATTATTCAACGCTAACCCGACATTCAGCACAGGAACTCCATCAACCCACACTTCCTTCTTTCCCTTATGAGCATGGCCTGTTAAAACCAAATCAACCTTATTGTCCTTTATCACCCCTTCAAGGGCATTAGATGCAAGCTCAGGATAGCCAGATGGATTCTCGCCTGAAAGTATCTGATAGGTTGGTGGATAGTGGATGAGCAGTATCTTATAATCAACATCAAGGTCAGCTAAAAGCCTGTCAATAGTGTCAATCCTCTTCTGGTATGTTTCATAGATGCTAGGCATGTTGCTGCGCTGCCACCATGTCGGCCTGTCTAAACTGCCTTTGCTCCCGACCACGCCAACCTTCTTTCCTTTAATGTCAAAAGTGGCGCTTTCATCCTGAAGGAACCTAATCTCCGGGTTTTGTTTCCTTATTTCATCCCAGTCCTGCTCAAACTCGTTGTTGCCGAAGCACCCTAAGACAGGGCAGCTGAACTTGCCGAAGAATGCGTTCGAAACTTTTCTCAACTCATTGAGTGGACCTATTTCCCTTGTTGAGCTCCTGTCGATTAAGTCTCCTGCTATCAGGAACAAATCTATCTCTGTTTTGACTCTGTCCAAGCTTTTCAAAAACAAGTCATAATAGACTGGCGAGTGAATATCTGCAGTAGCTGCTAGAATCATAGTCATCTTAGAATAAGTTGTTTTAGTGATTTTTTATATCTTCTTGTATCTTGAACTCAACCAATGCTCCTTGTTCTTTTTCTTCCACTTTACTAATTTTCACTTTTAACTCGAGTTTTTCCAGCAAAATTTTGAAGTCATCAAAGTAATCATAGAATCCGCATGTCTCACAGAAATGACCAGAGAAGTTCATGGTAAATGAATTTTTTCTGACAGAGATCAATTTAGCCGTTGCTTCGGGGGACATATATTTGTTGAATTCCTGGAGGCATTTGTTAATTTTGTTTTTCATCCAATAACCTCTAAATGTTAGTGTAGAAGATAGATATTTAATTATAAATTTTTATTTTATTCATATGTTCGGTATACCCCATATAAGAAGTTATGCGCCTATTAGAGCTGATCGTGTAAATAGAGGGCATCTACTTAAATGGTATTCAGATAATCCTGGATTGGTTATATCAGAACCTACTCGAACTCCTGATGGTCTTGTTTTGTTAAAAGGTATCTGATACCTTATTTGAAAATTTAAGGGAATTTCTATATTCACCAAATGATATATTATATGCGGCAACTTCTCTTTAATGGACCAATGGGGATTTGAACCCCAAGCCTTCTGGATGCGAACCAGACGATCTTCCAGGTTTCTTCAACTTACCGGATTGATCTATTGGCCCTTGTGACTATAATTATTATTTATCTGAAAGTCTATAAGCTATTGCTATGCCTGATTTATGTGTTCATTGCGGAATGTTTGCTACTGTTTTCAATAAGGAAGACCAGCCAGTCTGCATGAGATGCCGAGAAAAGAACCCGAAGAGGTATGTCTGTAGCAAATGTAAAAGTCTCATGACAATTAGAAAAGGTAAATACGGGTCATTCTGGGGATGTTCTGGTTATCCAATGTGCGACAACAGTGTATCGATTAAGCAAGCATTAATGAAAGAGAGAAATAAAACTAATATTAAATAATTAATAGGTAAATTATTGCCTATGGGCTCATAGCTTAGTTTGGTGGAGCGCCTGACTGATAATCAGGAGGTCGTGAGTTCAAATCTCACTGGGCCCACTAGAAATCTTTATAACCCCCTGAAAGAAATACTATCTATGGCAATAAAATTACTTGAAAAATTAGGTTTAGTTCGTAAAGCTTCTAGCTCAAAGAAAAGCACCACAAAATCCTCTAGAAGAATAGGTGCAAAAAGAAGAACAGTAAGAAGCGCTAAAAAAACCAGAAGAAGGTAGTAAAACACCTTTAGAAAAAGAAATGGTTTCTCAGAGAACAAATAGCTTTAAATAGTCTCCTGCCTTTAATTAACAATAGTTTTAGACTAGGAGGTTAGAATAGAAATGGTAGAATACCAAACAATTAAAGCCGAAGAAGTAAAATTCGGGAATAACGACTTTATTGAAGTTGCAAGAAAAAAAGCAATTAGCGAGAGCGGCGAGAATGAGTTCATATCCATCTCAAGAGGATTTATGATGATGGATGGGACAAAAAGATACAGAAAATCATTCACGGTTCCGATCCAAAAAGAAGTCGTTGAGTTTGTTACCAAAAAATTAAAGGAAATGATGTAAAAACTAAATTTCCATCCAATTATCGATTTCTTCATTTGATTCGATATTTACATTTTTTGGTGGTTTTTTTTCATTTTCTTCTATTGTTTTTTCCAGGATTTTTTCCATCATTATTTGGTTTATTTCTGAATCTTCGTCTTTTTCAGGGTGTTTTTTAAGGACAGGCTCTTTTTTGGCTTTTTTATCTATTATCTCTGGTAAGTCTGGCTCTTCCGGAAAATCTAATTCTGGCGGGATCTCTTTTATTTTTGGTTTTTTAGGGCTTTCGATTGAGCTTGGGAATGTTTTATTGAGCTTCTGCTCCAGGCTGACAACTTTGTCCATCAAATAGGCTATCCTTTCATCAGAATTAACTGGATTGTCTTCGGATGTCTTCAGTATCCCCATCTGCAAAAAAGTACCTAAAACACCTATGTTGGTCTTCTCGCCGCTTTCTAAATCTTTGCATACATAAGTCTTCTTATCGTTATCGAAGTATATCTCATAATCTTCGGTGTTTAGGCGGAATTTAGTTGGTATTTTCATGATTAACACAATTTTTATGGGTTTCCATGAATTAAAGATTTGCGGTGGCGAGGAAGAAGAGTTTTTCAAGGAAATTTTCATTAGAAGGAAAAATTGAAAATGTGAATATTATCTGAGATTTTGAGGAAATAAGATAAAATAAACGAGATAGGGTTTTATATCATTTCTAATTCAAAAAGGAATAGAGCCTACAAGTATTTAAATGAATAAAATAATATTTGAAATTTGCAATGAGACGATTTCAAGCAGGGATGAGTTAATGAGTAAGCAAAATATCTTGAACAAGAAAAATAAAAGCATTGAAGAGTTGCTAAATGAGGAAAAGAAAAAATCGGAAACCTACTTGAACCAATACAAATACCTGAAGGCCGATTTTGAAAATTATAAAAAAATCATGGAGAAAGAGATGGAAAAAATAATAAAATGTTCCAACGAAAGAGTCTTTGTCGAATTGCTCCCGATATTGGACGACATGGAAAATGCCCTCAAAAAAGTGGCAGGGGTTGGAGAAAAGAAAGGGTTGGAGATGATATTAAATAATTTTTTTAAGATATTGCAAAATAATGGCTTGAAGAGTATAGACACGTTGGGTAAAAAATTTGACCCGTATTATCACGAGGTTTTAATGAAAAAAGAGTCTGATAAGGAAGATGATATTGTCATTGAAGAAATACAAAAAGGTTATATGTTAAACAATAAAGTTGTGAGACATTCAAAAGTTAAAGTTTCGAAAAAGAGGTGATTAATGTGGTAAATGAAAAAATTATAGGAATAGATTTGGGTACTTCAAATTCTCAAGCTGCTGTTATGATTGGTGGCAAACCAACGATTATACCAAGTGCTGAAGGTACAACTGCCGCAGGTAAAATGTTTCCTTCTGTAGTTGCGTTTACAAAAGATGGTCACTTACTAGTTGGTGAACCTGCTAGAAGGCAGGCTATATCTAATCCCGGAGGCACTGTAATGAAGGCAAAAAGAAAAATGGGAACAAAACACAAGTATAAGGTATTTGATAAAGAATATACTCCCCAACAAATATCCGCATTCATTCTTCAGAAAATAAAGAAGGATTCGGAAGCCTTTTTGGGTGAACCCGTAAAGAAATCTGTCATAACTGTTCCTGCTTACTTTAACGACAACCAAAGGCAAGCAACAAAAGATGCTGGTGAAATAGCCGGTCTTGATGTTGTCAGGATAATCAACGAACCAACCGCTGCTTCAATGGCTTATGGCATGGAGAAAAAAGGTGAACATCAGATAATGGTCTTTGACTTGGGTGGCGGAACTTTAGATGTAACAATTCTTGAATTTGGTGATGGTGTTTTTGAAGTAAAGTCCACATCGGGTGATACCGAACTTGGTGGAATTGATATGGATGAAATTATCTTGAAACATATTATTGAAGAGTTCAAAAAAGACACAGGTATTGATTTGGAAAGGGATGATGTTGCTATACAAAGAGTGAGGGAAGCGGCTGAAAAGGCTAAGATAGAATTGTCAACAGTTGTTGAAACTGAAATAAATCTCCCATACCTGACTGCAGATAAGTCAGGGCCGAAACATATTCAGATGAAACTAAAAAGGTCGAAATTGGAACAACTCATTGATCCCATAGTCAAGAAATGTAATAAGCCGATGGAACAATCAATAAAAGATGCCAAGTTGAAGAAAGAAGATATTGATAACATTATTCTAGTCGGTGGTCCAACCAGAATGCCAGTAATTCAGAAAATTGTTGAAGATTTCATGGGTAAGAAACCTGACAAAACCATCGATCCGATGGAATGTGTCGCGATGGGTGCAGCAATTCAGGGAGCCGTGTTGGCAGGGGAAATCAAGGATTTGGTATTATTGGATATCACTCCATTAACACTGGGTATTGAAACTCTCGGTGGGGTAATGACATCGCTGATTGAAAGAAACACAACAATTCCGACAAAGAAAAATAAGATATTCTCAACAGCAGCGGATTTACAGACCGCGGTAACTATTCATGTACTGCAAGGAGAGAGACCAATGGCAAAAGACAACACAAGTCTAGGTCAATTCAACCTAATGGGAATACCACCTGCTCCAAGAGGTGTTCCACAGATAGATGTTACATTTGACATAGATTCAAATGGAATATTGAATGTTTCTGCAAAGGATTTAGGGACAGGAAAGGAACAAAAGATATCAATAACTGCAGCCACAAAATTGTCAAAGGATGATATAAATAACATGGTAAAAGAAGCTGAGAAACACGCAGAAGAAGATACAAAAAGAAAGGAGATAATCGAAACCAAGAATGAAGCTGACTCATTAATCTATACGACTGAATCCACTATGAATCAGTTCAAAAATAAAATAGATAGCAAACTAAAAGAAAAAATAGAGGAAAGTTTGAAAGATCTGAAAGAAAATGTGAAATCTGACGATCTTGAAAAAATAAAGAAAGATATGGAAGAACTGAGAAAATCAGTCCAAGAGATAGGTTCGCAAATATATCAGCAGACGCAGGCTGAACAGATGAAAACTGAGGATAAAGAAAGTGGGAATGAAGAGGGAAACAAGTCAAAAAAAAAGGATGATGAGAAGGTGGTTGATGCCGAGTATGAAGTTGAGAAAGATGATAAGAAGAAATGATTCTTATGGGAAAGAAAGATTACTACGAAATACTTGGGGTAAATAGGGATACATCCCAACAAGACATTAAGAAATCTTACAGGCAACTGGCGAGAAAATACCATCCTGATGTGAATCCTAGCAATAAAGAATCGGAAGAAAAATTCAAGGAAATTAATGAAGCATATGAAGTATTAGGTAATCCTGAAAAGAAAAACCAGTATGATCAGTATGGCCATTCTGCATTCGATCCAGAAGACTTGGGTGGATTCAGAGGATTTGGTTTTGACGATTTGTTTAGAGATTTTGGATTTGGTGATATATTTGATATGTTTTCTGGTTTTAGGTCGAAAAGAAGTGGAAGAAGACGTCAGGGTGTGGATATAAAATTTGACTACACCATAACGCTAGAAGATGCTTTCAGTGGTCTTGAAACAAAAATACAGATCCCAAGATTTGAAAGATGTGAGGTTTGTAATGGGGAAGGTACTAAATCTGGAACGAAACCAAAGGAATGTCCCAAATGTGATGGATCTGGGGAGATAAGACAAATCAGAAGAATGGGCTTCATGCAGATGGTTAATGTTTCCACATGCCCAAAATGTGGAGGAAGTGGGGAATTCATAGAAACACCTTGTTCAGATTGCAAAGGAACTGGTAAAGAGAGAAAGTTACGATCAATAAAACTCAAAATACCATCTGGTGCGGATGAAGGTTTATATTTAAGACTGGCGAGTGAGGGAGAAATTACAGACGGTAAAGGACCTAGAGGGGATTTGTATGTTGCGATACATCTGAAACCGCATGATATTTTTGAAAGGCACGAAGACAATTTATTTTGCAAAACAACTGTAAGCTTTCCTATTGTGTGCTTGGGTGGAAAAATAGAGGTCCCTACCATTGATGGCAAAGCTGAAATAAAGATATCCACTGGGACAGAAAGCCATACTGTATTCAGATTAAGAGGACAAGGGATGCCAAATCTTCATTCTCAAAGAAGAGGGGATCAGTTAGTCAAAGTTATAGTGGAAGTTCCAAAGAAGTTGACAAAAAAACAAAAGGAACTTTTAAAAGAATTTTATGAAGAAAGGAGGGAAGAAATTAAAGTAAGCAAAGGATTTTTTTGAACTTTTATTCTGTTTTTGGTATCTCGATTTAGACGATGCGATAGAGGTAATAGAAAGGGAATATTTTGACATAATGATAAGCAAACATCCTGAAATGAAGAAGTTGCTTAAACGAGATTAAACTGTCGTCACTAATTCAAACAATTCGTTATTTTAGCGACTTTTCCTTACAGTTGTGTGATTTTTTTCAAGAAAATTTATATTCATATTACTAATTTTTCCTATTCTAGTAGATTTCTTCAAGGAAATTTTTATTCCAAAAAGAATGAATCAGAACATAAATAGGTTTTTTATAGAACCTGTGGGAGTTTAACCCACGTTTTTTTCAATCCTCATAGAATGACTTATCAATCACTTATCATGAACCCCTTATCCATTCATTGAATTGAAAATATTCTTGCGTTGAATTATGATTCTGAATATTAATCACTATTAGGGTTTATATAACTCATTTTTTTGGGTTTTTCATGGTTTCTATTGCCGCCAGGAAATATTCGGTGCACGCCTAACAAAATCATTATGCTATTTAAAGAAGCCAGTCAAATTGATTAAAGGTTGAAAAAGATGAAAAGGACTTTCGCATTCGCTTTATTCTTAACGACAGTGGTAGTGTTATCTGGATGCACCTCAGAAAAGCCGATAGGTGGAGAGAGGGATGTTCATGGGTGTTTAACTCCAGCAGGATATTCATGGGATGATGAGATTAAAGCTTGCTTAAGGCCTTGGGAAATAAAAGATGAAAGCCAAAGAATAGCAGCAAAAATAGCAGTTGAGTATGTCGGTCAATCAAAAGGCTTGACAGTTGTTCAAGTTGATGTTATGAAATGCCAGGGTTGTTTTGTTGTTCATTTCGATAGTTATGGTGAAAGGACTGAAGTGGCTTTGCAGGACTGGAATATTGTTGGCAGATCTGACTTAACATACGAAGAAGCGTTATTGATTGCCCAAGAGAGCGCATGCACAAAAGAAGGAAACCTTACTAATGCCAGTTTTTACAACGAGAACACAAAAACATGGTGGATTGGCTTGGATGCAGAAAAGCCAGGATGCGCTCCGGCATGTGTTGTCAGTGAAGATACAAGAACAGCAGAGATAAACTGGAGATGCACTGGCGCTATTCCGGATTGAGTTGATAACTTCTTTAGTTCGAGTATATTAAATGAATTTATTCTTGCCGGATAAAATAATGTCATGGCAGCTAAAACATTTACAAAGGATGAAGCGAAGAGTTTTGGCAGCAAGCTTGGCATAGACTGGAGTGACTTTGATGTTGAGCAATTCAGGATGGGTATGAATGTAGAGCTAGAGCATGGCAGAAGAGACCCAGAAACTAATGTTACTAATGATGATCCTGTTCTCACAGGCAAGATTGCTTTAGCCCATTTGAATGAGTTTCCAGACTATTACACAAGGCTTGATAAGCTTGAAGAAGATGCTAAGAAGTTTTGGAAGAAATGAAGTGAAAATTTCTAACTCCAGAACTTCCTATTTCTAATATAATTTCTTTCAGCATTGAGCAACGCCTTCAAAAAGCTT
This sequence comes from Candidatus Aenigmarchaeota archaeon CG_4_9_14_3_um_filter_37_18, assembly GCA_002789635.1. GTDB lineage: Archaea > Aenigmatarchaeota > Aenigmatarchaeia > CG10238-14 > CG10238-14 > CG10238-14. The sequence continues at coordinate 8,580 of PFTQ01000030.1, read as the reverse complement.
TTATCATCAAAATAAACACCTCTGAGAATACGCTTAGCAGTTGTAACGCCAACACCCCTCGCTGCTAAAGCTCGGACAGCCTTCTTCCCGTAAACTATGATTAAATCAGATGTCCCGCTTAAATGCTCGTATCTCCTTTCCTCTTCCGCTCCTAAAGCTTTGCCAGCAAGCTTCTTCCTGACATATTCTTGAGCTTCTATCTGCGTCCTCCCAGCCATTCCAACAAGCTTTGCATGGCACTTCGAGCAGCGAATCTCTTCTGGCAACTCTCCCACGCTATAAACCTGAGACCAATCCCCGCAATTCAAGCAGATCAGCCGAATTCTTTTCTCATCCAATCTTTTGGCAAAAATATCAAGTATCTGCAAGTCAGGCTTGCCGGATCCAATCAACTCAGGCCTTTCTTTAATCCCGATCTCACCTAAAGGAGACAACCCTTTCCTGAAAATCAAACTCAACCTTTTTTCTTTCAGCTTCTTCAAGAAGTCATGAACTAAATCCACATCCAGCTTATCAGTCTTTATCTCACGCAGAGTCTCATTCCAAAGAGGTGTCCCTGAATACAAGTCTATAATTTTGCTCAGCCTGACCTTGCCATATTCGGCATCCTTTCTGATAGCGCCAAATCTTTTTGCAACATGGATGAACCTCCACTGGAATAATCTCGACTCAGACAAGTTCTTCTCCAGGTAGAAATCAACATCCTCGGGCTTAGTCTTCAGCAATATATCCTCCAGCAATTTTTGGTTCACTACCTGAAGCTGCAGCACAACACGATAAGGGTCTGTTTTTAATTGCACAGATCCTATTTTTTCTGCAAGGATAGCTGAAAGGAATCTTCCTAAAGTTTCGTTGCCTTTGCTCCCTAGGCATGTATGCATTACTACATTATCACCTTGGCTCTCGATTAGGATTGTGTGATTTGTTGGGATTACATGCTTCTTCTGCTTCCTGATTATATCCACCATTGCTTCAGCAGAGCTATTATCGACTGGATACTCTTCTTTTATTTTTTGTTCAGGTTTATTGTTGAGATTGTCAGCAATTATTTTCCTGAGGTGACCGACTTCCTGGGCAACCTGATAAGGGACAGGCATCAAGTCGCCTTCCCATCCTGGAATCGAAACATCAACCTCGCCAGACGGCTCGACAAAAATCTTCCTCCCGTCCACGCTTATGACTCTCCATGTTTCGCCCTTGATCACGAATGTGGTTCCAGTGTCGCCATGCATTGAAACAAACTCCTCGTCTAATGTCCCGACTTTCTGATCAGATATCATGTTGACGACAGTGTAGCTCTTGGTGTCAGGGATTGTGCTTAGGTTTGTAAAATAGAACATCAAGCCCTTCCTAGAGCCTTTTATTCTCCCAGAATCCAAGAACAAATATCGGTTAGAATTCAACTGTTGGCAGACTTCTAGGAATTCCTTCTTCGTGAGGTCTCGGTATGGGTAAGCGCGCTTGATTATTTTGTAGACTTCTTCTTCACTGCTGTCCCAGTTGTCTCTTGTCATGCCAACGATTTGGTTTGCAAGAACATCTAAAGCATTCTTATGCGAAACAATAGGTTCTAACTTTCCGGATAAGCCTTGCCTTGCTATAACAGTTGATTCAAACACATCATCAATATCTGTTGCTATAATCACACCGTCTGATTTTTTGCCAAGGGAATGCCCTGATCTTCCAATCCGCTGAATGATTTTTGATACCTGCCGAGGAGACATATACTGAAGGACAAAATCTATGCTGCCTATATCTATGCCCAACTCCAAAGATGAAGTGCATACCACACCTTTCAATTCCTGGTTCCTGAATTTTTCCTCAACATCTATTCTCACATCCTTGCTCAAGCTGCTGTGGTGATTTTCTATTCGTGTGTTTGGATAGATCTGTTTTATTCTTGACGTCAATATCTCAGCAAAGTCTCTTGTGTTGGTGAAGACAAGGGTAGAAGTATTTTTTTCGACTATATCATGGACTGTCCTGAGCCTGGCTGCACTTTCAGGAGAAGAGTAAATTTTCTCTGCGAGTTGGCTATCGCCTTTTTCGATTACAGGGCTTATCACTCTGATGTCAAATTGCTTTTCTGTCACTGCTTTTATTATTTTCACTGGCCTTCCCCCGGAAATAAAGTTTGCAACATACTCAGGGGACCCGACAGTTGCCGATAAAGCAATAAGCTGAAAATTTCCACATAACTCCCTCAACCTTTCCAACCCTACAGACAACTGGACTCCTCGCTTGGATGTAACTATCTCATGGACTTCATCTACTATAACCCATTTGATGTTGCGTAGATGCTCCTTCATTCTCTTCGCTGGCAGGATTGCTTGCAAAGTTTCTGGAGTTGTGATCATCATGTCATCCGGGAAGTCGACCTGTTTTTTTCTTTCGTGTTGTGTAGTGTCTCCATGCCTGACAGATATTTCCATATCCAATTCCTTCCCCCACCATAAGAATCTTTTTAGTAGGTCCCTGTTCAATGACCTGAGGGGCGTGATATATAGGATGCTGACTGGCTTCAGCTTCTCCTTTGAGTTCAGCCACATATCAAACACAGGCAAAGCGACAGACTCTGTTTTCCCTGAACCTGTTTCTGCAATCACAAGAACATTTCTTCCTGACAGGATTTCTGGAATTCCTAACTCCTGAGGAAGGGTTGCCTTACCAAAACCTCTTTTCTTCAAGACGTCCTGTAACTTTGGACTTAAATTACGAAAAACCATAGAAATCTACCTCTAAACAGAACAGAATAGTATTGATGTTCGTTCTAATCTTCATATAAGTGTAAACAGAACGTCTAATAATTGTTGGTGAATGTATTTAATCTTTTAGGCTGGGATTATTTTATAAAGAAGAATATTCCAATTAATTAGCAAGTGAAAGTATGAAAAGCCTGTCAGGATTGGTTATTGCCTTATCATTGATGTTAGTGTTTCAGCCCGTTCTTTCCCAGGAAGATTTAGTCATATCCCCAGGTGATGGCTTAAGTACAGCAGGGGCATTGGGTATGTTCGGTCTGATTCTTGGAGTGATTGGCCTAATCCTAATAATTCCTTTTCTTATCATTTACATATATTCAGCGCTTGTGCTGTCAGCAATTGCAAAAAAGACCAACACTGAAAATCCATGGTTTGCATGGGTGCCTTTCCTTAATTATGTTTTAATGGCGAGAATCGGAAAGGTTCCTGTATGGACTGCTATTGCTTTCATTCTAATAATAGTTGCGGAAATAGTTGTGCCGTTTTTTATTAGCCTGCCAAGCTTAATTAACCTCCTGATCTTAATTCCAGTTTTAATTATTTTTATTGTCTGGTGGATGAAGATTTCAGAAGCAAGGGGAAAACCAAAGTGGTGGGGAATTTTAATCGCGTTAATACCAATCGTAAATATAGTGTTGATGGGGATTCTTGCCTGGTCAGGCGGGGGCAGAAAAGCTGAAGAGTCTGCTGGAACCCATCCAGAAAAAACTCAAAGACCGCAAGTTTCTGAAAGTCCACAGGAACCTCATCCTAATGTGCATATGACTGAAGAGGAAAAGCTGAGCAAGATTGTTGCTTATGTAAAACAAAATGTTTCCCAAGGATATGACATTGCCGGAATAAAAGATTCCTTAATAGAGCAGGGATTGAATGTTCAGTTGATTGAAAAAGCGATTGAAATGAGCAAATTCTAGTGAGCACTATTTTGGTTTTTAATTCAAGGAATGAAATAAGAATTTTCGGATATGCTACTTTTCAAACCTGCATAAAAATACTGATTCTATTGGGGAAAGTGTTTATTGATTAAAATCAAGTTTCTTTTATGGACAAAACCGCAATCCAAAAAATAATAGATATTCTACAAAAAGAGTATGATATCTCAGGCTACTCCAACCGTGGCAATGCTTACGAAGTCCTTGTCGGAACAGTGCTATCGCAAAGAACAAAAGATGAAGTTACCTGGCCAAGAAACAAAGAGCTAATGAAGAAAGCTAATACCCCTGAGAAAATGCTGGAGCTGTCAGAAAAAGAAATTGCAAAGATCATTTATCCTGTTGGGTTTTACAATCAGAAAGCGAAGAAGATCAAGGAATTGTCGAGAATACTTGTCGAAAAGTATGGCGGTAAAGTCCCGAGAGGTAGGGAAGAATTGATGAGGCTCCCTGGTGTTGGCGGAAAGACTGCGGATTGCGTATTGTGCTTTGCGTTCAATGAAGGAGTTATTCCAGTGGATGTGCATGTTGAAGTAATCGCCAAAAGACTAGGCATCGCCGACTGGAAAGATAAACCCGAGGTTGTCAGGAAAAAATTGCATCAGTTTGTCCCTAAAGATAAACGCAATTCTATTAATGCTTTATTCGTTGAACATGGAAAAAGAGTGTGCACTACCCGCCGAGCTTATTGTGAGAGATGCTCTGTTGTGAAATATTGTCCTAAGATAATGAAAAAGTGATTTCAAAATACAAATCTTTTTAAGCCCGATTTCCTAAAATATAACACTGTTATATTCTCTGGTGGAAGATATGATTGACAATCCTTACAACTGGATTGCCTGCAATAAACCTGCCGAATACATAGTTTTAACATCTGAAAAAAATTCTATGAAAGTGTCTTTCTGTGCTGATCATATTAAAGGATGCTTGGCTTGCGGAAAATGCGAAATCGAAAAGATCAATTAGAATTTATTTCCCCTTTGCCATAAGGAATAATCCTCTGAAGCTGGTCTAAACTAACGCTAATTTTGCTTTTAATCTTGCCATGTATTTCTTTAACCGAACTCTCCCCAGGGCTGATCTCAACCCAAGAATCACAAACTTTCTTAACCAAACTAAACGAACCATAAACCAATTCTTCACCCTTGTTTCCAACAGCAATCCTCACAGGAATCTGCCTAATCCATCCCCTCTTCCCGTAAATCATAAAGCTTCCCTGCGGGAGCCCGCCTTCCTTCTTGACCTGATCTGGCTTAATATAGTAGACGTCAACCAAAGAAATCCCGATTTTCCATGCCTTGGAATAACTTCCGCAAAACTCAGCTGCTTCCTGAATAGTTGATTGTGGTATTTCTTTTTTATCCGGGTTTTTGACAAGCGTAAATGGAGAACCTGTGATATCTGTGTGGAAGACTAGATCGCCTTCTTTCATGTGCTTCCTGATCAGCCTTTCATTAGTTTTAGCATCTTTCCCAGAGACAACCAAGAATCCATCCGATGAGTAGAACCATCTAAATTGGTCATACCATTGGCTTGTTTTTTTTTCTGTTTTCTCCGCTTTTTTTTCTTCTTTCATTCTTTTTTCTTCGATTTTATTTGATGATTTTCCAAGCCCTTCTATCTTCGACTTCATCTTCTTCGCAAGATTGTAGTATCTGTTTGCATTTTCTTCCAAGGATTTTTTGTAGTTTATCGGCACACCTTTGATCAGGACTTCAGTTTTGTCTGGAAGGAATTTCACTTCAATCCTTTCTTCTATTTCTTCTTTAGATAGGCCTTGATTTTGCAACTCCCTCAGTCTTGTGAGTTTATTGTCAAAAATCGGGTAGCTGTCGTAGATTGATTCGGCGTATATTCGATAAGTATTTTCCATCCTGACAAATTCCTCCAGTTTCTTTTCTTGTAATTTTTTTATTGCTTCTATCTTGTCATGAACATCGCTTCTGAACAGATCTATTTCCTTGAGATGTTTTTCAAATTCTTCCTCAATTTGTTGATTGATATTCTCTAGATCAGAAAACTCTTTATCTATTCCTTTCAGGAATGTGTGAATTCTATCAGCGTCCTTTTTTTCCTTAGAATTTTTATCTAACCCAATTTTCTCGCAAATTTTCTCTGCGAACTCAGAACCAAAACCAAAATCTTTGGCAAGAGTTTTCACGAGTTCCTTCTGGCCTAGGTAGAATCGAACATCTTCAACATTGAGTGTGAATGGATTGATTGATAACGGGGGATAGTCATAATCTTGGTTTGACCTAATCTTCCTAGTAGCCCATGAACGCATCTCTATTGCACGGATGATCTTTTTATCGGGTTTGTTTACAAGGATTATGTTTCCTCTGCCGAAAATCTCTATCATCAGCCTATAATCACTGGTTGTGATCTCAATCACCCTATCGAAGCTGTGCTGCCCAATGCTCTCAATGATTTGATTGGTTAGATGCTTCCTAAGAATATTGCAGAAGTCATCTTTCGGCCCGCCCTCATAATTCTTTTCTGCCAGGAATAAACCCTTGTCTGGGATGATTATAAGATATATCTTACCCTTGTCTTTATAGAGTTCAAAAGAATAAGCATCTTTAACCTGCTTGATCTTCTGTATTTTCGATTCCTGAATCTTCTTCAAGCCCTTCATCAGGAACTTCAGTTCCAAGCTGCTGATCTGCTTCATCACCAATCACTAACCTTAAATTCTCCTGTATATCATTTAAGCTTTTGCCAAAATATCTTTCGAACTCTTTTGTTGTTCTTAGCACTTTTGTCCTTCCAACTTTTTCTGTTGTTATCAGGCCTTTTTTCTCTAATTTTTGTATATATCCATATGTTTTGTTTCCCTGTATTTTAACTATTTGCGACTGCGCCATGGGCTGCCTTAGAGCTACAAGGCCTAAAGTCCTTAGCATTCCATCAGTAAGGTCAGAATGCGGCGTTAATGAGGAGACTTGGCCTATGTAGCTGTCTTTTACCTTGAACTGGTATCCCTCTTGCGTTATTGCTAATTCTATTCCCTTTGTATCTACTTCATGCTCCTGTTTTATCTGGTCTAAAAGGTCTTTTATCTCTTTCCTCGACTCAATGCCGCTGATTTTTAAGAGAGTATTAAGCGTAACAGGATCTGGAGACATGAATAATGCTGCTTCCAGCAGGGCTTTTTTGTCTTTTTCCAAGTTAACACCTTCAGATATTATAGTATTAAAAGAATAATAAAATTAATAAATTAATTCCTAAAATGAATAAAAGAAAGTGATAAAAATGTCAGAAGAGTTAAAAAACATTAAAGACCTCGTCAGTTATACTGAAAATGGTATAATAAGCAAACAGTTAGCTAGAAAAACTACTCGGGATGCGACGCTATTCTGCATGGGAGCAGGGACAGAAATATCTGAGCATACATCAACTAAAGAAGGGTTTGTATTTGTAATCGAGGGGAAAGGTGTATTTAATCTGGAAGGCATGAATATTGCTATGCTCCCAGGAGCCTCTATTTTTATGGGCAAGAACGCTGTCCATTCAATAAAAGCCGAGAAGAACACAAGTTTTTTGCTATTGCTGTTCAATGAATAGGAAGATTTAGCTGCCAAATACTGAAGTGATGCCGTGCCAATTCATTTGACCCGTCTTGTTCTTGATTTTTGCTTAGTTCATATTCTTTTTATTGACAAAATCACTAAAATTAAAGAGATGATTTCACATGCTTGATATAAAACTGATCCGTGAAGACTCAAAAACAGTTAGGGAAAACCTTGAAAAACGCCAGAATCCTGAGCTGATTAAAAGGCTGGATTATGTGATAAAATTTGATAAAGCGTGGAGGGATGTCTTTCAGGAATTAAACAGCTCCAGAAAAAGAAAGAATGAGATTAATCTGGAAATAGCCAAAATGAAAAAGGAAGGTCAGGATATCAGAGACCAGATAAGGGAAACGCAACAACTGCCTAAAAAAATCAAGGAGTTGGAAGAAAAGGAAATTGAGCTCAGAGAGAATGTAAGAAAAAAGCTATTGGGCCTGCCAAATCTGCTTCATGGTACTGTGCCTTTTGGGAAAGATGAGAAAGACAACATCGAAATAAGAAGATGGGGAAAAATACCGAAATTTGACTTTAAGCCAAAGAACCACCAGGAGATACTTGAGTCATTGGAATTAATTGACTCTGAAAGAGCCGCTAAAATATCTGGAATGGGATTCTTTTTTGAGATAGATGAGCTTGCTTTGCTTGACCTAGCCCTTCAGAGGTTTACAATAGATTTTCTAAGGAAGAGGGGATTTGCCTTAGTTATACCGCCATATATGATGAGAAGAGAACCTTACGAAGGCGTGACTGATCTGGAAGACTTTGAAAATGTAATGTACAAGATTGAAGGCGAGGATTTATACCTGATTGCTACCAGCGAGCATCCTATGGCTGCTATGTTTATGGACGAGGTTATTGAAAAGGATTATCTGCCGATCAAATTATGCGGGCTAAGCCCTTGCTTCAGGAAGGAAATTGGCTCCCACGGGAAATACACTAAAGGTTTGTTTAGGATGCACCAGTTCCATAAGGTGGAGCAGTTCATCTTTTGCCATCCTGATGATTCTTGGATAATGCATGAAGAGCTCCAGAAGAACACGGAAGATATTTTCAAGGAACTGGGGTTAGCTTATAGAGTGGTTAATGTCTGCACAGGGGATATTGGAGTAATTGCATCAAAGAAGTATGACACTGATATATGGATGGCTGACGGGGAGTTCAGGGAAGTTGGGTCTAATTCAAACTGCACTGACTTTCAGGCTCGGAGGTTGAACATCAAATTCAAGGAGAAAGAGGGGCAGCCAGCAGCAGGATTTGTCCACACACTCAACAACACAGGAATAGCCACAAGTAGAGTGATGATCGCGATAATCG
>PFTQ01000003.1 GCA_002789635.1 Candidatus Aenigmarchaeota archaeon CG_4_9_14_3_um_filter_37_18 | reverse complement strand
GATTGATTGCCCTAAGAAATACATGAACAAGAGGGCTTATGTTGTTATCATTGATCATTAGCTAATTATTTTTGTCCCACAGTCGTAGCTGATCTGTCAAGGTTTTTCTAGTTTTTATCGTAGTCGTCGGTTTATTATCGTAGTCGTCGGTTTATTATTATACTTTGCGAAAAAATGATTTATGAGCGATGATATTCTGGAGATTTGGTTTAACAGAAATAAAAATCTAAAAAACAAATATTAGGAAAGAATTCAAATGAAGATAATACTTTTTTCCAAAAAGAAAGTCAGCGATGAACTTAAGCAGGAAGTTGAGTGGTATGGATTCAAGCATTCTGAAAATAGGCCAGAGATTATCATAAGCTTAGGGGGCGACGGAACTTACCTGAGGTCAGAAAGGGATTATCCTGGAGTGCCAAAACTGATTATAAGATATAATAGCATCTGCAAAAAGTGTGAAATCGATGATCTAGACAAAGCTCTCAAAAGGCTAAAAGATGGAAAATACAAGATCAGGGAAAACCCAAAACTGGAAACAAAAATCAGGCGGAGAAAATTAACTTGCGTTAATGAATTCTCGATCAGAAACAGGTATGCTACAACTGCTTTGAGGTTTTATGTGTGGGTAAATGACGAAAGGACAGATGAGATAATCGCAGACGGGATCGTAGTTTCGACGCCATTCGGCTCGACAGGATATTATAAATCGTTGGGGGGAAAGAAGTTTGATAAAGGCATTGGAGTTGGATTTAACAACCCAACAAAAAGGATGAAGCACTTAATAGTCCCAGAAAACTCTAAAATCAGCATCAAAGTCATAAGAGGTGATGCTGTGTTCAGCTCTGATAATGACCCTAAAGTAATTCTTCTTGAAAAGAACGAAATCATAACAATCAGGAAGAGCAAGGATGCCGCTAGAGTTATTGATATTTAGGGTGGAAAAAACTGAAAAGGAGCTAAAATACTGCTTTCAAAGCGAAAATTAAAACTTTAAATATGTTTTTTTTGATAAATATAGTAATTCAATCGTGATTAAATGGCTAAAAAAAATCAAAAGCATGGAGACAAGCCCCTGAAGAAAGAAGATAAAAAAGTTGTCACAATAAAGGTTCCTTCACTCGGCTTAAAGCATTTTGTTATCATTTTAGGTGTATTGCTCATTGTGAGTTTATTTTTCAACTTTAAAGGCGGATTCACTAAAACAGCCACACAAGGAACATCATTATCAGGCCTGGTTTATATGTGCCCTCCAACTAATTGTGATACAACACAAACAAATGAATGGTCAGGGCAATTAGGCTTTGGCGTTACTCCTTATGAAGCTTCATGGGCGCAGGTGCCTATTGGATTATTATTTGAAGGGAAATCTGTGGAAATTGTTGATGTAAGCACAGAAAGCGGTTTTTACAAAAGTATTTGCGATTCTACCCAAAACCAGAAGGCATGTGATATGTCTGGAGAAGCAGGGAAAAATCAGGCAGAAGAGGCATGTAAAGCAATGACAAAGAATGATAAACCTCAGTTAGAAGCATTTGTTGTCAGTTATTGCCCATATGGATTGCAAATGCAGAGGATTCTAGTCCCTGTTCATGAACTATTAGGAAGTGTTGCTGATATTAAAGTGAGATATATAGGCTCAATCTCCGATGGTAAAATTACATCAATGCACGGGGATGAAGAAGCACAAGAAAACCTGAAACAAATCTGTATAAGAGAAGAACAGCCAGATAAGTACTGGGTATATTTGAACTGCTTCATGAAAGCACAGGGAAAGTCCGACGCATGCTCAAAAGAAGTTGGGATTGATGCTAAAAAGTTAGAAAGCTGTATGACTGACCCCAATAAAGGGTTGAAATATGCGCAGGCTGATTTTGACGCAGGAAATAAGTATGGTGTTACAGGATCTCCAACTATGATTCTTAATGGAAAGGCGGCAAGTGAATTCGACTTTGGCGGAAGGACAGCAGAGGCTGTGAAAACATTGGTATGTTGCGGGATGTCGAGTGAAGCAAGCCAGTGCAGCACTGCATTAAGCACAGACCAAGCGAATACAGCATTTGCAGAAACATACAGTTCTGGACAAGGTTCAACAGGTTCTGGGGCACAGTGCTAAGAGTTATCCTCTAGGTTTCTCTATTCCATAAATAATAAGCAATATACCGAAAAATAAAGCGATGATTTTGCCGATCGGAGTTGTGACTAAATCATAGACAATAGCCTCAAATGTTTTTAATCTTCCCCCGTTAGTAACTAGAAGAACAATAGAAAACCCAAGAAGAAGGTATAAGACCATTCTTGCAATCCTGCTCAGGAAAACTAAATGCCTATACCATACATGCCTGTCATAAAATTTCTCCAAAGCGGTTTTATATTCGATTTCTATCTCTTTTTTTTTCTTTCTCCTTACCATGACTAATTAAATTAATTTTCGAAGGCTTAAATTTTCTTCGTGAAAGTTAGAGTTCATTGCTTAGTTTCAGGGATGCCAGATAAAAGAGTTATCTGATTTCAAAATCTTGTTGTAAATTATCATCACTTTATAGTAGCATTTAAATCTTTAATCTAATATAAAATTAGCATGAACAAAATTTTGATATTTTTGAGTGTAAATATCATTCCGCTGATGCCGATCATATTGTTGGATCTGTATCTGATTCTTTTGAACATTTCCTGATCATCTAGTCGTCACAATAGGCTTATCTTGGACAATAATCGTTTCCTCGTGCTGGGCTATTTTGGCATGGGATTTCTCTCTGAGGGGCGGATAGCTTCTTATGACTCCATTATTCTCGAGCTCTTTTAAAGCAAGATGCAGCCTTAGCGGTGTTGTCACATCCTTCAGCCATCTCTTTGCAAAAGGCAATGTCTTGTATTCTTGGCTGATCTTCTCAGCAATCTTTCTTGATTCCCTGAGCCTTACAGGCCTGGACTGAGAAAACACGTAGATCAATGCAGGAGATGATTCTTTGACCCAGCCTTCCCCTGTTGTTGTGAAAACTTCCATGCCGAGAGCAGTATCTTCTGGGATTTTGATGTCACTGGGTATCTTCCCATTCGGGATAGACAATAGGCCATGCTCCAAGTATTGCTCCATGCTGTGCCCAGCCAGATTTCTGATAGGGTTAAAGCCATGGGAAAGAACAATATCTTCAACTAGTTTGGACATTTCCCCTACTGTCTTGCCTGGTCGAATTTCTTTAATGAATTGGTCAACTGCGTCTTCGGCTGCTTTAATTAACTCTTGATCCTGGCCGCCAATGCTGACAGTCGTCGCAGCATCCGCAATATAGCCATCAACATGAACACCTATATCCACTTTAACAAGATCCCCTTGCTTAAAAGTGAGAGTATCATCAGCATCAGGAGTGTAGTGTGCGGCTATGTCGTTAATTGAAATGTTAACTGGAAATGCGATCCCACCCCCTTTATCTTTAATCATCTTCTCGATTCTTTCAGCAAGGTCCAGGACTTTAACACCTTCTTTGACTTCTTTTACTGCGAATTCCCTGGCTTCTTTGTGTATAACCCCAGCTTTCTTGTAGCTTTCAAGGATCTCCTTTTCCATATAACCACTCATCAATATTTAGGTTGTAAGATTGAAATAGATTCATTTTTCTGATTTGGATAGAGATTGTACAAAAACAATAAAAGAAAACAAAACAAATTACATTAGATAACAATGAAAGGCCAAATGTCTCTTCAGATGATTGTTGGTTTGACTATCCTTCTTGTTGTAGCTGTTGTTGTTATTAGGATATTTCTGACAAGGATGGCTGGCATGGATGGGACAGGAGGCGGCATAGACGATAAAATGGCTATCACAAAATTCGAGGCCGAGTGTGAGAGGCTTTGCGGAGATTATTTGTATGATGGATCGAACGCAAAACTGGCCAAATATTGCTACACCAATATGACAGGCAATACTGACTTGAACAGGAACGGAAAAACAGACACCTTCCCGGCAAATACAAAGATCCTTAATGTCTGCGAGGATATGATATACTGCTTTCATGTGGTTTCATGCGAAAAAGAAAGGGGGGTTGTAGGATGGGATGACTGTAGAAAGGCGGTTTGCGAGGAATATGTTGATGCTTACGGGGATGAAACCAAGGCGGACCAAAAAGTGAGGGAAATGTTCCCAGGGGCTGGGGATTGTGATATCCCTAAAGAAGAGAATTGGTGGTACATGTATTTTGGGGATTATCCATGCAGCAATCCACCCCGTGACGTATACTTGAAGAGTTGTATTTATGATTCAGGGAACAACCAGTTAACTTGTGAAACTAACTGCAAATTTACACAAGGGAATAGCGTATATTTTGCTGTTGTATATGGCCTGAATAAATTTGAGGCAGAGATAAAAGATAATGGAGATATGATGCCGTCAACATCAATAACATTCCAAAATAATAAAATAATTGTTAAAACTATTCCTCCGTTATCCGACCCAAATTTAGATAAAAACGCTAAAGCTAATTGGCAAGTCAATTTAATATGCAATGATCCGAAAGGTGCTACATTCCTGACAGGAGTAGGTTAATTTACGTGACTTGTGTTGTTGATGATCTAACCAAGGGTGGGTTGAAACAAATTAAATAGGAATCTATATCCCCTTTCCCTGTCGGGGTTGTTGTTATTGAATCATATCCAAACACTACCTTGGATACTGTATTTTCTTTATCTCTCACAACTGCCAATCCGCTTGAGCATCCTGAAAATTCTGAGTTGAATGAATTTCCTTCTGGAATTTTTGCAGGGGCTGATATTGAAGCTGCAACCTTCGGGGGTGTATATTTACTGCAATCAGGGGATTTAGGCGGGTTTGAACTAACAGAGCCTATAACTTTAGTTGAATCTCCTTCATTAACCCAATTTGTGAACGTTATGATATCGTCTTTGCTTAGCCAAATACATCCATGGGATATTCGGCATGTCCCCACTACTTCAAAAGGCCCCACATTTTTAGTCCCTAGGTAAACTCTTTCATGATTAGCATTGTATACATAGGTCTGGCTATGAACAAAATAACCCGATTGCCACCTCCAAGTATAGTCTGAATAAAGTTTAAATGGATCATAATAATATTCCCCGAGATATCCTGTTAAAGGGGAGTTATCTAATAAGCCAATATCTGTCGGATTAGCATCGGTTCCAGTGCTCACAAGAAATCTAAGGGAAGCTTCAATCCCATTGTCATATCTGCACATGATCAAATCATCCTGGTTGATATAAAAGAACTTCCCTGCTTGTGGGACTTGAATATCATGAACGTATTTGACCCCGCATTGTTTTGTTATTCTTCCAGGGATTATTACTGTGGTTGTTGTTTGTGATGGTATTGTTGTTGTGGTTGCTGCAGCTGAGTCGCAGTCATAAAGACCCCATGCCCAATCAGTTTTAGTGCATGAACGGTCATTTGGGCCGTCTTTTGTCCCTAATTTACATTCTCCTGCACTACCCGCACCTTTGCACCACCCGCAAGAAGTGGAAAACCCATAACCACCTTCTATGCACTTGCCACAATCTGTTTTAGAGGGGCAATTATAAGGATTATTTATAGTTGTGGTGGTTGAGTGTACGGTTGTAGAGGTGCTGGAAGTTATTGTAGATGTGGTTGTAACACCTGGCGGTTGAGTGGTTGAGGTAGTTGATAATATTGAGGTAGTGGTTGCTGATATCGTTGTGGAGGTGGTTGTAGCCCCAGTTTGCTGCAGCCAATTCGAAGTTGACCAGCCATCCAGGGACTGATATCTAATCTTATACCAGTTGTATGTAGTTCCGCTGTATTGAGCGATTATACATTCACCAAGAGAAGTGACTATTGAATTAAAAGGCATTATTAATATTGGATTCCCAGCTGGGCTTGATCTCAAGTGAAGGCCGCTTGCTGCTGTTACAGTTAGCTGTACTCCAGAAGTTGGGGATGAACAAGTTGATATTGTAGTTGATGTAGTCGAGGTTGTTGAGGATGACTGAGGTTGGGTGGTTGTTGAAGAGGATGGTAGGGATGTAGTTGTTAAGGTAGTCGTGGATGTAGTTGATGCAACCCCAACAGTAAATTGCTGACTTATTGGTCCTCCTGTACACCCTGACCCAGAAAAAACATCGCAAATTGCAAAGTGGGTGTAGAAGTATTGCCCGCATTTAAAAACAGCATAGTTCCCGTCCCATTCTTGAATAATGCATTTATGGCTATCATCAACCTGATCAATCCAGGCTCCGATGCAGGATATGCCAGGCCTATTTGCTTCGCATTTAATTTTAATATTATAAGATTCAGGAGCATCAATAATAATACCCCCTGTTAACCCATCTGCTAAGGCGTACTCTACTGTAAATAGGAAAAATAATAAGACAAGCAATAACTTGTACTTCATACACTATTTTTTATAAATCTAAATTAATAATGCTTAAAGGTGATCAAGCTTTTTTTATCAGAAAACCCTATTTGTATTATGAAAAAAATTATCCTTTTATTCGTTCTGATGATTCTGCTTATGCCAATGTCTAAATCTATCTATTATTCCACGTCAGGCGCCAGCAGGAATGCAACATTCATTTCCAAATACAGCTCCAGAAGCATGAATACCCAAACGCTTGATTACTATGAAAGGATTAAGCAGAATTATAATGTTTACATTATCAAAGACCTATCAGTCGCAACAAACGCCCAAGACTGGAAAAGCGCATTAGACAATTCTGACCTTATTTTTGTCACAGAACTTAGCGATGACATGCTCAACAAAACAAAGGACAGTTTCTGCAAAAATTTGGCCTCGTCCCTGAACAAGTCTGTTGGCTTAGTTTTTGCTGGAAATTCCCTGACTTATTACAGTGACAATGCTACTGGCAATATTTCCGGCTGCTTATATACCCAATACTTTAATTTTGCAGATCCAGCAAACAACACTGAATTAACAAAAAGTGAGGTTAAAATTTCTGAATTGCATGAAATGACAGACGGCTACGCAAAGGATGCATATAGCCTGGGTGAAAGCGGGAAAATATACCCTGTTGTCTTTCCTAAGAGCGGATCAACCTTAGGGACAGTAAATGGCGACCCTGATGGGACTGGAGCTCAACCTCAAGGGGACTATCCTTTGTTCGTCCTTTGGAGAGGGACAAGATACAATGCGGTATCATGGGGAATAACAACATCTAAACTAACTGGCTGCGACAATTGCCTTGGGTGGGATTTGTTTGACCAATTCCTGGATTGGGTGAGCGACAAGAACAATATGGGTTTTGATGTCGACCTTGATAAAAATGAGTATTACTCTGGAGATAGGATTTCCATTGAAGCGACATCTGACATTAACATGAGGAATGTCAAAGGGTCTATAATATATCCGGAAAGCAAGATTTATGAATTAGCATTTACCGGGTCTGGTGGGGATTGGAATAGTGTTTACCTGCTGGAAGACCAGGATCCTCCAGGAGAATATATAATTTTTGTGAATGCAGAAGGCCTTGAAGTCACTAAAAAAATTCAAGTCAAAGCCATGAACATTGATGTAAGCATCAACAACAGCACTGAAAATGTTGGGATTACCGCTGAATTGACAAACAAATATGACCAAAGGTTAACTGACAGCCAAATCTACATAAGCGTTGCAAAGCCGTCCACCCTGCCTGATGTTTATGAATTCAATTCAAGCTATGTTAAAATGATTTATAATGTAACTGAAAGCGGATTTCACACAGTATATATAACAGGAAAGGACAGCGCTGGAAGAATACAAAGCATTACAAAAAGCTTCTACTTCAAGATGAAGCCTAGCATGTCATTCACCCCGGAAAGCATCATAGAGACTGTTAATGATATTGGCCCTTTAACAAAGGCATTGTATTTCAAGAATGAAGGAAATGAAACCCTTACAAATATCGAGGTCAGGAAAGGAGGCGACATTAAGGATTGGATGAACGTAACTGAAGGCTGGAGAACATTCAACCAGACAAAACTTGATCTCGGCCCAAAGAATTCAAGCCAGATAACACTCCTTATAAATGTCCCAAGCGTTGGAGAAGGCCAATATAAAGGGTTTCTTAACTTTACCTCTGACCAAGGCTTCAGCGTATTCTATATAACAATTAATCTTGATTATCTAGGCAAATTGCAGGTCTCGCCTTCAACAGCATCAGAATGGATCGGAAAAGACCAGACAAAAGAAATCGAATACACTTTAAGCAACATTGGGAAGGGTAGCATTGAGATAAAATCTATTCAACCAAGCAGTGAGATAGAGGATATGGTTTATGTAGAGGCTGGCAGGATGGTTCTGCCTCCGGGAGGCCAGGGAAAACTAAATGTTCTAGTATCCACAGAAGGCCTTTCCCAGACTCAAGTCTTAAAAACGGTGTCTGGAAGATTTGTTATAGCAACTGATTTAGGGCCTGCTGATGTATCCCCATCTTTGACTTTGAATATGCTTTCTGACATTTCAAAAGAATCTGAAAAATTATTCTCTGACCTGATAGAGATAGACAAAAAAATAGAAAATTTAAGGGAAAAAACTGATGTCTCGGAATTCAGGGATGAGACCCAACAGATAAGGTCTAAGATAGAAAATGTAAAGGAACTCTACAATAACGGCCAGCTTGAAAGCTCTTACGATATGTACAGCTCCCTTAAGAGTGATTTAGACGCGCTCAATTCGAAAATAGACCAAAAAGAGGATGAAATCTCAAGGGCTAAAAAAACAAGAACAACAATTACAATCATTATTATCGCTTTAGCCATCATTATTCCGGTTGCATATATATTTTACAAGAGAACTAAAGAAACAAAAGAATATTCATGGCTTTATAAGAAGTGGAAGAACCGTTAGCCTTTGAGTTTGATTTGGATGTGAACGCCCTGGGGTACCTGTACCCTTAAAACCTGCCTCAAAGCACGGTCATCAGCCTGCATTTCTATCATCCTTTTGTGGATTCTCATCTGCCACCTGTCAAAAGTAGCGTTTCCATGACCTGTTCCATCGCCGCAAGGCGTTTTCAAGGTTGTGACTTTCAGTTTTTTTGTTGGGAATGGGATTGGACCCCTCCAGCCTACGCCGAACTTCTTGGCAACTGAAGTTATTTCCTCGCAGAGCGTATCTAACTGTTTGGAGTCCCTTCCTGAGATTTTTATCCTCGCTACTTGCATAAATATCAGATATTAAATGTAGTGTTAATGGATTTAAATGTTTTGTTCGACTTTCTAAGGGTGTGTTGTCCTGAATTAATGTCCTCTCGATGATTTTTATTGGTTTTCATAAATTAATCACTTCCTCATCTTATCCATGAACGCCT
>PFTQ01000035.1 GCA_002789635.1 Candidatus Aenigmarchaeota archaeon CG_4_9_14_3_um_filter_37_18 | reverse complement strand
TCATACATACAAATTATGGTCCTGGAACGATAAGGATAAGGTTTGATGCAATTTCATATTATAAACCTTACCTCTCACTAAGAAAACATTTCAAGGCATACAGAAGGATATTCTGGGATCTTGATAACATGGACAAGAAGGAAGAATTTAGGGGATCAAGAGAAATGGAGAAAACCCATCTGGACTGGAATTACATATTTTCAAAAGGTCCTTTGATTGCCCTTGATTTCCTTGCATACGCAGCTATATCATTTGGCGAGAAGAGCCTTTATGATTTATTGCCAAAAAAAAGCATTGCAGAGGTTTGGCAATATGAAAAAAAGTGAGTGGAGATTAGATGAATAAAAATATTAGACTAGCATTTGTTGGTGTCGGGAATATAGCAGAGCAACATATGAGATACCTGAGAGATTTTTCAGATGTTGATATTGTTGGACTATATGATATAGACGACAAGATTCTACGGATACGCCAGCATCAATTCGGTGGAGAAATATATCGGTCAATTAACCGTATGCTTGAGGTTCAGGAGCCAGATGCGGTGTTTATATGTGTTCCTCCTTATGCGCATGGAGAAGCAGAGGTATCATGTATAGAGCGTTGCATACCATTTCTAGTTGAAAAACCGTTGTCCAATAATATAAACACAGCCAAGGAATTGGCTGATAAAGTTCATGAATCCGAAGTAATCACTTGCGCTGCTTACATGAATCGCTACCGTAGAGGTGTTCAAAAGGCTAAAATATTTTTAGAAAGATATCCCGCATCATTAGTTAGTGGTGGTTGGTTGATAGATACTCCGTCTGATCATCCATGGTTGACACAGAGAGAACTTTCTGGTGGTCAACTAGTTGAACAAACAACCCATCTTTTTGATTTGGTGCGTTATCTTTGTGGTGAAGCAGCGAGTATTCATTGTTATGGTTCTAAAGGTTTTGTTCATCCAAACGATACTTATGATGTGGATGATGCAACAACTGTCTCTATACAACTGAAATCCGGAGCCGTAGCTTGTATTCAAAGTTCCTGGTCTGCGGGCTTTGAACGTGATATTTACCTGAAACTTTTTGGTCCTAACATTAGTGTTGAATTCAAAAATTGGGATCTTGATACAAAAATAGTATGTCGAGATTATCTTGTTCCACTAGAAATACCTGGAGAAAAAGATATATTCGCTATTGAAGACCGTGCCTTCCTGAATGCAGTCAAGTATAATGATCCAACAAGAATACTTAGTAATTACGAAGATGGTTTTCGAAGTCTTCAACTCAGTCTTGCAGCAAATGAAAGTCTTGAAACAGGCGGACCTATCCAACTGACAGATCTCCAGAGATACTCAAAATAAAATTTCATCTAGGTAAATATGAAAGAATCTCCTCAACTGACTTATCTACTGATTTGCTGACATCTATGACTATTCCATAGTCAAATTTTGAGACCAATTTATAAACATCTCTTGCAGCATTTTTTCCATGTTTTTTCTCCCTTTTGCTATCCCTTTCTATACACACTTCTAGTGGTGCCTTAAGAGTAAAGATATAATATGGGAATTTTAATTTTTTGATAAGATGCTCAATTGGTTTTTTATGGTAGAAGCACGCATCAAAAATCACGACCCTACCTTTGCTTAACATCTCATTTGCATGGGGGATTATTGCTTCATTGGCTTTGATGAAATTGTCTTCTGATATACATCCAATTTTGGGATTGATCTCATCCAACCCATTTTTCGCAAGAATCTCATCAATAGAAATATATTCGGCATTAAGTATATCCACTAATTTTCTAGCGATTGTAGATTTCCCGCATCCTAAAGGTCCTCGGATAATTATAAAATAACTCATAATTAATATTTGAAAGTATTATTTAAATTTTTACGTTTAAGTCTTATCATGCAGTATTTAGCTAAGAACATGATTCCGAGACCCACCGAAATCGTTAGAGCAAGCGGAATCAAAGTTTATGACTCAGAAGGAAATGAGTACTTAGATTTAACCTCACAAACACTCGACCTTAATCTAGGGCATGGACATCCAGTTATTTTAGATGCTGTGAGAAGTTTATTAGATACAGAAGGCTTCACATATTATGTTTCACCTCGATTTAAAAATAGGTATGTTGCAGAGTTTGCGGAAAGACTAGTTGGTCTAGCGCCTGAAGGTTTGAACAAAGTGAATTTACATATGTGTAATGGCAGTGATGCAAATGAGGACGCCTTAAAAAGGGCGAGAAAATATCACAGGGACAACAACAGAAGGATGATAGTTTCTCTTAATGGAAGTTATTTAGGCGCTTCTTCGGAAACAATAAGCGCTTCTGGAGGCAATATTTGGAAAGAACCTTGCCTTGGTGGGTCAGGAGACTATATTTTCATCGATCCCATGAATCCATACAGAAAACCGGAAGGCATGACTATTGAGGAATATACAGAAGCCAAAGTTAGGGAATTTGAAAGAATTGTAAAAAGCAGGGAAGATGTTGCTGGAATTATCATGGAAATAATACCCTTCAATGCAGGTGTGTTGGTTCCGCCACCCGATTATGTGAGGGGAATTGAAAGAGTATGCAGAGAAAATGATGTGGCTATGATAGTAGATGAGATTCAAACTGCATTTGGATGGTGTGGTGATATATTCGCTTCCAATGTATATGGAATCCAGCCAGATGCAATTTCCTTGGCAAAAGGCATGACTGCTGGATTTCCTGCCTTGGCTGCTACTGTTTTCAAAGAAAAATATGATGTTCTTAAACCAGGTACTTCAGAGTACTCTTTCGGTGCTCAGTCATTGGGATGTGTAGCAGCGCTTGCGAATATAGATTATCTAACCACATCTGGAATATTAGACACGATACCAGAAAAGCACGAGAGGTTCATGTCTCACCTAACAAGGATGAAGGAGAAATATCCATTTATTGGGGATGTTAGAGGTTTAGGTCTTATCCTTGGAATGGAATTTATTCATGACGATGGTAGCCCTGATATGGACATAGGTGTCGATGTTTACCATGCCGCATTTGAACGTGGGCTCCTGATCAACATTCCTACGACTGAACGGGGAAGACATAGTGCAATTAGCATTAAGCCACCAATAATCATTACACCAGAAGAAATTGGTGACTCTATGGAACGTTTGGATGAAGCCATAAAATCTGTTTTATAGTTAATCTGATTTTTACTTCCAAGTAGATAGAAGGGGAATTCAGGTGCCATAATAGTGACGACTCTACCTTTTTAGCTAGGAGGGCAAGGGCATAGGCTATTGGATTATCAAAGATAAAGCAAAATCACTTCCCTGACAAAATTAACAAAGAATGCTCCAGCAAGCAGCCAATAAGCAATCTGGTAGGTTCTGGTGTATTTCCTTTTCTTAAAACCGAAGTG
>PFTQ01000036.1 GCA_002789635.1 Candidatus Aenigmarchaeota archaeon CG_4_9_14_3_um_filter_37_18 | reverse complement strand
TTCTCTAAATCTCTCCTTACATCTTCTCCCCATCTTGCCTTTATCGCACCAGTCCTGGACATTGCTCTTCCTGCACCATGGCATGTCGAATAAAATGTTTCCTTCGCTTTTTCAGTCCCGACAAGAATATATGAAGCAGTGCCCATTGACCCTGCTATCAGAACTGGCTGGCCAACATCCCGATAGACTTCTGGCACAAGTTCATGACCTGCTGGCAGAGCACGGGTCGCTCCTTTTCTATGAACATACAGTTTTCTTTTCTTCCCGTCTACTTCATGCTCCTCAAGCTTGCAGATGTTGTGGCAGACGTCATAAATTGTCTTCATATCCATGTCTTGCCATTTCTTCCCGAAGATCTGCTCAAATGTCTCCCTGATCCAATGGGTCATAACTAGGCGGTTAGCAAAAGCATAATTAACCCCGCATATCATCGCCTTGTAATAATCCTGCCCTTCCTGGCTAGTAGTGGGGGCGCAAACTAATTGCGAGTCTGGAAGCCAGATATTATATTTTCTTGCGGCTTTCTCATGAATCTTAAGATAGTCTGATGCAACCTGATGGCCAAACCCGCGGCTGCCGACATGCAGCATAATTACGACTTGGCCTGGTTTCTCGATTCCAAAAACCTTAGCAACTTTTTCATCGTAGATTTTATCCACGGCCTGCACTTCTAAGAAGTGATTGCCTGCTCCTAAAGTCCCTAGTTGCGGCTTGCCTCTTTTCTTGGCTTCAGGTGAAACTTTGTTTGGATCCCCGCCTTCCATGCAGCCATTCTCTTCCATCCTTTCCAAATCATCCCTTGTTCCGTATCCGTTTTCGACAGCCCATTTAGCGCCTTTGATAAGGACTTCATTCAACTGGTTGTCATTCAACTTAAGCCTGCCTTCAGAGCCGACGCCTGACGGGACATTCTTGAATAGAGCGGAAATCAAATCCCTTATTCTTGGCCTTACTTCTTTTTCGGTTAGGTTAGTTTTAATCATATGTATTCCGCAATTTATATCAAAACCGGTGCACCCACAAGATATTACACCTTCTTTATCATCAAAAGCACCAACAGCTCCCATTGGAAGACCGTAGCCGAAATGACCGTCTGGAAGCATAATCGCATTTCTAACAATTCCAGGCAAGCATGCAACATTTGCCAGCTGGCCTATAGTATCATTTTCCATGTCATTTAGTATTTTTTCTGATCCATAAATCACACCAGGAACATTCATTTTGCCCTTGGCAGAAGTAGGCAATTCCCATTTGTAATCATTGATTTTTTTCAGTTTTTCCTTCATTATTCTCACCTTTAATGCAACAGAATTAACTGCCGCACCCATTTCCAGTCGAGTATCCGGTGGGCACGAACTGAAAGTAATTGGGAGGGAGAGGTTAAATTCTTTTGGCTAAATGCTTGTCTAACTTTTTCAGAAATATTTTGGGTTGTTTATCATACTCTATGGAGAATTTCATATCCTCAACTCTTTTCTCAAGTCTTCATTTGAGGTTAATTTCCCTTTTTCTTCGTTATTATAACTTTTTTTCGAGCAGTTTCTCTTCGCTAGCTGTCAAGAACATTTCTTTGTCTGGTATACTCTCTCTTATACGCATCTCAAAACTTCTTAAATATCCAGCACAACAGTCGCAACCCATCCTTCTTCAGGCTCTTTCATGCGCTCAACAGAATACTTGTAATAAGTCACAGCCTTGGCAATCGTAAGAATCAACTCTGACCTGACATCCTCGCCATGGCATTCCACTCTCGCTCTGAACTCACCATCAGTATCCAACTCCAAAACCTTGAATTTCGAGAAAAACATATTCTCAGTATCTATCACAGTCAGCAGCTTTGACAGCCATGTGTGGATCAAGTCCTTCTCATCCTCGCCTTCAACATCAACTATCAGCACTTCCTTATCCTCAACTTTCTCCATATCACAGACAATCGAGAACATCGCTTCGCCAGAATTCTCTATCAACTCTTCAAAAGTCTTGCCATAAGCCCGAAACATCACATCTGAAGTAATGCCATCAACAATCTCATATTTCTTCATGTATTCTCCTTTTATGTTCTTAACAGTTTATTTCTTGACATATCTATAAACCAGCATGAAAAATGCTATCCCAAGAAAAACTAAAAAAATTACAATCCAGACAACATCCACACCACAAATAAATTATGTATTCCCAAGAATAAAAAACCTTATATTCTTAACTTTTAAATGATTAAGTGATATTCATGATAAACAACTTTTGCAGGGTGATAAGCCTTGCCAATTTCTAAAGCCCCTTATAAAAGAAGCTATCAGCATACTTCTTCCCGTGGAAATGAACAAAGGATAAGATGTGCTCAATGTGGTTGTTTAGTACCCAGATGGAAAACCTTCGAAGTGTTCAGAGGATTCAGGATAACAGACCCAACAATCCTAAAGCAAGTAGACAGAAGGATGTTGAGCTTCATGCAGAGAAAAGAAAGGGTCTGCCCAAAATGCGCAAGGTTCTATCATATTGTTAAAAGGGGAAAATCTGAAAGAAAGAAAGGGGCTGGAACTAGATTCGCTTAATTTTCTATAAGCACGCCATTCTGATTTGTAAACTCTATAGAAACTTCAGGGCAGCTTGTTTTTATCACTCCATTTTTAAAATCTACCGGCACTTCCGTGAAGTTATATGATTTGATTTTGCTTGATTCAAGATCTTCTCCAATTGGCTTCTCGATCATTTCTGCATCTGAATAGAATAGATAAAGCGTTAAGCCGCTTATTCTTTTTGATCCAAGATTCTCCAAGACAAGAAGCATTGAGCTTGTGTTTATATCATATGACCCTGAATATAATCTGAACTGGGTGGAAGAGCATTCTGAGAGGCCTTCTGATTTTTTCACGCCGATGCCGGATGCCCAGAAGGATAAGGCTGCTGCAAGTATTATTGTTATGAAAACCAAAGCCATGGCTAATGTCCAAGGATTCAACCCTATTGTTGGCTCTTCATCTTCTTCAGGCATCAGTTGTTCCCAAACCATATTCTCATCATTCTAAATCATTCTTCTTTTAGACAATATCAAAAATATCATTATCCCTGTAATTCCCGCTAGCAATACAAGCACGACTATAAAAACGTAAGTCATTACCATCAGATCCCTTGTCAATTCTGGGTTTATTGACTTAAGCAGTATCATAAAAATAAACAAAGCTGCCGCAAGGAGCATAACTAAAAGCAGGTTAATTATCAGAATAGATTTAAACTTTCTCTTATTTCTTTTGCCTGATTTCTTTATCAACCAATACACCTAACAATTATTGGCTTTCCTGTTTAATAAATTTATTCGGCGGCTAAATCATCTTTATCTGAGACCTTTTCAGGTCATTGATGAATAACTGGTAGACTGGGAGCGTGATCTTGCTTTTGAACTGGTCCTCAAGTTTTAGAATTTCATCAAATGTCCCCATATTCAAGACTTTCTGCATTATTTCCCTGCCGCTTCTTTTCACTTCCTCAACCTCATTTGGATTGGCTGTCGAATACCTGTCCACTAAACCGATGATTTTGTCTATGTTGCTTACTATCACAGTTTTGTGGCCTTCAAGAAATTTCTGCTGGGTTCTGTATGCGTTCAATTCCCTCTTGACTGCGGTTAATTTAGTCTTTAAAGCTAGGTCATTCCCTCTAAGCAAAAGCCCGTCGCAAAAGTTGAGAAGATACCTCTTTGTGTCGAAGAGCTCTTGTGTAGCTACGCATAATCCAATAGGCTTTGTATCGTGCATTGTT
The DNA here is from genome assembly GCA_002789635.1 of Candidatus Aenigmarchaeota archaeon CG_4_9_14_3_um_filter_37_18. Taxonomy (GTDB): domain Archaea; phylum Aenigmatarchaeota; class Aenigmatarchaeia; order CG10238-14; family CG10238-14; genus CG10238-14. The sequence continues at coordinate 23,411 of PFTQ01000036.1, read as the reverse complement.
AAAACCATAGAATCACTTAATTAATTGTTTGTTAATAGAATAATAAATAGGTGACCGGAAAAATAATAAGTGATAAAGATGTCAATAAGGCAGCCGATCGTGGTCGTTCTCGGACAGTGAAATTTAACAGCACCCGAAAATGTCGACCATGGCAAAACATCAATTTTAGATTCGATTAGGGGAACGATTGTCCAGAAAGGCGAGGCTGGAGGAATTACACAGGGAACCGGAACTTCTTTCATCCCCATTGACGTGATAAAAGGGTTTTGCGGTGATCTTCTCAAAAAACTGAAAATCGATGTTAAGATACCTGGATTATTGTTTATTGATACGCCTGGACACGAGGCTTTCACAACATTAAGAAGGCGAGGCGGCTCAATAGCAGATTTAGCTATCCTGGTCATAGACATCAACAAAGGCTTTCAGCCGCAGACTGACGAGAGCCTAGAGTATCTGAAAAAATTTAAAACTCCTTTTGTCGTTGCTGCCAACAAGATCGACCTTACTCCGGGATGGTTTCCAAAGCCTAAAGCATGCTTCATTGACACAATACCTGAGCAGGCATATGACGTAAGCAATGATCTGGAGGGAAAATTGTATAATCTGGTCAGCCAACTATCCATGAAAGGGTTTGAGTCTGAAAGGTTTGACAGGGTAAGCGATTTTAAGAAGCAAGTCGCGATTGTTCCGTGCTCCGGAAAAACAGGCGAAGGGGTCCCGGAATTATTAATGGTTTTAGCAGGGTTGTCGCAGCAGTTCCTGAAAGAGAGGCTGCAATTGACTGACCAAGCAAAAGGATCTGTCCTTGAAGTGAAAGAAGTCAAGGGAATGGGCACAACTATTGATGTCATAATATATGACGGGGTTGTTCGTGTAGGCGACCATATTGTCATTGGCGGGAGAAAGCCGATATCTTCGAAAATCAAAGCATTGTTAAGGCCTCCTGCGCTTAGGGAATTAAGGGTGGAAAAGAATTTTGATTATATAAAAGAAGTCCCGGCTGCGGCTGGGATAAAGATATATGCGCCTGGGTTGGAGGATGTCATTGCCGGAAGCCCTGTTATTTTTGTGTCAGATGAAAAGCTGATAGAAGATGCGAAGAAAAAACTGCAGAAAGAGGTTGAGGAAGTCGAGTTCTCCCTGAATGTGGACGGTGTTGTTGCGAAGTCTGACACTCTGGGAAGCCTGGAAGCGCTGATAAAAATGCTGAAGGACAACGGAGTCCCAATCAGGAAAGCGGAGATAGGTCCGGTGACAAAACAGGATGTTGTCGAGGCTGACACTGTCCAGGAAGAAGAGAGAAGAGCTATAATAGGGTTTAATGTTAGCATGCTCAGCGATGCCGAGGAAATGGCAAGAGACCTCAAGATAAAGACATTCTTTAACAATATCATCTACCGGTTGATTGAAGATTATCAGAAGTGGTTCATGGACAGCAAGGAAAGGAAGAAACAATCCAAGATCGAAAAACTGATCAGGCCCTGCAAATTCCGTGTGATACCCGGGTTGGTTTTCAGGAACAGGGCTCCGGCTGTGTTCGGCGTTGAAATTATGAACGGGGTATTGAAGCCAGGGACTCCAGTGAAAGTTGAGAAATCTGGGAAAGATGTTGGCAAGGTTGACCAAGTCCAGAAAGAAGGCAAGAATATAAATGAAGCGAAGACTGGCGACAAGGTTGCAGTGTCAATGGACGAGCCAACAATCGGAAGGCAAATCCAGGAAGGGGATGTTCTGGTCTCAATTATTACCAGAGGGATTATTCAAGGGCTGAAGGAAGTCTGGGATAAGTTGCAGGATGATGAGAAAGCCTTGCTGAAAGAGTGGGGATTGGTGTGAGTTGTTCTTGTGTAAATATGATGGATCCAAAGTATCTTGGGCACAAATGAACTCCGTACCACCTTAAATATGCAATAATTTTATAGAACTTCGCTTTAACTCCAAAATTAAATAGTAAAGAGAATAAAATGTTCTCTTAATCCCAATGTTAAGTCGAATTTTTGGCGCCCACCCCATGTTCGCTTTGTTCACATGACTATTCAATGAATTGATAATAGAAGTCGAAAATTTTCTTTTTGTTAAAGTCCTTATGATTATTCCCATGCACCAATACATTTTTAACATTCTCTCCTTCCAAAATTCTGCTTCCTTTACAGAAGGTCAAAAGTGAATGTAGAATAATCCCATTTCTTTGAGTCTTGTCTGTTTCTGAATAAATATTTACAATAGGGACTTTACCAAAATATTTTTTAGATAGATTTGGAGAAGCCACCTGCACAATTTTTTTAATTTTATCTTTATGTTCTAAAGAAGAAAATTGTGCTATCAATCCTCCATTACTTTTGCAAAATAGAATTACTTTTTTCTTTTTTGTCTTGAGTAATTCATTTAATTTTACTGAAGTTTTTTTAATATTCATCAACCAAATACTTCCGCTCCATTCAAAAACTTCAGATTGAATCCCCTTCTTTTTCAAATAATCTCTAAAATTATATGCGTAATCAAATGAGGGGAGTTCTTTGCAAAAGTAACTTGCTAATTTATAACTAATTATTTTTAACCACCTTGGTTTCTCCAAATAAGTCCTTGAACCATGAATAATTATTACTTCCATATCAATAAGAAAATTTTCTCCTATAAAAACGTTTTGAATAGTAGGGCGCCAAAAAATCCTTCTAAAAATCAAAGATTTTTCTCGATAACGCCCTGCAGGATCCGTCAAAATTTCTTCCGCTACGCTCCAGAAACTTCTCATAATTCCGATGTTATCTGAACTCAATAAAAAGTTATCCTACATCTCCTTCATCTTCCCCAAATAAGTCCCGTCAAGAAGAAACAGATCAGCTTCTTTCAGGTCAACAATATCATTCCTTAGCACAGGCGACATGTAGTCAATCTGCTCCTTCGCTCTGTTGACAGGATATCCTCCAAGAAGCTCGTTGAACGATGGAACAAGAACTATTGTGATCTTCCCTTTCTTCGCAGCACCATACCTGCCAGAAAATTTCTCTTTGTCAGCGACAGCCTTGACCCAGACAGGCTTTGATACTTTATACCCGAACTTGTCTTTGAACTCGAACATCGGATGGATATGGCTCAGTATCAGGTGATCGCATTCCAAAAAATCTTCCGAAGGCCATTCATGCCCATGGTAGAAAAAATACCCCTTAATCCTGAACCCGCCTGATGGGTGAATTGTTATTTTGTTAGATAGGATCTTTTCCAGGTGAGTGTCATGGTTGCCTTTGCAGATATGGACATTAACCCTTTCAGAAAGCCTATCAAAAAACTTAGGCAACTCTGTCATCTCAGGATAAGTTATTCCCGGGACTTCATGCTTAACATCCCCAAGCATTACCAGTGTTTTGGCTTTTGTTTTTTTGAGAAGCCTGACCAACTTCTTTTCAATATCAGGAAGCTGGTTGGGTATGTTTATCCCTTGCTTGTAGAGCTTGTAATCCAAGCCTATGTGCATGTCCCCGACTACTAGAATGGATTCATCTGCCAACAAGGCTGGGAAATCTTTTATAAATTTAATCATGCTTAATTAATTAATCGGCATGTTTTTAAGGAGAATACCATTTGAGTAAATCATTACCAAACTAATTGCTTATCAACTTCAGCAATGAATACACAGCATTATTATAAGGAGTAGATATGTTTAATTCACTTCCATATTTCACTATAACTCCACTGAATGCATCCGCTTCTAATTTTTTACCAGCTTCCATATCTTGCAGCATTGAAGTCTTGAATTTCAAAAATTGTGGAGGCAACTTAAGTGTTTTTTCTATCTCTGCTTCCCCCAACTTTATGCCTTTTTTATTTGCAACTTCAACCAGTTCTTGAAGAAGAAATCTTGCTAACTCATTAGTTTCTTTGAATTCAACGACTTCACCAGGGGATTTTCTTGTAATAGCCGTTATCTGATTAAATGCAATATTCCACATAAATTTGAACCAAATATCGTAATTGATATCATCAGAAATCTGAGGCTCAATCCCAGCATTTTTGAATAACTGGTGGATATTTTCCACTCTTTTAGTCTTGTTTCCATTCTCTTCGCCAAAAATAGTAACGCCTCGCGCAGAATGCTCAATGAACCCAGGTGAGATAACCCTAAATCCCCCTCTCACTAATGCAGGAACAACTTTTTCCTTGCCGATGGCATTGCTGATTTTTTCTTCATTGTCAACACCATTTTGAAGAGACATGACAACTGTATTATTTTTTACCATATGTTTGCATAACTGGATCGCTTCTTCTGTGTCATATGACTTAACAGCAAAAAGTATCAAGTCAGCTTCCTCAACCTCTTTCGGGTTATTAGTCACATTGACTTTGATCTTGAAGTCACCATCCGCACTCTTAACTTTTAGGCCATTTTTTCGCATAGCCTCGAAATGTTTGCCTTTTGCTATAAGAATGACATCTTCCCCAGACTTCGTTAATAATCCGCCGAAATAACTCCCGACAGCACCAGCACCCATCACAACAATTTTCATATAATCACTAAATAAATAAATGAAAACAAAGTAAAATATCTAATCTTTATCTTTTTTCCCACCAATAATTTATTTCATGGCTAAAACAATAGGCACAGTCATATCCAATCTCGACGGCCCATCTACTTTTAGGTTTGATTTCGTGATCAAAGAAGACTCCGGTGGAATACCCGCTCACAAAGGACAGTTCATCCAAGTAAAAACAGAAGAAGGCTTACTGATCGGAAGGGTTGATGAAATCATGAAGACTAACCGCTACTTTATGCAAGCCGAATCCGTGAGGGAGTTCGAAAAAACAGGCAGCCCATTGAATGAGATGTTTCCTGTAGATAGGTGGGAATATTTAGTCGCAAAAATTACGCCCCTAGGAATATATGATTCTGGCCTGCTCAAAAGAGTAACTTATCCGCCATCTCCAGGCGTGCAAGTCGAGGAAATAGACAAAAAAATACTGACCGAGTTCTTAGGCTTGGATAGCAATGGATTGAACATTGGCAAAATTTCTTTTCATGACTTGGATGTTAAAATCAACCTGACAAAAATGTTTCAGAAACACCTTGCTATACTTGCAATGAGCGGGGCGGGGAAGTCATACTTAACATCTGTAATGTTCGAAGAATTATTGGACAGAATGGATGACCTCGGGAAGCCGTCTGTTATTGTCATAGATCCTCACGGAGAATATACAGGATTTGCTAAAGACCCAGAGTATGGAAGCAAGACAAAAGTTTATGGCAAGGATGACATATGCATAGGAATATCCAACCTCTCGCCCTACCAAATAATGGAATTTTTGCCTGGAATGTCGCCAGCACAAAGAAGGGAACTGACAACAATTATTCAGGGAATGGTAAAAAAGAAAAAACCCTACACATTCAAAGACCTGATAACAGAGATAGAGGTCAGCAGCACAAAGCGCGTGATCAAGGATACGATGATAAGCTGGCTGATGCACCTTGAAAATTCTAAGCTATTCAAAAATTCCACTAAACCCGATATAAAGGATCTCGCAAAGCCAGGCCAGCTCAGCATTATGGATATTTCTGATATTGTCAGCCAAAGGGATAAGCAGATGCTGGTCACATTCTTCGCAAGAAAATTATTTTGGATGAGGACAATAGGGAAAATCCCGCCATTTATTCTAGTGGTTGAAGAAGCCCATCAGTTCTGCCCGGAAGGAGTGAGGAAGGAGGGGGCGTTATCCCGAAGCATTATCGAAACAATCGCAAGAGAAGGAAGGAAGTTCCATGCATCGCTTGTCCTGATATCGCAGAGGCCTATTCAATTATCGACAACAGCGCTGTCCCAATGCAACACGCACATAATCATGCGGGTGACAAACCCATACGACCTAGACCATATAGGAAAAAGTTCTGAAGGCGTGACAAATGATGTCTTGAAAATGATCCCTGGCCTTAGGATAGGCGAGGCTTTGATTGTCGGAGAGGCTGTTAATTATCCGCTGCTCATTAAAGTCAGGGGGAGAAAAAGCAAGAAGTCTGACAAGGGAATAAATTTTGAGGATGCGTTGTTGAATTATAATAAGTCCTTCAAGAAAAAGGATGAGGATATGGAAGCGTTTATGTAATTATATAAGCATTGAATTCTTAATTATTAGAGATTTTCATGACGATAAAAGCTGTTTTATTTGATATGGATGGGACTATTCTAGACAGCGAGCCTGCCCACACAAAAGTCCTGCAGGAAGTAATTCAAAAAGAAGTTGGAATTGATATTTCAGAAGAAGATATAAGGGAATACATTGGCCTGAGCTATGATAAAAAACTGGAAATAATTTTTAAAAGGATGGGCATTAAAAAGGATATTTATAATCTTGCAGATATGGCGAGAAAGAAATCTCTGGAAAATTCTCATTTAGTAGCAAAGATGTATGGGGCTGAAGAATTAATAAAACGAATGAAAGAAAATTTTGCAATAGCTTTAGTGACTGGATCGGGAAGAGATCAAGCCGACTTTTTCATGGAATCTGTCGGGTTGAAAAAATATTTTAAAACAATAGTAACTTCAGATGATGTGAAAAGAAATAAGCCCAGCCCAGACATATATTTATTAGCCGCAGAAAAGTTGAAGATGAAACCAGAAGAGTGTGTTGCTATTGAAGACTCTACTACTGGAATTGAATCGGCAAAAAGCGCTAGGATGATTTGCATTGCTGTCAGAAATCAGTACCAAAATAACCCAGACCTTTCCAAGGCTGATCTGATTGTGGAGAGTTTAAGTGACATCAGTTTAGAGATGATAAGAGATTTAGGTTAGTTGACTTTTTCTATCCTGCTGAAATCATCCAACTCCTTATTTCGGGATAACCTATACAATTGGCCTGTCACTGCATTCTCCAGAGTTTTCTCATGGGTTATTAAAAATACCTGGTCAGCAAAGTCTCCGACTCTTGTCTTTAATGTCTCTGATAAATCCTCAACAGCCTTCGAATCCAGATTATGCGTGGGCTCATCAAGAACAAGCCATTTCAATTGCGGAGCTAGGACAGACGAAAATGCTATCCGAAGCGCGAGCGATGCTATTGACCTTTCGCCTCCGGAAACTATCCCGTCAACATCTATCCATTCTCCAGAAGAGCTTTGCACCTGAAGAATATAATCCCTTTCTTTTATCCCCAGCCTCGCGCTTCCAAAATCTTTGTACGGGTAAATGTCAGGCCATATCTGGTCCATAGTGTAGTTGACAGTATCGACAAAATTCTCGCGAAGCTGCGTCTGCGTTTTTTCAAGGGCTTTTTCAAAAATTTTCAAGCCTAGAACCAGGCTTTCCAATAGTTTTATTTCCTCTTTTTGCTTTTCTGCCTGCTGGATTTTTATTTGGCAGTCTTTCCTTCTGTTTTCCCTCTCTAATATAATTTCCACCAACCCATTTATTCGGGCTGAAATTTCTGATATCCTTGAAGCTGTTTCTGTTAAAGTAATTCTTAATTTTTCCAGATTTTTATCGCTGGTTTTTTTTGAACAGCCTGATATTTCCTTATTCAATTCCTCTAATTGATTCTCAAGATTACTGAATTTTTCCTCTTTATCTTTTAAGTCAATCAATTTTTCTATTGCAGATTTCAACTGCTGCTGCTTGTTTTTTGACTTTTCCAATGATTCTTCTATCTCAGAAATCCCGCTTCTATTTTTTTCAAGGTCTTGCTTCTTTCTTGAAACTGCTTCTATCAAAGTCCTGTGGTCTTTTTTCTTTTCTTCAATTTCCTTTTCTATGCCTTTGAATTCCTTGATTTTTTCTGAATATATCTCAAAATTTTTAGATGCTTCCCCTGTTTCTTTTACCATTTGTTTTAAAGCAGCAAAAGCTTCTTTATTTTCTTTCAGGCTTCCATTATAAGATTTTATTCTGTCTTGATAATCTGCTATTAGGCTGCTTCTTCTCTCTGTTGAAATTTTAGATTCGCAGACAGGGCATTTATCATGGGTTTTTGATATTTTTGACAATGATTCTTCTGTCTGCTCTATTTTTGTCAGCAATTCTGAATTAGTCCTCTGTATTGCCTCGAGCTCTTCTTTTTTCTTTTCTAAAGCTTGGATTAAGTTTTTTCCAAACTCTTTTTCAATGCTAGAAATCTTATTTTCTAATTCCAATTTTTTGCTTATGTCTGTTTGTATCTCCTTTATTTTGCTTTCAAGAAAACCTATTTTTGTTTCATTCTCAGAAATATTTCTAGTCAATGCTTCTTGCTCTTTTCTGCTTTTATTCAATTCTTCCTGATGCTTTTTTATCAGTTTTTCTGTATCTTTTAATTCCTCATGGGAAACATCTAAAGTTTTATCATTTGCATCTTTTCTAAAATTATCAATCGAGTGCTTGACTTCTTTCATTGAGCCTTCGAGTGAATTTTTTCTATTGTTTAATGTGTTTAATGTTTTTTCTATACCTTCTAATTCTTTGACTTCTTTTTCCAAGCTCTTCATGTTGATTTTTTTTTCATCAAATTCTTTCGATAAATTGCTTTTGGTCTCATTCAGTTTTTTTAAGCTGTAGTCAATGTCGTCAAGGTTTTTTTTCAACTCCTTAAAATCCTCTATATCAGCCACGCTCTGAAGTGCATCCTTCTTTTCGGCAAGCCTATTCCTCAGAGTCACTGCATTAGAGCGGGCTCCTTCAAATTTATCAATCATAAGCAGGTTGTCAATTCTCTTCATCCTTTCCCCTCGGGACAGCCTTAGGAAATAATCCAATCCATTCTGTTCAGAATAAATAGCGCGGGAAAAGAGCTCATAATTAATCTTCAGGAGCTTTTCGACTAATTCAGTCACCCTTTGGGCATTCGGAGAATCAAGAAGCTTATCTCCCTCCCTGATTTCTGAGTATGTTGTGCCTTTATTCCTTTCTATAACCCTCATGACAGTATATGTTTTATCATCGATCGTGAAATCAACAGAAATTTGCGATTCATTTTTGACTGAAGGCTTGTTCATGATTATGTCGTCGAGCTTGATTTTTCTTGTCTGAAGGTCAGGGAATGTACCAAATAATCCGAAGCATATTGCATTCATTACCGAGCTTTTCCCAGAACCCATTGGGCCTAGAATAGCATTTGTCCCGGATGTGAATTCCAGATCAGTGTCTAGATGAGACCTCCAGTTCTTGAGCTGAATTTTATTAATCATTTTGAACACCGAATTGCTTCAGGGTTTGCTGCTTCTTTGTCAGGATGTCGAATGCCCTTTCAGTCTGATTGTCGGATAGGAGCTTGAATAAATTTTCAGGGTCGAATTCTTCCTTGAATTTTAGGCTGTCCAAATTCTCTCTCAGTATTTTTATTCCCATCTCTTCGATTGACAGCTTTTCTTCCCTCATTTTCTTCAGGAAGTCCAGTTTTTTTTCCATCTCTTCGGATTCAAGTTTTTTTTGGAATGTTAGTATGCAGTCTTTCTCGTATTTTTTCTCCAGGCTTTTCAATTCTTTATCTACAAGCCCTGTTTTTTTTCCAGAAATCTTGAATTTAATCAATGGTTTTTTATCAAATCTATTCTTCAGTATTTTTTCAAGCTCGGATTCTATTTTATCTTTGCTGGATTTTTCATCAAGGATTATTTCCCTGTAAAATATTTTTCTGTTTTTTTCAAGCTCAATGAATTCTATCCTATTCTCAGGTATTTCCAGTTTGTAGAATCCTCTTGGTGTTTTAATTTCTTCTTCCTTTAATTGAGTTATTATTGTGCTCCCGGGGATAATGAAATCCGTGTCTTTAATCTTGGCTTTCTCGTGATTGTGAATGTGGCCGTTGATGATTAGGCTGAAGCCATGGGGGAGATTATTCATGTTGAGTGTTGGCGGATCTAATGGGGAATAAACGTAAGGGTCTATGCTTTGGTGGATCATAAGAATGTTGTAGCAGCCTTCGACTGGTTTAGGATTCCACTTATCAAGAATATCCTTTGCATACCTCTCAGGGACACCTGACATTCCCTGTATCGCAACTTTCTGGCCTTCCTTTTCAAAAATAACTCCATTGCAGTGCAAATGAATTAAAAAACCAGTCTGTTCCAGAGCTTGAATAGCATTTACCTGATCTCTTCCCCTTCTCTCATGAGTTCCATGCAAAGCGATAACCGGTGCCCCTGTGAGCGTACGTTCGGAAATTTCTTTAATGTTTTTCCCAAGGAGCTTGATTAATTTAGTTTCCTTATCTTCTGCTAGCAGAGGGGTTGAGAGGACTTCCAAAGCCTTATCCCAAACTTCTGTGTTTGGTATTCTTGAGTCAAAGATGTCCCCTATTATCAGGATTAGGTCGCAGTCTTGGGATTTTTCCAAAGCTTCTCTGGCGTTGTCGAAGCTGTCTTTCTCGAGTTTAGAATTCCAGGCGTAGCCGAAATGGAAGTCTGAGAGGATTGCTATCTTCATGGTATAGTATTGGGCGGGAAGATATTTGACTATTCTTGAAAATACTTAAAGCTTCACTTCCAAGTTATTGAGATCAAAATTTTGGCGATTTTATGAAAGGATATGAAAGATTGAGGCAACTAATAATCGACGGAAGGATTCATGTAGGAGATTATATAGAAGTTCTAATTGGCGGGACAAGAATGGATGGCATTTATGATAATCCAAAAAAATCTCTGATTGGTCCGAATAATTCAAATATACCTTTAAGAGATGATGATCTTGTGAAAGCTCTGGGACTTACACCTCCAGAATATGAAAGAATAGTAAGAAGAGTTGAGGGGGGATTGAATTAGCCTTTCCTTCTGACGATATGTTTTTATAAATCTTCATATCAATAACTTTAAAGTGAACAGCATGGGTGAATGCCTTCCACTCGGTTAATGTTTTAACTTTATCTAATCCTAATTATATTCTAAGTCCAGGGGGGATGGTCTAACTTGGTCATGACTCGAGGTTTGGGACCTCGTAATTCGGGTTCAAATCCCGATCCCCTCACTAAAAAGGTGGTTGAATGAGCGAGCAAATGGGAATAACTGTAAAGAAGAATGAGAATTTCTCAGAATGGTATGATGAAGTATGCCAAAAGGCTGAACTATCAGACTTAAGGTATAATGTCAAAGGCTTTATTGTTTTCAGGCCTTGGGCAACTAGAATAATGAATCTCATGTATGAGTTCTTGGAGAAAGAATTGCAAAGAAAAGGCCATGAACCTGCTCTATTTCCTGCTTTAATCCCAGAATCTAACTTTCATCTTGAGTCTAAGCATGTAGAAGGTTTTACACCTGAAGTCTTTTGGGTTACAGAGCGTGGCAAGGGGGAAAAATTAGAAGAAAAACTGGCTCTAAGGCCAACTTCAGAAACTGCCATGTATAAGATGTATTCACTGTGGATAAGAAGCTGGAGAGACCTGCCGCTAAAAATTTATCAAAGATGCCAAGTATGGAGATGTGAAGGCAAAGCGACAAGGCCTTTCATCAGAAGCAGGGAATTTCATTGGATTGAGTCCCATAATGTTTTTTCAACAAAAGAAGAAGCTATGAGCCAAGTTAAAGAAGATATGGAAATAACCGAGAATACCCTTCACAAAGAATTTGGCATACCGTTTATATTTTTCCAGAGACCTGAACATGACAAATTTCCAGGAGCTATTCATACTTATGCCGCAGACTCATTGTTGCCTGACGGGAAGATAATACAGCAGCCATCCACCCATCTTCTAGGGCAGAACTTCTCAAAACCATTCAATATAAAATTCGTAGATAAAGATGGAAAAGAAAAATATGGCTGGCAGACCTGCTACGGACCTGCAGTCTCAAGAATGATGGCGTCTGTCATTTCTATCCACGGAGATGATAAAGGCTTGATCCTGCCGCCAAGAATCGCACCTATACAGGTAATAATAATTCCAATATTTGCTGATAACAAAAAGTATGTCCTTAAGAAATGCGATGATATAAAAAATGAACTAAAAGCTTATATTAGAGTGGAAATAGACCAAAGAGAAGAATACACCCCAGGATGGAAATTCAATTATTGGGAGTTGAAAGGTGTTCCTTTAAGAATGGAAATAGGCCCTAATGACATTAAAAATAAGCAAGTGATTCTAGCAAGAAGGGATACTCAAGAAAAAACAAAAGTCAGGGAAATAAATGTGGCAGAAACAGCCAAAGTAGTATTAGATGAGATACAAAAAAACCTGGTAGAAAAAGCAGATAAGTTTTTCCAGAAGCATCTCTCTGAGTCAAAAAGCATAGAAGAACTCAAAAAAATAATCAAGGAAAAAGGCGGTTTTGCCAAGGTTAACTGGTGTGAAAGCGTGGGGTGCGCAGAAGCAATTAAAACTGAAACCAATGGCGGCGATATTAGAGGCATTAGGTTTGACAAGCAAGAAAAGCCTATAGGCAAGTGTGTTTATTGCGGAAAAGATGCTAAATCAGTAGTTTATGTGGGAAAATCCTACTAACAAAATTATTTAAATGCTTGTGTGTGTAAATTATTATTGAAAAATAACTTCTGAGGTGTTTTTTTTGAATAAAATGGAAGAAGGAATAAAATCTGGAACTACGACTATTGGCTTGATTTGTAGAGATGGAGTTGTATTAGCAGCAGAAAGAAAAGCGACAATGGGATACATGGTTGCATCGAAAGACGACCTAAAAATCACAGAGATTGTGCCGCATATCGGCATGACGCAGGCAGGAATGGTAGGGGATTTGCAGGCTTTGGGAAGATACCTGAAAGCAGAGACAAAACTCTTTGAATTAAAAAACAAGAAAAGGATAACAGTAAAGTCAGCAGCATCCTTATTGGCAAGCATACTCTATGGGGGGAGATGGAGTTTTTTCCCATATATGATTCAAATAATTTTAGCTGGATATGATGAGAATGGTCCTAGCCTATTTATACTTCATCCAGATGGATCCAAGCTAGAAGAAAAAAGATTCTTTTCAACAGGCTCAGGATCGCCATTTGCATTCGGTGTTCTTGAAATGGCCTATAAAGATGGGTTAAGTGTTGAAGAAGGCAAGAAACTAGTGACAAAAGCTATTAGGGCAGCAGTTGAAAGGGATATTGCATCAGGCGGGAAAGGAATGGATATTGCTGTGATAGATGAAAAAGGCTTCAGGCTATTGAGTGATTCTGATATCAAGAAAATCATTGAAAGCTAGAGCTCATCCTAGATGAGTGAGTATTATGGAAATAATTGAAAAAGTTAAAAGCAGTTTACCTGAAGGTTTAGTAAATAGAATAGAATTAGAAGGGTGTGAAATCATTATTTACACGAAAGACAAGCTGTTCTTTCTTGATGCTTCAGAACAGGTAAGGGATGTTGTCAGTGAATTGAAAAAAAGAATAGAAGTAAGGCCGGACATCAGCTTAAGTCTGTCAACAGAAGAAACTGAAAAAAAGATAAGAGAAATCATTCCTGAAGAAGCTTTGATCAAGGAAATCAGGTTCCAGCCTGACAGAAGCATAGTTATCATTAATGCAGGAAAGCCTGGCTTGGTGATAGGGAGAGGCGGAGAATCCTTTAAAAAAATAAAGGAAGAAACCTTGTGGGTCCCGAGAATAGAAAGGACGCCAGAAATCAAATCCCAAGTTGTAAGGTCAATAAGGCAACTGCTGCATACAGAAACTGCATGGAGAAAGAAATTCCTGAAGAAAGTCGGGGAAAACATATTCTCAGATAAAACCACAAATAGGGATTGGGTTAGACTCACATGTTTAGGCGGATATAGAGAGGTTGGAAGGTCATGCACCCTGGTTGAGACACCGAAATCCAAGCTGCTTATGGACTGCGGAGTTAAAGTAGGGGGCTCAAATGGAGACTCATTTCCTTATTTGCAAGTAAAGGAATTTGATATGAGTGAGCTGGATGCAGTAATTGTCAGCCACCCTCATCTAGATCATGTAGGCATGGTTCCTTATTTGTATGAGTATGGCTTTGAAGGCCCTGTTTATTTGACTCATCCAGCTTTAGATTTAGCTACTATGCTTTGCTTGGATTATATTGATGTTATGCAGAAAAACGGGAACAAGCCCCCTTTCACTGCAAAGGGCGTCAAAGAAATGGTTAAGCATTCTATTGCTTTGGATTATAATGAAGTTTCGGATGTTGGGCCTGATGTGAGGCTGACATTTCAGCAGGCAGGCCATATACTAGGGTCTTCGCTTGTCCATCTGCATGTGGGGCAAGGCCTGCACAATATAGTATATACAGGGGATATTAAATTCTGCCCCACAAGATTATTTGATCCTGCTTTCACTGACTTCCAAAGAGTGGAAACTCTGATAATTGAATCAACATATGGGGGGTCTGACAATAAAATGCCTTCAAGAAAGGAATGTGAAGAGCAGCTGCTCAGCATAATCAACAGGACATTAGAAAGAAAAGGCAAAGTCATTATACCAAGCTTTGCAGTCGAGAGGGCGCAGGAGATTATGTGCCTATTATCAGAGAGCGGGTTCCAGCACAATGTTTATATTGATGGGATGATATGGGACGCTACTGCTATACATACAGCCTATCCTGAGTATCTATCCAAAAGATTGGAGAGAAAAATATTCCAAGGTGAAAACCCATTCAAGAACGAGATATTCAAAAGGCTAACAACATCAAATGAAAGGGAAAAAGTATGGACAGATGAGCCCTGTGTAATAATATCAACAAGCGGCATGCTTTCAGGAGGGCCAGTTATGGAGCATGTGAAAGCTCTTGGGGAAGACCCAAAGAATACATTAATCTTTGTCAGCTACCAGGGTGAAGGGACTTTAGGCAGAAGAATCCAAAAAGGCTGGAAAGAAATTCCAATAATTATTAACGGCAAGCAAACCACTCTGAAACTAGAAATGGAAATTCAGACTATAGATGGACTTTCTGGGCATTCAGACAGAAACCAATTGCTGAATTTTGTGGATAGGTTAAAATCCAGGCCTGAAAGGATAATAACTTGCCACGGGGACAACACTGTGCCAATAAGCCTTGCAAGGGATTTCCATAAAATTTTTAGGGTGGAAACAATAGCGCCAAAAAACCTTGAAACTATCAGGTTAAAATGATTAATAGGGGTAGCCCAACCCTAAAGTAAAGCTGTATACGCGAAAAGTGCCCCCATCATCCACAACATCAACTATTGTTTCTTCTTTTGCTTCGGTGAAATATGGTTTCTGAGAATCCATTCCCAAAGGCAAATTTTCAATATCTTTCCACCAGACAAATACTTTATCTGTGTGCTGAATGGAATAAATCCTATTCATAAAATTATCAAACTCATTTCCTACCCCATCAGCCAATGCATAGTCATAAGTGTTATCCAAGTTATCAATCGTCTTTAATGTATCTCTGGCATACACTTCAAGAAGCGCGTAACTCCATTGATTTTTTATAGAATATTGGGGGAAGAAGTGAATAAAGGCTAACATTAATATAACCCCTGCCAATAAAAGCTCAAGTATATTGACTATTCCTTTCACAGTTACACCTCTACTACTAATTCCCCGGTCTTTCTAACCCCAGCGTTATCAACAAAGGCTGTTATTCTCGTGATTGTTGTCATCATTCCTGTTTTTTTAGCAATTGAAGCCGGGGGGGCGCAGTTTAAGATAATATTTCTCTGGCCATTATTCGTTATTTCATAAAAACGGACAGAAAAAGGCTGATCAAATGAAAGTATTTCCTGAACGCTTAAATAACTGTTGAGTCCCCCGGAGCATTTAGTATTGAATTCTGTGATTTTTTTCAAAGACAATAGATTGGTTTGATTGCTGTTCCCATAATCGTAAGATAGGCCTATTCTCTTAACATTGGACTGGTCCCAATCTTTCGGCTCGCCGTTATTATTCAGCAATATCTCAGATAGTTGATATGTTTTTGACCTGCTGTCTTCTTTGCTTGCTTCAGCAATAAAACTAGGTATATTGGATGAATATTGAAGATAGATGAATACTATAAAAACAATAAAAGCAACGAAGCTAATCAAATATTCTAATGTCAATTGTCCTTTCATTTAAACACCTATCACTTTAAGCTTTACAAGTATCATAAACACAGCGATAGTGATTGAAAGCAGGATGATAGCGTGCTTGAATCCAGCTTTAACAGAACCCTCGCCTATTTGCCCTGCAACTAGACCCCCGCATATTGCCTGGATGATGCTCATGCAAAAGAACAATGCAAAATAATAGCATGAAATTGAAGCCTTCTCAATGCTAAAAACGGAGCAGATTTCGGAATAAATATTGCACGGCAGGCATTCAATTGTAAATCCATAAATACAGAAATTGCAAGGATTATCTCCGCTAATGCCTATGACGCTCTCAGGGGTTGATACTGCTGTCTGAAAAATAGGTATCATCAGCTTGTTTATTGCAACTATCACGCCGATAAAAACAAATGATATAATATACATTGCACTCACATATTGCTTAAGCGAGCTCTTCCTCTCCTTTTCCGTTTCCTGCAATGTCATTAAAGTGGTTGACAATGAGTCGAGAATTTCAGATACTCTCCCGCCAGACATATAGGTCTCTATAATTATTCTTACTGCCTTTTCAAGAGTCGGGCTGCTTTTCAATCTTTTCTTGGACTGCTCCAAAACTTTTATTACATCTATATTCCATGTTAATTGATTCCCCATCTTCCTTACTTCTTTTGTCAATGCCCCATAATTGTTGTGGCTTAAAGAGATTATAGCTTTGTGCAATGGCAGGCCAGCTTTTGTTGCATCGACCAAATCCCTGAGAAAATTTGGGTAAGCCAGCTCCATCTCTTTTATTTCCCTGTATTTTATATAATTCAGGATAAACTGGGGGATAACTACCATAAAAACTGAAATGATTATTACATTGCCTATTACCCCGCTATCACCCATCAAAAGAGCTACTAAAAGAAGCACCCACGATACAAGCAGCGTTATTATTAGTACCTTTCTTTCCTTTGTTAGCTCTATTTTCAACATTTTAACCTTCTCCGGGTGAAGCTGACCTGATCAAAACTATAAAACCAAAAGATATCAGGGGAATTAAAATAAAGATGAGGGCGAATTGTATTGATATTATGCTTGTTTGTGTGATGCCACCTCCTATTCCCGACATTAATGATGTGAGGATTGTAAAAAATATAGTTCCTAAAACTAAAGCCGTCAGATAGACTTCTAAAAATATCTCAAGTGATTTAGAGAATTCCTCCAGCTTTCTCTTGTAATCGCCTAAAAAGGTTTTAGATTTTTGATCAAGAAGAGTTGAGAGGTTCCCACCGCTCTCCAATGAAGACAATATAGACCAGAATAATTCTCTTAATTCTTTTGATGGTGTTCTGTCAACAGCTTTTTTAAGGCTGTCTTTAATGCTTAATCCAAAAGCCGACATATCATTAACAATACTTTTTGCTTCGCTTGACACGTCGCCATATTCATCAAACTTGGAGAAGATTTCAAAAACTTTATACAAGGGCAAGCCAGAGCTTGCAATTGCAGAAAGATATATCCCCGCAAAGGGGAGTGTTCTTTCAATTGATTTTGCTTTATCGCCAATTATAAACTTCGGGTAATTCAAAAATATCAAGAAAAATAGAATAGAAATGCCAAGAGAAACTGTAATTGCTGTAAATATGCTGAATAATATGCCCAATTTTAGAAGAGAAAAAATAAAAGAAAATAACGGAACCTCAGCAACAAAAAGTATTATGCAGGTTAAAAGGGACGTGGAAAGATATTCTTCAATGGACAATCTCATCCTGCTCTTCTTTAGATCATCTTTCAAATCAGAAAAAAGATGGAGATTGGGTTCTAAAAATTTTCCCAGATGTCTCATTGCTGTTTTTGTATAAGACGACATTAAATTTCACCGAGGACGACATCCATAACTCTCTCCGGATAATTATAATAGAGGTTTATAATCTGTGAAACACTCTCATAGTCTGCTATATTTCTTGCCTGCAGCCATTCTAAAATCGAAATTCTTCTTTGGAATTCCTCCAAAAGCTCTTTTTCACTCAAGTCTGTTTTTTTCAGGATATTGGCAAGTGTAATGCTCTTATTTTTAACTTTTATTTGATCTGACCCTGAGTCCCATTCAAAAACAGGATTTGTTTCTGGAATATTATTCTTTCTATTAAAGCCTGTAATTTCATAAACGGCCTGGACTCTTCTAGTAAATTTCCCCTTATACCTTAATTTTTTTATGAAAACTATCAAATCTAAATTTTCCAGTAAACTTGGGGATAAGTCTATGGGTTTTGTTGTTAGCCTGTCTATCAGCTTCTCCATTGAATCTGCATGTATGGTTGCAAGCGAAGGGTGCCCTGTTGCCATCTGTTGGAACAAGACATAGGCTTCCTTTCCTCTAACCTCTCCTACTATTATATAGTCTGGCCTCTGCCTCAAGCTTTCCCTCAAAAGATCAAACAGATCTATCTGGCCTCTTTCCCTTTCTTTGGAGCTGGCAACAGAAGTCCTGGCAACCTGAGGAATCCAGTGCGGATGCAGCAGCTTGAGCTCAGCGGTGTCTTCTATGCTAACAATCTTCATATTCCTTCTGATGAACAATGATAAGATGTTCAAGAACGAAGTTTTACCTGTTGCTGTTCCCCCTGAGACCAATACGCTTGAGCTATAATCAACAGCCAGCCAGAGAAAAGCTAAAGTTTTAGCATTTATTGTTTTGTATGCCAAAAGGTGCGTGGGTGTCAGCGGGCTTTCTGTGAATTTTCTTATTGTAAAATTTGACCCCCTTCTTGCTATGTCTGTTGACAACGTGCCTTGAACCCTGGAACCATCCGGTAATGACCCCTGCAGAAGAGGATCTATAACTGAAACAGACTGTCCGCACAATTGAGCTATCCTTATTAAATATGAATCTAATTCTTCGGAGTCAGGAAAAATTATATTTGTTGATATTGATCCCAATAGAGGGTCCCGATGAAAAATATAAATAGGTATGTTGATTCCATCGCAGCTTATATCCTCTATATTCGGGTCGTGCATTATAGGCTCTATAGGTCCTAGGCCAAGAAAGTCTCTTTCTATATAATAGATTAAAATGGTCTTTTCGGTTTCTGATATATTTATCCTAAAATAATCGAGGAGTTTGAATGATTCCCTTCTAAGGTATTCCTTTGCTTCCTGTTTTTTTAATTTGCTGAAATCTATATCCAATTTTTCTTCTAGGATATCCTTTAGTTTTGTAATCAGCCTCTTCATTCTTGCAGGAATTTGAGGCTGGACAACAATATATTCATGCTGGTTTTTGTTTGGGTTCCATTGTATCTTTGCATAAGCCATAATTGGCTCGTTTTTCTCGGGCTCTCTTGGTATTAATGGGTAAGTTTTAGAAACAAACTCTTTCTGCTCCTCTTTTTCTAAACCAAGCTTAGAAACCTTTTTTATTCCAAATTCTGGTATTTCTATGCCCTCTAATTCTTCCCTGCTTTTCTCTATTACAATTTCCCCTTTTTTAATCGAAACCTCGCCTTTAATTTCTAAAGGGCCGCCTTTTTCAAACCTTGAAACAGCCCTAAAGGATGGCTTGTCCCTTTCTTTCCACTTAAGAGTAGTTTTATATCCATTAACCAGCTTTTTGAAAATAAGCTTTCTTTTCATTAATCAATCACTACCTGTTTATTTATATTATTAATTTGGATTTCTATTATTTTATTTTCACTTTCTGATTGCGAGTCTATCAATGAAAAAGTTTTATTTAAATGAAATAATTGGTGTCTCCTTGAATAAAACTTTTGTGAAATTAAAGTAGTGTTCAGCCCCTCATCCTGTTTTAAAATGATCTTGTAATAGTAGCCTCCTATTTTTAGGGGCAAATCCTCCTGAACTTTAACATAATCGCATGATTTGCACCCAGTGCTTTTGATAATGTGAGTTACAGCTAGATTGTCGACTATATCAGTAAGCTTATCTCCTATTCTCACCTTAAAGAATTCGTTTTGGTTGTAAAAAATATAGCTTATTACAGCAAAAAGGCTAAATGATATCAAAAAAAATAAAACAAACTCTATTATGAGAGATTGGCCTTTTGTCATCAAACTATAATATTAATTTCTGTTTTAATTAAATTACCTGATTGCTGGGAACCTGACTTTTGTATTCTTAAAAATCCTTGCGTGGACTGCTTTATTGTATTTCCAGATGTTTTTAAAACTATTTTATACTGATTTCCAGTTGTTTTATCCTCTAATTCCCTAAACCAAAGCTTATACCAGACTTTTATTTCATTGTCCCCCTTTTGGGACTTCCCAAGAACTACACCAGACTTGTCTATGCCTAGAGTTGCTGTTTGATTCATATTTGGGGTGTTCAGCGGGATCCAATCAGGCGTTTCAGCAACATAAGAGACTTTCGAGTTGAATTCAAAAACAATGCTGTTTTCCTCACTGCCTACAGATTCAGGATAGACTGTTATCCTGCCAGGAACTTTTAATTCTACAGATTCTTCTCCCCCGTTTCTTGCAATATCAACTATTGTTTTTTCCAGCTGGTTAAAAAAATTATATATGTCATCAACGCTTTTTGAATCCTTCTTTTTTTGAATAACAGAAGAAGCCCAAGGGTATACGCTTCCTACTATTGTTAAAGACACTAAAACTATTATTATAGCCGATACTACTTGAGATTGCCCCTTTATCATTCAACCAATAAACAATTAGGAAAAACAAAAGAAATAGTTAACTCTAGCAATAGACTGTCTGCCTGACAGAATTGCTTGGAGAGACCACCATAACCGTATGAGTTGTCCCTGAACCATAATTTGTATTTCCAACAGCTACAGAACTTGAGTGCGAGTTTATTGGATCCAAAGACCCGAATAGACTGTTAGGAGAACCATCAACAAAAACCTTTAATTCCCCGTCAGCTATGTTAGAAGTCCCGTCATTTGAAAGAACAATTGTTATATCGCCATTTGTGCATGAAAGGTCTACAATAGATATGGTTTTTGATATTTTGCCAGTGACAACACCAGACATATATACATATGCAGTCCCGGCCAAAGCAATCGTAATCAAAAGCAAAAGAATAGTTGCTATTACAGCTGAAACTCCTTTTCTCATCTTAATTATCCCTATATTTTTAATGGCAGCGGCCTTTGCTGAGGAGGTCTTTGCATTGGCCTTACTGGTGGCCTTCTCAGTTTCTTGCCAACATCATCCAGCAGCTCAAGCATCGCATCATTTCTTTCTGTGATTTTTTGGTTTGTTTTAATTAATTCATCTAACCTTTCAACAACCGGCTTCATTGTATCCCCGCTGCTGGCCACGCTCACTCTCTCTTCATTTTCCTCGCCAGACTCCTTAATAAAAGAAACCAGCTCTTTCATGTTTACTATCAAGTCGTCCATTCTTGAAAGCAATTTTGACAATTCTATCCTTAAGGCGTCATTTGACTTTGCCAGCTCATCAACAATCATCTGGTTCATTCTAACAATGTCGACAATGTCGCTAAACATATCTTTCGAGTAATTTCCGCCTTTAGCCTCTTCAACTCTTTCCATTCTTTTTTCCAGCCTTCTTATAGGAGACATAGGAATTAACTCATACTCTTTATCATCTTCTGTTATAACCATGGATTCACCTAAATTATTTCTGCTTTCTATGTTTAAATTATTTAGTTTTGAGTATAAAAAATTTCTTTCTTAGAATAAAGCTTAGAATAAAAAGAAAAAGAATTAGTAGTCTTCCATTCCTGGGCCGCCCATGCCTCCTGGTGGCATTGAAGGCATTCCTTTGTTTAGTTTGGATGCAGAAATAACATCGTCTATCCTTAATATCATCTCTGCCGCTTCTGTTGCTGATTTTATTGCCTGTGTTTTTATTTTAACCGGTTCTATCACACCTGCATTCAGCATATCCATGACGCCGCCGTTCAATACATTCACTCCCATCTGCTGGTTTTTCTTGTCATGCTCTGATCTCAAGGAAACCAAAGTGTCAATTGGGTCCAAGCCGCCATTCTCAGCAAGGCTTCTTGGTATCACTTCCATTGCATCTGCAAATGAGGTTATCGCCAGCTGTTCTCTTCCTGAGAATCCTTCTGCGTATTTTCTCAGTTCTCTTGCAACTTCTGCTTCTGGCGCTCCTCCGCCTGGAACTATTTTTCCGACTTCTATTGATGATGATACTGCCCCGATTGCATCTTCTATCGCTCGGTCTATCTCGTCAACAACATGCTCTGTCCCGCCTCTTACAAGAATTGTGACTGCTTTTGGGTTTTTGCATTCCCTGACGAAAACCATGTCTTCATCCCCTATTTTCTGCTCTTCCACTAATTTAGCAAAACCTAGGTCTTTATCTGATAGGTCGTTAAGGCTGGTTACTATTCTTCCGCCGGTTGCTTTTGCGAGTTTTTCCATGTCTGATTTCTTCACTCTTCTAACTGCAAGTATTCCTTTTTTTGAAAGATAGTGTTGGGCGACATCGTCTATTCCTTTCTGGCAGACTAAAACAGTTGCTCCGGATTTTACAACATCATCAACCATTTTTTTTAGGATTCTTTCTTCCTGCTCAACAAATGCCTGAAGCTTAGAAGGGTCTGTGATTTGGATTTGAGTGTCTGTTTCTGAGGATTTGAATTCAAGAGCCGCATCCAATAAAGCTATTTTTGCGTTATTGATTTCTTTCGGCATTCCTGGGTGGACCACTTCCTTGTCAATTACTATTCCTTTTATCAATTCTGTTTCGTCCAATGATCCCCCATGCTTCTTCTCTCTTTTAATGTCATCAATATTAACCGAGATCTTATTCCCTTTCTTTTCTGCAACCTGCGTCACAGCCTCAACAACCAGATCAGCGAGCTTTTCACTGTATCCATAACCTGACTTGCCGCTCATGCTTGTGAGCACAATCTTCTTTAAAGTATCCTTATCTGAAACTGTTACCGGGCTGGATATTCTGTCAAGAGTTTTAAGCGCATGGTCTCTTGCAAGATTATATCCTCGTATAATTACAGTGGAGTGTATATTCTGGTCTAGAAGCTCTCCTGCTTTTCTGAGAAGTTCGCCTGCTATAACTACAGCGGATGTTGTGCCGTCTCCTACTTCCTCGTTCTGGGTTTTTGCAACCTCAACCATCATTTTAGCGGCTGGGTGCTCTATCTCCATCTCTTCAAGAATAGTCACGCCGTCATTTGTTATTACTATGTCGCCTATACTGTCGACCAGCATCTTATCCATTCCTTTAGGGCCTAAAGTT
Organism: Candidatus Aenigmarchaeota archaeon CG_4_9_14_3_um_filter_37_18; assembly: GCA_002789635.1. Taxonomy (GTDB): domain Archaea; phylum Aenigmatarchaeota; class Aenigmatarchaeia; order CG10238-14; family CG10238-14; genus CG10238-14. The sequence goes on along the minus strand of PFTQ01000036.1, from coordinate 296 downwards.
GTCCTAACAGCATCGGCTATAGCCCTAGCTGCTGCTATGTTATTTTCTTGGGCGTTCCTTCCTTTACTTCTAAGAGTTCCCTCTGGCAAAATGAATATTGGCTGACCGCCTATTTGTCCCATGGTTACCATTCTAACACCTCCATAATTAGAATAATTTACACTATCTGTATCTGGTTATACAAACTTAAATAATTTAGTTAAAGCACAGTATCTCCGAATGCCCATTGAATTTTAACTGATTCAAAAATGACAGATTTTCAATCTACCCAAATTATTCGATGAAAACAACTAGCA
>PFTQ01000022.1 GCA_002789635.1 Candidatus Aenigmarchaeota archaeon CG_4_9_14_3_um_filter_37_18 | reverse complement strand
GTCCAGCATAAATTGGCTTAGCATAGCTTCCAACTGTATCATCGGGTCCCCGCCTTCAGAGATCCTGAAATCATATTCGCCTATCTGGTTAATCATTTGAATTTTTTTCTCATCGGGAACATCCAAATCGAAAATCTGAGAGTGGCAAGCCTTAATAATATCCTCTCCTGCAAGTCCTTGTTTAATAATCATGTCATTAAGCTTTTTTCTGGCTGATTTGAAATCCCGCTTCAATGCAAAATTCATCATTTCCTGTATATCTTTCGGCTTGGCCTGGCTTGCAACTTCATAAATAGTGTTATCGGTTATTTTATCAACAAGATAGGATGATGACTGAAGCATGTTTGTGGCTTTTCTTAAGTCGCCTTCGCTTAATTCATTAATAGCTTCAAGGGCTGATTTATCCACGTTCAATTTTTCCCCTTTTATTACCCTGTTCAAGTAATCGAATACATCTTCTTTTGAAAGGTTTGTGAACCGGAAGAGTGTGCACCTTGATTGTATCGGCGAGATGATTTTTGAAGAGTAATTGCATGATAAGATAAACCTGCAGACACTTGAGTGCTGCTCTATTGTCCGCCTTAAAGCATGCTGGGCTTCTGATGTTAATGCATCACTCTCATCTAAGAATACAATCTTGAATGGAACTCCTAAAGGCTTGATCCTCGCAAAATCTTTTATTCTTGTCCTGACAACATCTATTCCTCTGGCGTCTGAACTGTTTGTTTCCTGAAAGTTTGCGTGCCAGTTATTCCCGAACAAGTCTTTTGCTATTGCAATCGCACATGCTGTCTTTCCTGTTCCCGGCGGACCTGCGAAAAGCATGTGAGGAAGCGTCTTCTTTTGGACAAATGCCTTAAGCCTTTCTACGATATGCTTTTGGTTTATGATGTCATCAAGTGTGTGCGGCCTGTACTTCTCAGTCCATATTTGGTATTCCATGAAATCACATAATTATGTTTGAATTTAGATATTTATTAATGAAAATTCAGGTGTCATCATGAAAATCGCAATAACAGGAACTCCATGCACAGGCAAAACTGAGATATCCAAAAAACTCGCAGAAAGATTAGGATTGAAATTGATCAGCGTTAATGACCTTGCTAAAAAATTGAACGCCTACTTAGGTGAAGATAGAAAAAGGAATGCAAAGATTCTTGACATGAAAAAAATTAACGATTTTATGGGATTGGTTGAAAAGAATGTTATCATTGAAGGCCATACTGCCCATGAAATTGCCTGTGATGTTGTCATAGTTCTGAGGTGCAACCCTGAAGTCCTTGAAAAAAGGCTTAAAAAAAGGTATCCGGATGATCCTGAGAAAGTGAAAGAGAACGTTGACGCTGAGATACTCGGTGTTGTGACATCTGACGCTGTTGAATTTAATGAAAGAATTTATGAAGTGGATACAAGCGAGAAGACTGTTGAGGAGAATGTTGATGAGATTGTAGGAGTAATTAACGGTGATAATAAGGGTTATGAAGTTGGAAAGATAGATTGGCTCGAGAAATATGAGGATAAGTTGCTAAAAACTGACCCCATGATAAAGAATTACAAAAATATCACGAAAAATGTATATGAAAAGTATGCTAAAGAATACGAAGAAAATACGAAAGATTATCATAAATATATACAGAAGGAACTTGAAATTTTCCTCAAGAATCTTAAAGGCAAAAGGGTATTGGATGTTGGTAGTGGTCCTGGAAGGGATTCTTTTTATTTCAAAAAGAAAGGTCTTGAGCCATTATGCATAGATTTGTCTGAGAAAATGATTGGACTTTGCAAGGAAAAGGGTCTGAATGCTGAAGTGATGGATATCGAAAGCATGAACTTTGAAGGCAATAGCTTTGATGGGATATGGGCATATACATCTCTAATCCATGTCCCGAAGAAAAAAATGAAAAATGTGTTAAGAAAAATTTACGAAATACTGAAACCTGATGGAATATTTTTCATAGGAATGACAGAAGGGTCTTTTGAAGGTATGGAAGAAGATGAAAAATATTCAGGAGAGAAAAGATTCAAAGTATATTACACAGAAAAAGAGCTTTTAAAAATACTTTCAGGATATTTTACGATTTTAAACATATCAAAAGTGAAATTAAAAAATAGTTATATCAACATAATATGCAAATCCAAAAAGACTCATAAGAAAATCACGAGTAAATGGTAGAGAAATAACATGGAATATTACGGAAAATTGTACTAACCCATGACATATGTCACCCCAAAAACAATAATAAAGGGTGATGAATTGAAGAAGCATGAGTCTTATCTTCTGAAGTGATTTATCAGTGGATTAACACCTGAATTTTTTTATTATTTCGCTCAACTTTTCATAAGATCTTGAAGCCTGTTCCTGAGAAACAACTATAATAAGTTCTGTCAAAGTTGACATTACCTCTATAACATTTATATTGCTCATAGCCAAGCTGTTCAAAAGGAATCCATAAAAACCTGGAATGAAGGTTAAATTAGTATTTGGCTGATGGACAGAAATTATAGATAAATTAGAAATTGTTTCAACTACAGACTCTTCAGAAACCATTTCACTTATTTTTTTGTAATTTAGCCTGTCAAGAATAATTTCTACCTCACCTCTCCCCTGGACAACAAACATTATTTCTCCACTTTTCCAGTCCACTTCTTTGCTGAAATTATTTATTATCTGCTGCGTATCCAATGATCTTTGCAAAGTCAGGTCAATTATATCCGACCTCATTGATAAGGTACATTCAGATATCCCTATTTTAAGCTTCTCAGATAATTTATCCCTCACCATATCTTTTTGGTATCTAATAGCCGCCACTATAACAGATTCTTTACTGGCTTTTTTGTTGTATTTTTCCTTTATTTTTAAGGTCAAGAGTCTCGCAAATGCAGAATAATTCAAAAGCCCCATTTCTAGGGCTGCCCTGACATATGGCATACCATCTATTTCTTCTCTTACCATTTCACTTGCAGATTTCTCATTCTTGACATTTTTTAACATTATTGTTATATTTCGAACACTAAATATAAATATATAACAAACTATGGTTACTTACAAAACAGGTGGGAATAAATGAAATTTAGCGTATCAAAAGGAGTTTTAGAAAAGTTTCCTGAACTAAATATTGGCATCGTAATTGCAAAAAAAATTAATAATGAAGGGGAATCAGAAGAAGTCATGAAATTTATAAGGGAAAAGGAAAATGAAATAAGAAAGAATTTTAATTCAGAAACTTTATCGCAGAATCAAAGAATTGAAATTTGGAGGGAAGTATACTCATCTTTTGGAGCAAAACCTAAGAAGTATAAGTGCTCAGTGGAAAATCTCTATAGAATGATCTTAGATGGAATGAGACTGAAACATATCAACAAAGTCGTCGACATATACAACTATATTTCTATCAAGTATGTTGTTCCTGTTGGGGGAGATGATATAGACAAAGTAGATGGGGATATTGAGCTGAAGCTTGCTAATGGGAATGAAATCTTCAGGGAGCTCAACTCAGAAGAACTTAAGAATCCAAAACTCGGTGAAGTCGTTTATGTTGACGAAAAAGAGGTTTATGCAGAAGATGGAACTGGAGAGAATGTGATAAAACAAAAATGACAGAAGACACAAAAAATCTTGCTTTGGTTATAGAAGGGCTCCCTCCAGTTACAAGAGATGAAATAGAAAAAATTATATCCGAATTAGGAGAGATGATCAAAAAGTTCTGTGGCGGCGAAATAACGGCTAAAATATTATCAAAAGATCAAAATGAAGCGATAATAGCTTAATATTCCTTTAAAAATTTTTTCAGACCATTAGGAGCCTTATCAGGATAA
>PFTQ01000038.1 GCA_002789635.1 Candidatus Aenigmarchaeota archaeon CG_4_9_14_3_um_filter_37_18 | reverse complement strand
TTAACCTTTTATCCGCAAATTTAATATAAAGAAAAATAATATCTTAAGGGGTGTATGAATGAGTTTAATAAAGGATTTTATGGATTTTCTCAAGGAATACAAAGTGATTGCATTGGCAGTAGCATTCATAATAGGTGCTGCGCTTACAGCATTAGTAACATCTCTAGTAAATGATATAGTTATGCCAGTAATAACGCCATTTATCCCAGGCGGATCTTGGCAAACAGCTGCATTAGCATTAGGTCCAATAGTGATTAAATGGGGTTCATTTTTAGGGGCAGTGATAAACTTTGTGATCATAGCATTAGTTGTGTTCATGATTGCGAAAATGGTGCTTAAAGAGGAGAAAGTCGGAAAGAAATAGATCTTTTCTTTTTTTATTATCATTATAAAAATTCTTCTAACAAATATTTGTTATGCAGATAGGAATAGTTGGGAAAATTTACCGATCCGTAAAAGATGTTATGAAGAATTTTCTTCTTAAAATCTAATCAAAATAGTTTTAATGCATACTAATCCAAAAACTGGCGATCTTTCATCCTCAAAAATCTTCCAACCTGATATCCAATTTTTTGCTTAAAAAGTTTTTCGATTTCTTTCAACATATCTTCTTCAAATGTCCCATGTTCATTTATACTTTTCATCAGAAAGGCGACTATTTTGTCTGACTGTTCACTTATTTTACTTTTATTTTTCGCTATTACTTTTCCCATTTCATCAAGCATCTGCTGGTATTTATCCATTTCTTCTTGAGTTATCCCGCTATCCAAACCTAATTCTGCTTCTTCATAACCTTGAAAAAAATGTGTTACTACTATTTCTTCTGGGGGTTTTTGCCTCTTTTCTCTCGTTGGAATTTTATTTATAAAAATTTCTGGTCTACTGTCAAATCTGTATTTCATTATTTCTCTTCCATCCAGACTTTTTACAACAGCGCCTTCAAACACTGAAGGGATTTCCTGAAGTTTTTTGTTTAAATCTTCCATGCCATCGAAAACTCCTATTGTTGGAATTAGCTGTAAATTATATTTTTTGCATATTTTTTCTACTCTTTCAAAAGGAATAAATCTTTCATCCTCTGGCTTTTCCATATCCATTATATCAAAAATAAAATATCCGACATCTTCAAAACCATACTGCTCTTTGTAGTAATCAGTATGTAGGTTTGCGAGGGATTTTTTTCCGAGAACTTCCATGCAGAGTATTTTCCTTTGATTCTCTTTGAAAAAATTCATAAACAAATCTGAAAAATGTTTTCTGAGCATGAAAGTTGTTTTTGCGCACACATACCCTCCGCGAAGCACGGCTATGAAATTATTTAATTTTGGTAGGTAGGTTAAACGCACATTGTACCCATTTATTTTTTTCTGTGCAATCATCTTTTTGTTTAAAGTTGAAAGATGAAGAAGTTTTGGATAAGGCGGTATTTCCATTCCCATCATCTTTACTCGTCCATTTGTACTTAAGATTTCACCTTCTATTAACTCTATCTTGAATTCTTCTTTTGAATTTACTATTAGATTCATTTTTATTACCTTGAATATGTCATTTTTTTGGATAGTTGAATTTTATCTTTTTTGTCAATTTGTTGAGTTGTTCATCCCTATCTCTTTCCCAATCCTTCTCATCCATGATATCAGCCCACCCAAAGACATTGAATTCCGATGTAAATTCTATTTTTTCAAAACCAAAATTCTTAATTAGCTCTTCTATTACATCATATAGTATATCCTGAAAAGTTAGTCTCTCCCCCTTATGGATTTTTGTTCTTTTCAACACATTTACAGATGCCCCAATTATGGCTTCTTCGAATTTATCTTTACTGAATTTTTTCTCGTGAGAAAGTTGAATATAATCACTCTCTTCATAACTATGATACCCAACATTGTAGATGTACATTTAATCACCAAATTTAAGTTATATTCAAATTTTTGAATTTTTTATGATATATAGAAATGTCGAAGGTGCGACACTAGTATAAAAATATAAATTTGTTCAAAAGAAGGTAAAATGAAATTTAAATCCTTATGATATATATCATTATCAATCAAAAAATATAACACTGTGATATATATGAGAAAAGACTCTTTTAATCATGAAAAAATTGTAGTTAGAGTTAGGTAGCATATCTCATGATATATTTACAAACACATAAAACATGCTATTTTGCACTGTTTTAGTGAAAAAATCCCATAAATAATACAAAATAGTAAGATTTATAAATTCTAAAAACATTATATTATTATGGTCACTAAATATGATCTCTTCGAAGTAGTCTATAAGAATAAAAACCCAATTAAACCAATTGAAGTAGTTGAAGATCTAAACAAGACTGAAAAAGAATATAACAATATCCACCGCCTCTTGACCGAATTAGAAAAGAATCATTTTTTAATTAAAACAAAATTTGGCTTTCAAGCTAAAAGAAACCAAAAAACAAACTTGCTGTATATTATAATCCATTACTGTTTGGCCAATAACATAAATTATAATTTGTTGTTAAATCAGGGGCTAGTGGAATTTGTCAAAGGGGGTCTAGAAAGAAAGGAGCTCACTCTGAAAAACACTCAAATTAACCCGAGAACCTTCACTAAGTATACCAAAATATTGGATAATAATGGTTTGTTATTAATAATCTCCAAGAAACCATTGAGAATAAAATTTTTCTACAATTCCCTCATAAAGAATTTATTGTCTTATTTCAATCTTGAAATTCCAGAGAGAAGGGAAAATCAAATCAACTATTTAGATGTTATCAAAAAAGAACTTGAATCATATAAAGGGCTCAGAAGAAGGAATGAAGCGGGTTTTCGAAAAATTGTTGCTGAATTTGAAATCCATTTTATCCACCACAGCCTAACTCTGGAAGGAAACCCTATCACCCTGCCTGATACTATTAAGATATTGAAAAATAAAATCATCCCAAATAACCTTAGAAGCGAAGATGTCGATGAAATTAAAAACTATCAAAATGCTATCCTTCAAATGCTTAAAGATAGCAACAAAAGAGAGCCTCTGACTATCCAAACTATTTTAAATTATCATGCATTATCTATGTATCATCTTCCTAAAATTGCCGGAAAAATAAGAAAAATTGATGTTCACATTAAAGGAAACCCTAATTTTGAAGTTTCTAAACCGACTGAAATTATTTCAGAGCTTAATCAACTGATTAACGAGTATAATAGATTCATCAAGAAGAAGGTTTCCATTAAGGAGATAATTTCTTTTTCTTCACTCTTCCATAATGAATTTCAACATATCCATCCATTTATTGATGGGAACAGCAGGACTTCTCGGTTGATTACTTTTCATTTACTTCAATCCAAAGGAATCCCTGTTTTAGATATCCCTTTCGGTCTGTTAGATGAGTATCTTGAATGTACTAAAGGTTCTGAGAGAAGAGACGATAAAAAACTATTTGAAACTCTACAGAAAATAATTTTATTCAATCTAAGAAAAATAAATGAAAGATTGTCTTCTTAATACCAAGACAAGTACAAGAAAAGGGTGAATGAAATAAAAAGAATGATATCTATCTTGGAAGCAAGTCTTGAAAAGAAAATCAAGTAGGTTCCCTATAAAAATTCTTCTGACAAATAATTATTATGCTAATCGGAGTTATAGGGAAACCTTCATCAGGGAAATCAAGCTTCTTTAAAGCGGCGACAATGATAGATGTTGCTATTGCTGATTATCCATTCACGACAATCAAGCCAAACACTGGAGTGGGTTATGTAGTTATAGATTGTGTATGTAAAGAATATGGAGTCAAATGCAGCCCAAACAATTTTTTGTGCATTGAGGGAAAGAGATTTATTCCAGTTAAGCTCATTGATGTTGCTGGCTTGGTTCCAGATGCACATTTAGGGAAAGGCATGGGCAACCAGTTTCTAGATGACTTAAGGCAGGCTGATTGTCTTATACATGTGGTTGATTCATCGGGGTTGACAGACGCCGAAGGAAAACCTGCCAAAGATCATGACCCTGAAGAGGATGTTAAATTTCTGGAAAGGGAAATAGACTTGTGGTTTGCAAAAATAATTGAGCGGGGGATGGAAAAGTATCTCAAGAAAAAACAATTCGGAAAAGTTGAAGTGCTTCAAGTATTGTCCGAGCACTTGTCAGGATTAGGAATATCAAAAGAGCAGATCAAACAAGCCCTTGACCAGCATGGCATAGATGACCTGGAAGAGTTTTCATTTCATTTAAGAAAAATATCAAAGCCTATCATAGTCGCTGCAAACAAAATTGACCTTCCGTCCTCAGAGGAAAACCTAAAAAAAATGAAAGAAGATTTTCCGGAATTAACAATAATACCAACCTGCGCAGCTGCTGAAATCTCGCTGAAGATTGCAAAAGAAAAGGGAGTTATCAAATGCCAAAACAATATAATAGAAATTATCGGGCAGGTAGATGACAAGCAAAAGAAAGGTTTAGAGTTCATCCAGAAAAATATCCTGGAAAAATACGGGTCAACCGGTGTGCAGGATTGCTTGAATAAGGCTGTGTTTGATGTTCTTGGGTATATTGTGGTTTACCCTGTTGCCGATGTTGGAAAATTGGCAGACAAAAAAGGAAATGTCCTGCCTGATGCTTATTTAGTGAGGAAAGGAACAACTATGAAAGAATTTGCGTTCATGATCCATTCTGATATCGGGGAAAAGTTTATTGGGGGGTTGGATGCAAAGAAGAAGATCAAGCTAGGAGCGGATTATGAGCTCAAAAATAATGATGTAGTTGAGATATTGTTTCAGAAAAGATAACTACAAAGCCTTCAGCCCATGCCCAGTCAACACGCAAACTATTTTACCGCCTAACTTCTTTCTAACTTTCAAGTAACCTGCAACTGATACTGCACCAGAAGGCTCAACAAATATCCCTTCTTCTCGGGCTAGAAGTATTTGAGCATCTAAAATTTCACTATCTGTTAAAGTCTCGCCAAAACCCTCAGAATCCTTTAAAGCGATTAAAGCTTTTTTTCCGTCCAATGGATTGCCGCATTCTATTGCTGTTGCAAGTGTTCTTGGGTTTTCTACTGGCTCAACTGAATTAAGATTTTTTTTATAAGAATTAACTATTGGAGAGCACCCTTCTGACTGAAAACCTATCATCTTCGGCAACCGGTCAGTTAATCCTATTGTCTGTAATTCCTGAAAGGCGTCCCACATGGCATATATTAAAGTCCCGTTGCCCATTGGAGCAAGAACATAACTAGGGGCTATCCAATCCATCTGGTCTGCAATTTCAAAAGCAACTGACTTCTCGCCTTCCCCCCGATAAGGATAATCTCCCATAAGATACCAGCGGTTTTTCTTTGCAAAGTCTTCGCATTCTTTCAAAGCTTCCATATAGTCTCCTTTCACCTGGATTATTTCAGCCCCATGTGCCTGGATTTGTTTTACTTTATTCCCGCATGCAGAGCCAGAAAGGAATATTCTGCATTTAATTCCTGCTCTCGCACAATATGCTGACACAGACGCCCCCATATTACCAGTAGATGCGCAGCAAACTTTCTTCACACCCAACTCTACAGCCTTTGTCACTTCTATTGTTGACCCTCGATCCTTGAAAGAACATGTAGGGTTTGTTCCTTCATACTTAAACCAGACATTATCAAATAGTTTGGATTTTATTAGTGGTGTTCCTCCTTCACCCATACTTACCTTATTCTTGGATTTAACCGGATAAAACATCCAATATTTCCAGTGATTGGCTGGTTGTTTGAGGAATTCTTTTTTGTCAAGGCTGGCTTTAACTTTCTTATAGTCATACAAGATATCTAAAGGACCGCCGCAGCTAGGGCAATGGAAGATGTTATCTAATTTATTGTATTCTTTGTTGCATTCTGCGCATCTTATTGATTTCTCATTAACCATGATTAATATTTGTAATGATGGGAAATAAAGATAATCAGCAGAATCGTTTTCTATGTATAATGAAGAACTATACAGATCAGAGCATAGAATCCTAAGAGCAATGTCCCGATCCCTAGGGTTATGCCGGCATAAAAAATTATCTGCGTTACTATATTATCCCCGAAGTTTATGACATACCATGACTGGAGAGCCCCTATTGCAAATGCTACTACCCCAAGCAGAATAAACAATAAAACTTTCTTTGGCGTCGGCCTGAAAATATGCAATCTGTTTTTTGCCATGAAGATACTTAACAAGGCCAGAATATAAATTTAACCAAATATTTAAGCTTTCTTAAGAAATAAGTTTAGTGGTTTTATGCTTAAGATGCTGTTTTTTCATGATAATAATGCCCCTTCAAAAATACAGGAGGAATTTGTAAAAAATATTGAGATTCTATTTAAAGGGAAAGTAGAGATTGAAAGGCTGGAAGCTGATAAAAACCAAAGAACTGCTAAGGAATATGGTGTGAAAGAGACCCCTGCTATTATTATTGAAAAAGATGGAAAGGTTGCTGATAAATTTATTGGGTTTACCCAGGAATTATTTCTTAAAAGGGCTCTGGAAAGAAGCCTGTGAAAACAATTATTAACTTCTTCTGCTAATATTATTAGTGTTTGCATGAAGGAAATAAAAACAATAAAGGATATCCCAAAGGAAGACTTGATAGTTGGGGGATCGCTGGCTTGTCAGGGTTGCGGGGCTATTCTTGGGATCAAGCTTGTTTTGAAGGCTCTAGGAAAAAACACGATCATGGTCAACTCTTCTGGCTGCATGACTTTAGTTCCTACATATCCTTTAACATCTTTTAAAATCCCATGGATTCATGTTGCCATAGAAAATGGCGGGGCGGTTGCTTCTGGCATTTCTCATGCTTTGGAAATGAAAGGCCAAAAAAATGTTAATGTTGTTGTTTATGCAGGGGACGGGGCTACTGCGGATATTGGATTCCAATCCTTGTCTGGGGCGTTGGACAGAGGGGATGATTTTATCTATGTTTGCTACGATAATCAAAGCTTCGGCAACACTGGAGTCCAAAGGTCTTCTGAGACGCCTTACGGGGCATACACCACTACAACCCCTACTGGAAAAAACAGTCATGTCGGAAATCCTAAACAGACAAAGCCATTGGCAAAGATTATTGCTGCACATGGCATCCCTTATGTAGCTACTGCAGCTGTGGGTTATCCGCTTGATTTTATAAGAAAGCTTCAGAAAGCGTCAAAAATTAAAGGCCCTAAATTCATTCATCTGCTTTCTCCATGCCAGCCAGGATGGGGATATGAAACTCATGATACGATTAATACTGGCAAGCTGGCTGTGCAAACTGGATTCTGGCCGCTGTATGAGATGGAAAATGGGAAATTTATGCTTAACATGAACCCTGGAAAGCTTAAGCCGGTTGAAGAATATTTAAAAACCCAAGTCAGATTTAGGCATCTCGAGAAAAAAAATGTAATGCTGATACAACAAAAGATAAATGAAAGGTGGGAAAAACTGCTTAAGGGCAACTTCTGGGAAAGTTAAAATATTAAAGGAAAATTCAACAAGGAATTTTAAGATCAGGGGTTGGACATCTAAATTAATATATTTAAAGATAAGAGAGATATTCTTAATATGAAACTTGAACGGGGTATTCTGATAATTTTGCTATTTGGAATACTGTTTCTAAGTGGTTGTACTGAAGAGTCACCTAATTTGTATAAGAATACTTTATATGGGTTTTCTATCGAGAACAAAATGAATTTAGATGTTAAAGAGGACTTTGACCTGGGCAATGGGTATAGATCAATTGTTTCGTTTTTAGGTCCAAAAAAGGATGGTCTTTACACTAGAGTTGTTAATATTCAAATATCCTCCCTGCCAGAAAACCAATCTTTTGATATTTTTATAGAAATTATAAAACAAGACCATTATCGAATATTTTCTTCAAGGAATTACAACTTGATAGACGAGGGCTCGTTTTATATAGATGGACATGAAGCTTATTACTTGGAATTTTCGATGAGTGGCCAAGTAGAACCAGTTATATTTAAACAGATAATGATCCTAAAAGAGGATTCTGTCTATTTAGTAGTTTATTCAGCTATGGAAAGTTATTATCAAACTAATCTTAAGAATTTTGAAGCAAGCCTCTCCACATTTAGATTTACAGAGTAAATTATCCTACTAAACCTAAAATCTTTCAAAACCCAATCCTATTCATGAAACTAAAGCTTCTTGATCCAGAGTTTAAGCCAAGACTTTATCAGGAATTAATAGCAAGCACAGCCATCAAGAAGAATACGATATGCATCCTCCCAACTGGACTAGGAAAAACCCATGTTTCGATTCTTGTCGCCGCTTACAGGCTGGAGAAATTTCCAGAAAGCAAAATTCTGATGCTCGCACCTACTAGGCCTCTTGTTAATCAGCATATGAAAGTCTTTAAAAAATACCTGATCGGAAAAGATGAAGATTTCATCTCATTAACCGGAAAGATCCATGCAAATGACAGAAAGATACTTTATCAAAACGGGAAAATATTCTTTGCAACACCTCAACTGATTAAAAATGATGTAGAAAATAAAATCCTGGACTTAAAAGATGTAAAACTCCTTGTTGTGGATGAATGCCATAGATCCATGAAGAATTACGCTTACACCAGCATAGTTGATGAGTATGTTAAAACAAACTCTGACCCATTAGTCCTTGGATTAACTGCATCTCCTGGTGGAATCGAAGACAAGATAGAAGAAGTTAAGAAGAATCTGCATGCAGAAGCAGTCGAAATACGAACAGAAAAGGATGCTGATGTCTCACCATATGTGCAAGAAACAAAAGTAGAAAAGGTGTTTGTTGAGTTGCCAAAAGAATTCAGAGAAATAAAAGAAACCCTAGAAAAAATTTACAACCAAAAAATCTATGATCTGATCAGGGCAAAAGTGATCCCTTCCACGAAAATCTCAAAAAAAGAGCTGCTTGTAGCACAGCTGGAATTGGGAAGAATATATAACCAGAACAAAGACTGGCAGGCGCTAAAAGCGATTATATCATGCGCACAAGCGATAAAAGTTGGGCATGCGATTGAATTGATAGAGACTCAAGGCGTGTCAGTGCTCACACAATACTTGACAAAACTCACAAAAGACAAACAATCCTCCGCAACAAGAAGGCTTCTTGAAGATTATAGAATAAAAAAAGCGATTGAGCTGACGGAAAAATTAAATGAGAAAAGAGTAGAACACCCCAAACTAGAAGAGCTGCTAAAGATTGTAAACAACGAAGTAAAGAAAAAGCCAAACGCCAAAATAATTGTTTTTGCAAACTATCGGGATAGCGTAGAAAAAATAGCCAAAAGCCTTGAAAAAAATGGAATAGAAGCCAGGGAATTCTACGGGCAGGCAAAAAAGTCTGGGAAGGGGCTGTCGCAGAAAGGCCAAATCGAGATAATAAACGAGTTTGAACTCAATCTTTTCAATGTTTTAGTTGCGACGAGTGTCGCGGAAGAAGGGTTATCAATACCCGCAGTAGATATAGTCATCTTCTATGAGCCTGTGGCGAGCGAGATCAGAACAATCCAAAGAAGGGGAAGGACAGGAAGGACTGAAGCTGGGAGAGTAATATTCCTTATAACAAAAAATACCAGGGACGAATGGTATTACTGGTCTGCTTACAACAAAGAGAAGAGAATGAATAGAATATTAAAAGGGTTGAAAGAAGGGGATTATAAGCAAAAAAAGACAATAACGGATTTCGTGAGAAAATGATCCAACAAATACTAAAGCCAACTAACCAAGTAGTAATATTTGCGGACTTCAGGGAAGAAGGTAGCAACATCAAAAGCCTTATGAAAAATATGGGAGGGAATGTTAAAGATTTGAGCCTCAAGGTAGGGGATTATTTATGCTCGGACAGGGTTTGCGTGGAAAGAAAGACTAGCGAGGATTTCATCAATTCAATAATCGATGGCAGGCTGTTCAGGCAGGCAGAAGAGCTGATAGATAATTTCACCAAACCCATATTGATAATAGAAGGAAACTACTTCAGGGAGTCCATGAATGAGGATGCAATAAAAGCTGCATTATCTTCCCTTATTCTTGATTACGGCATATCTGTCATAACAACTAAAGACGAAGAAGACACGGCGAAAACAATATACTGGCTTGCAAAAAAGGAACAAATCGAATCGCAGAGGCCTATAGGCATAAAGGGAAAAAAGAAACCGAAAGACATAAAAAAATTACAAGAGCATATTATTTCAGGGTTCCCTGGGGTTTCAAGCAAGATTTCCAAAAGGATTTTAGAAAAATTTAAAACTGTCAAGGATTTTAGCGAAGCGACAGAAGAAGAACTCACAAAAATAGACGGGATCGGAAAAACCCTTGCAAATAAGCTCCATAAATTGTTGAATGAAAGGTATGATGAATGAAGCCGATTATAATTGGATATGATCCAGGCACTACTGCTGCTTTAGCGATAATAGATACAAGCAAGAATATCCTCTACTTGAAAAGCAAGAAAGAATTCAAGAAAAAGGAGTTGTTTGAATCAATAATAAAAAAAGGAATGCCTATTATAGTTGCCAGCGACAGGTCTCCGCTCCCAAAATCCGTTGAAAAGCTTGCGAGCTCCCTAAACTGTAAAACATACGAACCTCCTGAAAATCTTTCAAACCTTGAAAAGTATAACATAGTTAAGGATTACCTTGATTTTGTCAAGAATGACCATCAAAGAGACGCACTTGCCTCAGCTTTAAAGGCGTACCAGAGCTATTCAAAACTATTCATGAAAACTGATAAGACTGTTTCTTACCTTGGACTCAGCGAGTTCTATGGAAAAATCCTTAAAGCATTGATAGAAGGGGAGGCTGAAAATATAAGCGAGGGGATAAATTTGATTTTGAATAAGGTCAGGGAAAGAAAAGAAGATTATGTTGAAAGGAAAGATTCAAAAATAAATGCAATCTCGTCAAAAGATATAGAAAAAATGAGGGATATAATAAACAGGCAGGAGAACGATATTCAAATCCTGAAAAAATACAATGAGACGCTGAATAAAAAATTGGAAAAAACTGATGAAAAATTCAAAGAGAGGAAAATCAAGTCGGAAAATTTCAATGATGAGAGAACAGCGGAGATGAATAAGCATATCTATAAGATAGAAAATAAGATCGAAATGCAGAAAATCGCCATGGAAAAAATGAAAGCTTTCAGAAAACTTGAAAATAAAGGCTACATCCCTATTATAGAATTGAGTGTAATTAAGCCTGAAGAGTTGGCGACATTGAATCAAATGCTGGATATTGAAGGCAGGGTTCTATCAACAAAAAGTTTTATGAATATTCATCTGCTGAATGATTATAAGATTCAGGCGCTGATAGTTCCTAATAACCTAGATGAAGAAGTCTACAGGAATGTTGATTTTCCTATAATCAGCGATGAAGAGATTAAAAAAGAGGAAATTGATGATATAACTGCTGTTAGGAAAGAAGAGTTTGATGAAAAGCTTAAAAAAGCTAGAAAGTCAGGATTTATTCAATGGGTAAACGAATACAAAAAAAGGAGATTATAAGGGAAATACTTTTTTTCTTGCTCAAGTTTAATCTACTGCTCATTCCATTTTATGCTGTGATTTATTTTGATGTTAATTTTTATTCTTTTCAGGAATGGTTTGCCGGCTTTATTGGATTTATGCTCAAAATGCTTGGCTATTCCCCAGATGTGTCTGGGATTTTTATCTATGTTAAGGATTTGGCTGTTGACATTTCCAGGGATTGTGTCGGGTGGAAAAGTATTTATTCGCTGTTTGCTTTGGTATTGGCATCGCCAGGCATTCTAAAGAATAAATTAAAGTTCCTAATTAAATGGGTTCCTGCATTATTTTTGTTCAATATATTCAGAGTATTGACAGCAATTATTATAGGGTTAAAGCTTGGGGGGCATTATCTGGAATTATTTCACAATATTATATGGCAGGAAGCTGTGATATTGATGATAGTTGGCGTTTGGTATCTATGGATGAAGAAAGATATTAGATTTCAGACACCTAATAAATTAAATAAAGAAAAACAATAATTATTACAGGTGTTTTATTTGGAAGAAAATATGGAAGAGTTGGAAAAGAATTATTATGATCTTACTAAACCGTCCGGGTTCTGTGAAATCGAGGTCGTAGAAGAAAAGCCGAAAATAAAGACTGAAGCAGGCAGATTTAATTCTATTGATATCAGGGAAAGGGTTGACTGGCTGGAAAGGAGGGTGGACGAGCTTGAAAAAACAATAGCCCTCGTTAATGTAAGCATGAAAGAGTTCAGGGGATTGATTCAAGAAAGATTTGATAAAATGGAAAACCAGGAAAAAATTCAAGAGGAAGTTATAGGCGAATTATCGTCTTTAAAGTCAATTATCGAAGACACCAGAAGCGTTAATGACGAAATAAAGGAAAAAATGCCCCAGATGCTGAGGGAATTGGAAAATAGGGTGAATAACTTCCATAATAAGGTTAATTCTCTGGACAAGGAGATAAAAAAGGTTGAAGAGGATTATATAACCAGGCCTGTTATAATAGAATAGAATCAGCGCATACGGCAAGGCTTTCAGAAGATCAACTTCAATAACCTTTATAAACTTTCTAAACCAGTTTTGAATGATGCCTAAGTTTACATTAATAATAACTGAGAAGCCAAACGCAGCAGTAAGAATAGCCGAAGCATTGGCAGAAGGCGAAGTCAAGAAAGTCGGATCTCAAGGATCTTACTGGCTTGAATTTGAAAGGAAGGGAAGAAAACATATCTGCGTTCCGGCTGTAGGGCATTTATTCGCCTTAAATAGCATCAAAAAAAATGGGTGGGAATATCCAGATTTTGAAGTAGAATGGGTTCCTACTTACACAAACAAAGGATCAGAATACACAAAAAAATACCTGAACAACATAAAAAAACTGGCTGGCGATGCTGAAGATTTTATTGTTGCAACAGATTTTGACACTGAAGGCGAAGTCATAGGCTACAATATACTCAGGTTTATTTGCAAGCAAAAAGATGCCAAGAGGATGAAATTCTCTACTCTGACAAAAGGCGATCTTGAAGAGTCATATGATAATATTCTTCCCCATATTGAATTAGGCCAGGCAGAAGCTGGATTAACAAGGCATTTCCTAGATTTCTACTGGGGGATTAACACTACCAGGGCATTAACGCTTGCGATGAAAGAGCATATGAAAAGCGGTTTTGTATTAGTTTCTTCTGGCCGTGTGCAAAGCCCTACATTGTATATGCTCGCTCAAAGGGAAATCGGCATAAGAAAATTTATCCCAAAGCCATTCTGGCAATTGGAATTGCAGTGCTTGATCAACAATCAAGAGATATCCGCAAACCATGAGGAAGACAGAATATGGAAAAAGCCAAAAGCACAAAAGATATTTGATCAATGCAAAGGAAAGGATGCAACAGTAAAGAATATCGAAAAAAAAGAGTACAAGCAGATGCCGCCTTTCCCTCTAGACACAACAACACTCCAGACAATCGCTTACACGCATTTTAAGTTCTCGCCTACTCAAACAATGTCAATTGCAGAAGCATTGTATAATGCAGGATTAATATCTTATCCCAGGACAAGCAGCCAAAAGATCCCTGAAAAAATCGGGTATAAAAATATTATCCAGAAGCTAGAAAAAAATTCCCTATATAAGGAGAGCTGCGGAAAACTATTGAAACAAAAGGCATTAAAACCAACAGAAGGGAAGAAAACCGACCCTGCGCATCCGTCAATCTTTCCAACAGGCGAGTTCTCTGGATCTTTAACAGATCAGCAAAAAAAGCTGTATGACCTGATCGTCCGAAGGTTTTTATCTGTGTTCGGGCCAGACGCTGTCAGGGAAGCGATGAAAGTGACTTTAGACGTGAATGAAAACAACTTCCTGCTCACTGGCAAGCGTACTATCGCTCCTGGGTGGATTGAATTCTACGGAAAATACGCCAAATTTGAGGAGCAAATATTGCCAGAGCTGGCGAAGGGGCAAACAGTTAAAGTCAAGGATCTGCTTATGTTAGACAAAGAGACTCAGCCTCCTAACCGATACAACCAGGGTTCGATTGTCAAGGAGATGGAGAGGCTTGGTTTAGGAACGAAGAGCACTAGGGCAAACATAATCCAAACACTATATGACCGAGGGTATATTAAAGAGAAGACTATTAGTGTCACACCATTCGGGGAACAGGTTGCCGAGGTTCTTGCCGAGAACTGCCCTAAGATTGTCAGCGAGGAATTGACCAGGAAGTTTGAAGAAGAGCTGGAAGATGTAAGCGAAAAGAGAAAAGAAAGGGGAGAAGTAGTTAAAGAAGCTAAGCAGCTGCTTGTAGAAATACTAAAAGATTTCAGGAAGAATGAGGATAAAATAGGCGAGAAGCTTTCAAAAGCTTATGTCTCGTTCAAGAGAGACGAGAAGCAAATCGGCAAATGCCCCAAATGCGATGGGAACCTGAAAATAATCCGTTCTAAGAGAACAGGCAAGCGTTTTATTGGCTGCGAGAACTTCCCTAAGTGCGACTGCAGCTACCCATTGCCTCAGTTCGGGAACATAAATGTCTTGAATAAGAAGTGCCCTGAATGCGGGCTGCCGATGATCATGGTTAAAGTGAAAGGAAAGAAGCCTTATAGCATGTGCATAGATCACAAATGCAAAAGCAAGGAGAGCTGGGGAAAGAATGGAAAAGAACAGCCTAAATAGTAAGTCTTGCGACCTTACCTTTAATGGACTTAAGCCCATTTTCTATTTCTTCTTTCTTTTCTGAGAGTATAAAGAATATAACTAAAGATATCATAGAGCCGATAAGAAAATTTTTAGTGGAAAACCCCTGAGAAAGAAAAATGCCTAAAATGGTTAATGGCAATGCATATAGAGCTCCAGAAATAATCTGATAATCTTGGAGTTTATGTTGATAATCCATATCTAATCTATTCTTCTTGATTTCCCATTTATTGGATTTGCCCATAGCCTCACTTGTTAATGAACTTATATGCACCATACAACGCAAACAAACCAGCTATAAAAGGTATTATTATAGAAAGAAAATCTAAAACCCCTGTTTGCAAGAAAGTGGAATATGATGTCCAAAGCAAGAATATGCCAAAAATTCCTATGAGGATTCCAAAAAATGTTTTACTATCGTTATTTTTTGCCAAATATATCACCCTGATAGACTATTGAAATTCTGGCTTTTATTATTTTACATACAGCCTAACCCCCAACCAAAACCATTTCTTCATCCTAACAGGCTCCCAACCATCAAACCTATAGGAGACTAGAATAATCCTCGTCCCTTTCCTGCATTCCTTCTTTATTTTCTTTTGCAGATCCCGAGTAGCATACCTTGATAGGTAAGCGATAATCACATCAGCTTTTGATAGGCTCTGATCAAAAATATTTCCATGAATCAGCCTGACATTCTTATACTTCTTCAGCCTCTTCTTAGCAGCTTTGATTAACAAGCCGTTCTGCTCTATTCCTATACATTCAACTCCTTTCTTGGCGAAAACTTCCAAAACCCTGCCGTCGCCAGAGCCTAGATCATAGACTAAATCACTCTTTTGAATATCAGCAAGCCTTCCAATAATCCTAACCATCCCGGGAAAACTAGGGAAGAAGATGGCAAGCCTGTTCTTCAGCATATAATAGAGGCAAAGAGAAAGAAAAATCATTGCTAAAAAATAGATTTCCTGCATAAACAATAATTGGAAAAATAGAAATTAAGCTGTTGTTGTGGTAGTAGATGTTGTTGTTATTGTAGTAGTGGTTGACGCCGGCTGGGTTGTAGTTGTAGTCCCGGATGCAGGGCAGGTATATTTTTGGCTGCTGTCGCTGAAAGTGCAGGCTTGGCCGCAATCAGCATCGCACAATCCCTTATAATTGCTTTTCAAACTGTCGTAATTGCTGCTCCAGCTGTTCAACTCGTCGCTTTTCTTGGTTAAAGAGCTCCTGCAGTCATCATAGCTATCCTTGGCATCTTCATAATTTCTCTTGTATTCTAACAGGTCGTCCTTGCATACCTTATAATCACTGTTTATGCCTCCTTTCTCATTCTCACAGCTGTTCAAGCTGCTGACTTTCCTGTCAAGATCATTATTGCATATTCCAAGGCTGGAAGCGCATGAACTTAAGCTGGCGTTTATAGATCCCAGCTGCTCCGTACAGTTTCCGAGCTGGCATTCAAGTTCAGTCTTATTGCCCTCTAGAACCTGAAGAGATTTAGATGTTTGAAATTGCCAGAATCCAAGGCTTATGATCCCGAGCGCAAGTATAACCATGAATATAGATTTTAGATTTACACTAGAGGATGATTCCTGCTTGTAAAGGTTTGGCGTTTTAGGCTGAGGATAATTGTTTGGCGTTTTAGTGGCTGGAATTTTTGTTGCTGGCTTTTCGGTTTTAACTTGACTTGTTTTTGGTTTAAAGGATTTTTTTTGAGAAGAAGGTGATTTATACTTTCCCCAATAATCCGACCACTTTTTTTCAGCCATTTTCCCACTCTCTAAATTCTTAATTTATGAATTTATCTAGCTTTTTGTCTTCCTTCAAATGACAGCCTTAATTCCGGAATTGTGGGAGGGGTGTCTACTATCTCTAATGTGGATTCAACTGCCTTTAATCCTCTGAGCGTCAATAAATAGGAATTGCCTTTCTTTGTTATAAAGCCTCCGTCCAGGAGCTGTTTTAAATGCTTGTAAACTTCGCTGCTGCCAATAGGGACTCCCACCCTCTCAAAATATTTCGTTATCATGGTATATCCCATAGGCTCATCGTGCAAAATGAACAGAAGCAATAATCTTTTTCCGGAAGCAAATGTCTGGCTCACGTCAAAAATATCTTGAATAGTTTTTTCTTTCATATAATATTGCACCAAAAACCTTTTAATTAATTACTTTTTAGTGAATAAGCTTTTTATGCTTATAGTAGAAAAGGATTTAAGCATTCGTTGAAATTTTTCTATCATGTTCTATTGAATATTCTGTATGTGTTTAGCTCGATAAAAATGAGCTCAATCTTGCCTTCTTTTTAGCAAAAATTTGGAAAATCTTGGAAAAGGAGGTCAAAATGACCTCCGTTGGAAAAGTAGCTAAACACGTACAATATTCTTAACACTGAAAACATTAATTTATGCAACCAAGGAGAGGAATTACTTCTGCTTCCAGCCTTTTTCATAGGAATATTTTTGGGTTGGCTTTGCGGTTTTGAATTCCACTTTCGGAATTTTATTTCTGAAGGCTATCAGGGCTATAATAATTAGCGCAAATGCAGCACCAATTATTATTGAAAGCATATTTGCCTTTACAAATGTTAAAGTCCCGGTTAATGGTGATTTCCCGCTGATCTCTGACTCTTCTGGAATAGTTGTTGTGGTTGTGGTTGATTCAACTCCCTTCTCCTGTATAAGCAGGCTTATTTCAATCTCGTAAATGCGCATTATCCCGTTCCTGTTGGAGACTGCTTTCAATGTCAATGGATAGGTGTATATTTCAGCGTCTTCTGGTATGTTAAAGGTTATTTTCACGGTTTCAGCATTATCCATCTTTACTTCTTCAATCTGATCTGGGCTGATTTTTGCCCATGACTGGTTGAAGCCATCTCCTGCAAGTGAAAAAGTCATATTTGAAATTGTTTGAGTTAGATTGCTCATGAATTTTCCTGATACCTGAACAGATTCGCCTTGCTTAACAACCACTTGTTTGGGGAACCATGTCAGTTCTGCAATTCTTTTTTCTGAAGACCCGCCGCCTCCATGACTTACATACGGAACAGCAGTCACTTCTACATTTCCTGACTCATAGTTGTTGGTTTCATTTGATTCTGCAATCACATTATTTACATCCAAAGTTATACTAACTGAATTAGTGCCCACAGGCATATTTCCACGAGAGAAACTTATGTTAAAAGATTCACCTGGAGCCAAGCTCAAGAGTTGAGTGCCGCCAGTAAATGAAATAGTAAAGTTGGTTGCATTATAGCCTCCGATGTTCTTGATAGTTGCTGAAGCATGAACGCTCCCGCCTTCTGTAAGCGATCTCGGGCTGACAGAAAATGATTCTACTGAAAGGTCTGGAAGGTTATAAAGTGTGTTTTTGCTGTAAATCTTCTCATAAATTCCATCATTATTTATATCCACTAGATACTCATCTAAACCATCATTATTAACGTCCTTTTCAAGGATAGTTGTTAAAACATTATTGTCAGGATCCCAGTATTTTTCTGGCTTTTCTTTTCCAATTATAAAGTCATTTTTCCCATCACTGTCCCCATCTAAAATCGATAAAAGAGTGGTTGAGCCGTCATTATCAACATAAGCATCGAATGAGCCGTCATTATTTTTGTCCAAAGCCTTCTCCAGATACCCGTCCCCGTCAACATCCCTTTCAACTATCCCATAGGTTTGCTGGGAGGTAGTGTTCAAAACCTTGTCTGCCTTCCCGTCCCCATTAACATCAATGAAATATTCATCCTTCAGCTTGACCACATTTGTTAAAATATTATCATCAGGGTCCCAGTATTTGCTGTAAACAACTGTCCCTATATCAATCAAATAATCTGTGAACCCGTCATTGTCCCCATCCATGCTTTTGGCTTTTGTATTTCCATTCGGGTCATTGTAGACTTCATAGCCGTCTTCTGTTATGTTGTTTTGATTTGCAGCTGATTCATTTACGCTATCCCCGTCAACATCCAGATAAACAAACCCGCCTGGAAGTATATTGCATCTGTCGCCTATTCCGTCTTTATTGGAATCTAATTGGTCCGGATTTTGGATTGTAGGGCAGTTATCAGCATTGTCTTTAACGCCGTCCCCGTCGCTGTCATCAATGCAGCCGTCTTTATTCTTATCGTAGCCTATAGCATTTTCTTGCGGGCACAAGTCGCATGCATTCCCTATTCCATCCCCGTCGCTGTCAAGCTGGTCAGGGTTGCTGACAGACCTGCAGTTGTCTTTAGAATCTAATATTCCGTCTTCATCCCCATCTGCAAGAACCCACAGTACTGAGTTTTTGAATAGGCTTTTAGCATCATCCGACCAGTATAATGGATTGGTTATCCCAAAGAAAACTGCTCTCGCTTTTGTGGCTTTTCCTAAGTAAAGCTCTGTATCAGGCTCTAAAACACCAATAACAGTCACTCTATCAGTGCTTGTCAACGAAGCCAGTTGTATGAATTTGCTTTTTATTTTTTCAACATCAAAAATTGACTTATCTTCTATTATATGAACTGTAACTATTTCCCCTAAACTATATCCAGAAGTTATTGGGTTTGTGCTATTAACAATTTTAATCCTTTGAATCTGCGTTGAAGTTGCAGTGCTCATTGACCCAGGCTGAACCCATCCATAATCATCCAAGAAGTAAGTGCCTATTACAAGGGTAGGGTAATCATTCACCGGTATTTGTGAAGCAAAATCATCAAGATGTTCATTAATGTTTACATTTCCAGGCCTGCCTGCAATAACTATTAAATCATAATCAGAGTAGTCAACATTGGCTGAATTCTTATCTATTAAATTGACTGTAAATCCCATTTCTTCTAATGCTGCTTTAACCCTTGTCTCGTGAACAGTCGATAGTTTTGTGGCATCTTTAACCACAAGAGCGACATTGCCTGCAAAAACAATATTTCCAACTAATAACAGCAGAAAAATACTGCCTAATAAATATTTCAAGCTGCTCATTTTTTGCCCCCCCTTTTTAAAATAAATAATACTATAATAACTGTGGTAAAACATATAAAACCAATTATGATATATTTCAAAATAGTGTTTTCTCCTTCAGCTTCAATTTTGCTTGCTATTATTCTCATGTCCAACTGAAGATTAACCGGCTCATTATTCCATGATGAATATTTTACAAGCATGATCTCATCATAGACTCCTGACTGATTGAGCCTGACTTTAAATGTAACATTTCTCCCTTCCTGCGGGCTCAAATCGAATGAAGAATTGCCGTCAAAAATAACATTGCCTGTTAGGTTGCCTTGAGGCAGAAATTCAACGCCCACCGTCTCATTGTTCATGTTTTTAACTTCAGCAACACCTTCCCCGAATGAATACTCGCCTGGGGTCACATTCATGTAAATGATCATTTTCGGAGGCCTTAGATAGACAATAAAGCTGTTAGCTGAGCCGATTAAAAGCAGAGAAATAATAATAGAAAATGCTAGAAAAATTTGCAGTTTATTATCCATATCTATCACAATTTTTGATTTAAACCTGATAGAACTTTATAGAAATAATGATTTAAGTCTATCTCAATTATTTTGCCTTTAAATAGAAAATGAATATAAATAGAGCTTTATTGGGAAAAATAAAAGAATTTACTACCTGATTACAAATTTTTTTAAAAGAATTAGAAAAAAATAATTCATTTAAGATAAGTAAGCCGCACCATGAAAACTGCATGTGCCCCCACCAGTTAAACCGGCTAATGTACAGCTTTCGAATCTATAGCCTCTTCCCTCTAAATATGATTCAATCATTGTTCTGGATAAACCAAGAATTGATTGAGAAAAAATTGCGGTTATTTCTTGTTCTCCTGCTGAAAGCTTTCTTTCAAATTCTCGATAAATAGTTTCTAAAATATTTGAAAAGTCATTTCCGTTCATTCTATTACCTCCAATTCATTATTATCTCTTATCCATGCTCATTGCTTTTTTTCTCATCTCTTCAGCCACTTTCAGCTTTGCTTTTTCTAATGCCTGGTCTTTTTTCTTTTCAGGTTTTGGCTGCTCAATTTTTTGCTCAGGCTGCTTGACTTCTACATATCTTTCGATTTCTTCAGAGTTGTCTAAAGGAATATCTTCTGTTTCAATGTAATTTCCATTTTGCCTTACAAATGATATCCCAGAGAACTTCCATCCTGCTACAATAACAATCGGAATTAAGGCTACATACCAGAAGCCTTTCGCAAAGTTAACCGCCCCTGCAAACAGACCTGTTGCTGGTGATTTGC
The DNA here is from genome assembly GCA_002789635.1 of Candidatus Aenigmarchaeota archaeon CG_4_9_14_3_um_filter_37_18. Taxonomy (GTDB): domain Archaea; phylum Aenigmatarchaeota; class Aenigmatarchaeia; order CG10238-14; family CG10238-14; genus CG10238-14. The sequence continues at coordinate 6,146 of PFTQ01000038.1, read as the reverse complement.
CTTCTGGCTGCCCTTCGAGGTTTGTTTGATTTTCTAATGTAGTTGTTGTTGGGATTGTGGCTGGTGTTTGAGCTGCCTTTACAACAAGGGTGATTGTTTTATCATAGTTTATTGATCCGATTTTTGTTGAGATCTTGAATGGATAATCATCTGATTTTATTCCTTGAGGGACATTGAATGTGATTTTAATCGCAACTTCCTCGTCATAGCTTATTTTATCAAGGGATGACGGCGTGACTTTAACCCAATTGTTGTCTATTCCTAATATCTTAAATTCAACATTTGTTTGGTCGCTTATGTATTTGCTGTAAAAATTCCCTTCAATACTAGTTTCATTGCCAGATTCTGCCTGGACAAATGCCGGGAAGCCGTAAAAGCCTGTTGACTTTGATGATGAACCTCCTGAGCCTCCGAATGATCCGCCGCCTGAGCCTCCTGAACTTCCTGATCCGCCACCGCTTGACCCACTACCTGAACTGCATTGCCCGCAATCATTTGAGCAGGAGCTGCAGCCTTCCCCCGAGTCGCAATAGTTGTCGCCGCAGTAAGTGCTGGATGATCTGCAAACACTATGAACGCAATAACCGGATTGGCATTCACTGTTTTGAGCGCATGATTGGCCATTATCTGCAGCTGTTTGCTGCTGGACTGTTAATTTCCATTCCTTTGAAACTGAATATGTGCCATCGGTTACTGAAAAGGTAACATTGTAAACTCCTTTTGAATCCGAGCCAGGAACGTATGTCCAATTCTGGGATGTGGATTTTTCTGTCCCATTCAATAGCCATTTGTATGATAATGTATCTCCCTCTGGATCAGAGCTTGTTTGGTTGAATTCTATTTTTCCGTTCTCTTGGACAGTTGGATTAAGATTGGTTGGAATGTAATAATCAATAACTGGCGGATTGTTTCCGGATGTCCTGCAAACAGTGCCAGAGCAATAGCCATTTGGCCCTAAAAGATTTTTGCAACAGGTTGATGTGCATGACTGAGAGTATTGGACAGTGTTAGCAGTGCAGAAATAATTCCTGTAGTAGCCGTCATAACATCCATTCATGCTTGTCAGGTCTTGGCAGTCCGGGTAAATCCCGCATGAAAGAACATTGCCTTTGCAGGATCCTGTCTGCCCTCCTGTATTGTCGCCTGCAGCGTATATTTTAACTCCTAATGCCCCCTCAGGCATTGGCATGCCGTCTTGGCATTGGCCTGTTATCATCAGGGTGCCTTGTTTTGTAGATGTTATATAAACGCTTAACCTGACGCTCTTAGTTTCTGATGGGTTCAACTCAACAGTTAATTGATCAACATAACTTGCTAGGGAAGCATCTGGTGTCAGGTTGAATGACAAGGGTTGATTATTTGTGTTCTTTACCTGCAGATCATAATTGATTTTTGTTGAGCCTGATGGATAGTCATCTCCATCAATAGTCAGGTATCCAGACCCATATGATGATATTGGAACGTCAAATTCATTGTATAGAATTGGGTTAGAGCATGCATTTACTATTTGAAAACTTAAAACGAGAATTGCTAATGCAAAGATAATTTTCTTCATCTGATCACTTAATTTATTACTTTTTGATAGTTAAACATTTAAATTTACAATGGCTTTTTCTCTATCGGGGATATAATTTTTTTCTACATCATGCTGAATTGCACAAAAAAAATCAAAAAGTTTCTCGTTTTCGTCATCGAAACTTGTTTTGATTGGAGGCTTTTAATCGCCTAGCTTTCCTTCCCTCATCCGTTAACATTTAATAGGTTTGCATATAATATCTTCTTTGTGAAAAGGGAATCTAGATTTGAAATCCAGATTAAATATCACTGCTGAAAATAAAATTGTTGTGAATGCAAATGATAGATGCAAGAATTCCGCTTTGGTTTTATGGGATAACTTCTGTTATTTATTTACTGTCATCAGTGATTTGTTTTCTGGCTGTGCTTTTCTCATATAAGGCTTATAAAATTGATCCGAAAAAAAAGGTTATTTTTCTGATGTTTGGCTTTCTGTTGCTGGGTTTGGGTTTTGTTATGCTAGCTCTCCCTAGTTTATACATATATTTTGGATTCAATTATCAAGGCGGCCTCAGCATCAATTATGTGAATTACATCGGGTTCTCGGCTTACTATTTCCTGTCTACTGCCGCTTACTTTTTGTTTCTGCTCATGTATATTCCGAAGGGCTTTAAATCGAAAAACTTCGTGATATTTGTCCCGCTCTGGTATGCCAGCTCTGTGAAATTTCATTCTGTTTCTGTAGGGATTATTTCACTGGTTTTAATCCAAACAATAATCAATTCCCTCAAGAAAAAGAATTTAGACTCTTATCTTGTGATGTTTGCTTTCCTTTCACTGGCAATGTTCCATCTGCTTTTGCTTCTGGCATCATTCAGCGTAATCAACTTTGTATTAGCAAATAGCATACTGATACTAGGCTTCCTTTCATTATTGCTTATGCTCATCCGGGTGAATTATGGTGGTAAAGAGAAGGTCTAGGCTTGAAGTGATAATGGATATAATGTTTTTAATCCAGAGTAAAGGGGGCAAGGTTAAGCCTACCCATATATTGTATGGCGCTAATCTTTCCCATGGGGTGTTGAAAGAGAATCTAGACTTCCTGATATCGAAGGATTTTATTAGAAGGATCGGCGACGACAAGAGAATATTTTATGAAATAACCAAGGAAGGCTTGAGCCAGATAAATGAATTCAGAAGAATACAGAAATTCAAGAATGCTTTTGGGATAGACTAAAGAGGAATCGCATTTCTCTTGGCTTCTAGGATTGTTTCCATTATTTTAATGCTGGTTTTGCTCGCATCCATTATCTCTATCTCTATCGGCTTGCCTTTCTTGTTGTAATGAGTGATTATATTTCCCGCCTGTTCCCCAAAATCTGGCTTGTCTTTGCTTAAAGTGATTAATAAAATATCAGTTTGAAAATCGTATTTATATTCCATATCTACCACTCCTTGCTATATATACTGTTACCACAACTCTTATGCTTTTCTCTTCTTCGGTTATTACCCTCAAGACATAGCCGTCAAGTTTCTTATGATATATTTTTCTATTTCCGTAGCCGCCAACTACCATATTTGGTTTTTCTAGGGTTTTCTTTAACAAAGCCTCTGTGACCTGATACTTTTGCATTCTTTCTCTGATTTCATCAATTTTTATTCCAACTTTTGTGCTAAAATAATTGACGTCCTGAATTGATTTTCACAAAAATCGAAAAGTTTTGAGCCAGATAAATGAATTCAGAAGAATACAGAAATTCAAGAATGCTTTTGGGATAGAGTTAGCATTGAATAAAATGCCATACAATTTTATGAATTTTCCATCAGGACTACAGATATATTTTTCAAAAATCAATAAATTATAAATGAAAATAAAATACACAACCCATGCAGAAGAAAGAATAAGCTGTAGATTTATTAAAAAGGAATGGGTTAGAAAGGCTATAAATAACCCAGACAAAACAATTGATGTAAAAAATGGGAAAAAACAAGCAATCAAAAAGATAAATAGTGATAAAATCAGTGTTATATACGCTGAAGAGAATAATGAAATTGTGGTTGTGACCGTATACTGGGGTGAATAAAATGGAAATAAGTTTGGATTTGAAGGCTGATGCATTATATATTAAATTTCAAGAAGGTAAATTCGCTAAAAATAAGAAAATAGATGAAGATACGATAATAGATTTAGATAAAAAAGGGGGGTTGCTAGGCATAGAAATGCTAAATGTGACTAAAAAAATCCCTATTAAGAATTTGTCAAATGTCAATGTAAAATTGCCATTAAGAGCTGTCTCTTGATTAAAACAAAATATTATGAATAGAATTTCATAGCTTTTTTTATAGTGTATAAAGTATAGCTACGTTTCCCATGGAATTTTGTCATGAACTCAAAAATGATGAGAAAAACTTTGAGCAGTAATATAATAGTCAACTATATGAAAAATTGTAGCCACAAATTTAATAACTCTAAATTCTGTGATATATTATGACTTTCACATTTAAACATTTTGAGGACAAACTTCTGAAGGTGGGAAAGGTCGTTTTGCATAGGACAAGAACCAAAAGTAAGGAATACAGGAAGTCTAAAATTTACCTTGATGATGACTCTAATGTTGATAAGAGATATGAACTGTATGATATTGGGAAAGTGGATGTGATTGAATGGCATGGCAAAATAAAAGGGAAAGGTTTGTTAGTCTTCTTTCCAGATAAACCAAGATTAAAGAAAGATATCAGGAATTAGTGAGCGAAGCGAACTTTCTTGAAAGGTAAAAGAAATCAGCTGCTAATCAGCGGGACTGACCTAGAAGACGTATATTCTCTGTCAATCCATGCTTCAGCAGAATCATTGCCTACAGCCATTTCACCTCGATGGCCTTGATGCCTTTGGATCTTTTTCTTTTCGACCTTAATGTTTTCTGCACAGAGTATTATTTTTTTCCGCATAAAATATACCAGACTTGTATATTTTTTCCAATTGAATCACTTTCCAAAAGGCTTAATTTTCTTTTCTTTTTCAAGTTTTTGCACAGCGTCAAGAACTGTTTTAGGCTCAATTCTAAGGTCTTTAATTATATCTTCCATCCAAAAAGATTCTCTTTTATGAGCAGCGTATTTTTCTATTTCTTTCATTGCCTGCTTTAATGTTATTTTTCTATATTCAGCTGGCTCAACTAAATCATAAGTTTTGTCTGCCTTAACATACAATGCTGCCATTAAAGCAAAACCTAATGGGAGCGGCAGAAGCTCGAGCCATAAAGATGTTTTTATTATGCCAATGGCTTTTAATATAAACCAAATAAAAGCAAGAACAATAGCAGTATATGCAACAATATCCCAAATGTCGGCTTTCTTCATAATATAAAATTGCCCAGTGAATTAATAAATATTGTTGAATACGAAATTAAGGGTATTTTTTAGATAGACTAAGTATCTGGTCAAAAAACCATCTATCACTGAATGCATCCATCAACTTTCCCGCACTCAACCCATCTTACATTCCTTAGAAGCATTGTTTTTCCGGCTTCTGTCAGGTCTGAAGTGGATCTCTTATAGAACCAGCCGATGAACGCGTATCTTCCCCTGTTTTCTGCTGGCAGAACTTTGAACATCGCTGATGCGTCCTTGTTTTCAACATCTGCTAGATCTAACCCAGATTTGATATTCTTCTGGAAAAGCCCGAATAATTGGGACTTCTTATTTGAAATTTTTACCAGCCCGCTGTAGCCTTTTGTTATGTCATCATTGCTTAAGATTTTTATCTGGTCTGAAGCAGTCTCATACCCAATCCACCAGTTAATATAGCCGAATCTATTCGCAGCCCTCAAATACTTGTAATCTGATATTTCCAAAAAACCCATGCCGTCATTAACATGCTTGTCATAAACAGCAGACCATGAGTGTATGTTGCATCCTGATAAGGCATCAGAGCAGACCATTAAATCATAATCACCCAAGTCTTTGAATGTCCAACTGCCTTCTGATTTTCCAGCCACATAGAAGCCGCTGCTTCTCAAGTAAAGGATTAAATCCTGTTCAGTATCATCATCGCATGAATCATCTGCGCACACAAATGCAACTGCGTTCTGAATGGTTGGCTTTATTTTCAGGGCTGCTGTTGCAGGTTTTGAATGAAGCTCGCCGTCGCTCACTTTCAATTCCACAGTATATGTTCCTGAGGTACTGTAAGTATGTGTAATTATCGGGTTTGATATCCAGCCTGAATTGATGTTGTCCCCAAAATCCCAGTAATAAGTCAAAGCTTTCCCTTCAGGGTCATAAGACTTTGAAGCGTCATAATTCACGATTTGGTTGACATAAGCTATTGAATTGGGTGTTATTTCAAGGACTGCAACTGGCGGGAAGTTTTTATTAGGGTCGGCTAAGCATTGATCCCCGCAGTAAACCCAGAAAAATGTCCTGTTCAGGATTTGATCCCCGTCCATAGTCAAATCTGACAGAGACCCTTTATAGAATAATCCAACATAAGCATATCTCCCTTGATTTCCAGACTTGCCAACCTTGAATATTGCAGACTTGCCGTTGTCAGATCCTGCATCCGCCACATCAATAACATTTGATGATAAATAGAAATCCTGGTTAACAGTTATTTTTTCACTTTCTTGGAA
>PFTQ01000034.1 GCA_002789635.1 Candidatus Aenigmarchaeota archaeon CG_4_9_14_3_um_filter_37_18 | reverse complement strand
AAATCCCCGCATCAACAGTAAAATTATTCGTGATGTTCAGGTTCTGCGGAAAAACAAAATTCCCGACTCCGAAAGTCCCAGGCTCGATCTGCGATGCCGGATGGCTGACTGTCCCTGCCGCGTATGATCCATAAATCCCGCAGGCTAACATGAGAATAACAACTGCCAACAGAAGATTGATTTTCACAAACATGCCCCTGGTATATTAATTGTATTTTTTTATTATAAAGATTTTCTTAAAACGGGATTAACATTTACTAGCTTCATGAGCCTGCATGCAAGATTTGAAGGGTTAACGCATTCTCAAAAGGCTGGTATTTAGGGGAGAATCATGTTTATATTTCAATCCCTTCCTTCAGAGCCTGGCTGGCAATGCTGACTTCACCTATCAGCTTCTCAAAAGCCTCGGAATCAAATGATATGAAGTCAACAGGAAAGTTGATCTTCTGCTTTATATGCCATTCATGGTAAAGCTTCGGCAGGAATTTCAGCCGCTTATGTTTTTTGCGCGTGACTATAATAAGGTCTATGTCATTAAAGTCTTGGAAATTGGTCCTGGCAGCAGACCCGAATAATATCATCCTTTCAATGCTGTATTTATTTTTGATCTTCTTTTTGAAGCTGATGATTTTTTTCAAGATTTCTTTATTCTGGCCTTCGCCCATTCAACCACCTTTTTGGAAAGATTTGAGATTGCTGCGGCGTCATCCGGCTCAATGCCCTCCTCGACATCTGGATATCTTGTTATAGTGTAAACCGGATTTATCTTTTCGGCTGCATCAATGATATTTTTCGGCGCATCCACGCTTTTTGCCAGCTCTATCAAGTTGTGGGCCCTTTCAAATCTCTCTAGTTCTTTGATTTGCAATGATTTCAAGGCTTTTTCTGCAGATTGCTGAAACAGAAAAACAGCCACGTTAATTTTATTGGCTTTTAAGTTAAAATTCCCGTCAGACCAATCGCTTTCAGCCCTGTTGATCCATTTTTCTGCTTCATTCATCGGGGATTCATTCGCCTCGGCTTTCTTCTTACTGTTCATGTTTTTGCCTGCATCTCCGGAAGCCATTAAAACCAACCCTGGCAATATTTGTCTTTATAAGCTATTAAATGCTTGCATGCCTCATCGGGATTATCTCGCGTCTATAACGATATTCTTGGTGTTAACGCAAAAAGACTAAAAACCTATTTAAAATCCTTTTCCGATAATATAGAATATGGAGCAAAAAATAAAATACAAAATTGTGATTATTGCGCTTGCAGTTTTGCTGTTTTCTGCTGCGGTGTATATTGGCGCAACTATATTCCAGAGATACAGCCTGGAAAATGACATTAAAGTCTACCAGCAGGGATACACGCAAGGAGTATATGATACTGTAGCATCGCTTTACCAGCAGACCCAAAGCTGCCAGCAGGCAACAATAAACATGGGAAACATAACACGGACAGTAGTCGACAATACTTGCAAGCAAAAGTAATGCCCTTAATTAAGTCTTTTCCAGTGCATTCTGGGGAAAATCACAGAGCCTATTGTTCTAATAGCCTATTTTTTAAATACTATAAAGATTATAGATAGCAACAAGCAAAAAATTAATTGAGTTTTCCTCTTTCGGGCTAGACCATGGGCAGGAAAAGTATTTATTTCTTAAATCGAGATGTTGGATATGCCATTTACCGAAGAACAGTTGGTACTACTGGCAGATATAGATTTTAGGCAAGGTCAGGTAGAAGTTCCAAAAACATGGCGAGGGCAAAGGGCAGATCCAGTTACCTGCCAATTGTGCTATGGAAGTGTTGATATTAGACCAGATGATCCTTTATTTAATAGAAGAATGACTAACACTGATGTTTATGCTGCTGTTAAAGATAGAGTTAATCTTCTATCAAGTCGTGGAAATAATGATGTTACCAAGTGGGGATCAGTAAATTACGATTATGGTGTTTGGGTTGATGGTTTTGAAGTTGCATGTAATAGACTTAAGCTAGAAAGAGCTCTACAACTAAACAATGGGGGGAATGATGGTTATTTATTAGATATTTTTAGGTATCTTGTTCCATGGTATGAAAAACTAGTACAAAAAGGGGTTAAACTTGAATATTTGGTTCCAAAAGGAGATTGTATACATTTTGCTAAATTTGATGGTTCTAAAGAAATAGAATGTCAACCTCGTTTTTATATGGGATATCCAAACGGCACAGGAGAACCAGCATTACATCCAGAATTTTATCTGAGAAATTGGTCAGACTATTCGATTCATTATGGAGATAGTGAAGGTTTCTTTACTTTAATTAGACCAGATTCTAGGGTTATTGGGATAAGCACAAAGTAAGAATGTTGCATTCCTATTTTTGGATTCCTGCTTCGACTATAAATATCTTCTCAAACAAATTCTGGGTGATAGTGATGCCGTACCAAGGTATATTGCTGTAATTGGAATTTTGCTTAGTGTTTTCTCTATCGAATTCTGGAGGTGCTTAAATGGCTAAAGGTGAGAATCGGGGTAGATCTGATAAAAATCTGCCGGGCATTGAACTGCGAAAACAAGTTGAGGATAATTGATCTGATCTTCAGGAAAGGTAGGAAATCTATTACCGACGTGAGAAACGAGCTTGATCTTAGTTTCAGTACAACTCACAAATACCTGAAACAATTAGAGGACGCGGAAATACTTTTCTCAGAAAACGTGGCAGAAGACAACCGAGACAAGAAAATCTACAGCTTGAACGGATTCCTTCTTAACTTAAGCCCTGCAAGAATCTCCCAGGCAGTCTCCCATATCACGAAACGCGAAGACAAGCTAAAATACTACCGCATGGATATACTAGGAAGGTGATGTTAGATGGATGGTTTAACGCATTAAAAAAGGCTTGGAATAGAGGTTACATAGGATTAGAGCCCAGGCTGGTAGATGTTATCGAAACACTCAGAATAGATGCAAAGGTAAGAGTCATAGGAAAGACAGGAGAATCATATGTTGGGTATCTTTTTGATCCAATGTTACTAGCAATAAAATTCAATGCGAGATTAGACCATTCAACAGCGACATACACGATATGGTACGGCGACATACAGGACATTCAGCCATACTATCCTTATTTTATTTTAATATCCCAAAAAATTAAAGAGAAATAGTAGGATGAAATTATGGCAACTTTACAAGATGTGCAAACAGTTTGCTTAACTAGAGGAATAATATTTCCCACTGCTGAAATTTACTCCGGCTTGTCTGGGTTCTTTGACTATGGGCATGTCGGGACCCTGATAAAGCAGAAATTCATCAATTACTGGAGGGAAACTTTTGTCAAAAGCAGGGATAATGTATTCGAGATAGACGGCTCTACGATCCTGCCAGAAAAAGTTCTCATAGCTTCAGGGCATGTGGACTCATTTGTCGACCCAATCGCCCAATGCAAAAAATGCAAAAGCATCCATCGTGCGGATCATCTGATCGAAGAGAAAACTGGAGAGTTTGTCGAGGGTAAATCATGCGGGGAATTAACAAAAATAATCCAAAAAAGCAAGCTCTTATGCCCGAGCTGCAAAGGGGAATTGATGGATGTCAGGGTATTTCATTTGATGTTTAAGACCGATATTTCACCAACAGGAGGCCAGGCAGGCTACTTAAGGCCGGAAACTGCTCAAAATATCTTTACAGCATTCAATCGAATATACAGGACTACCCGCTCTAAGCTCCCTATGGGTATAGCTCAAGTAGGGCATTCCTTCAGGAATGAAATATCCCCTAGAAACTTCATTGTCCGAGTGAGGGAATTCAACCAAATGGAGGTCGAGATGTTCTTCGACCCACGAGATGACAAGTGCGAATGGTTTGATGAAGTGAAAGATGTTGAAATAAATCTGGTAACGCAAGAAGCTCAGAAGCAGAAGGGAGAAATGATCAAGATTAGTGTAAATGAAGCTTTAGCCAAGGGTATTATCCCTAATCAGTGGTTAGCTTACTTTTTAGCCAGAGAATTCATTTTTTACAAGTCCTTAGGAATTCCGGAAGACGCTTTAAGGTTTAGGCACATGCTTCCTGAAGAGACGCCACATTATTCCAAAGGCAACTTCGACCTGGAGATCAGGTTTGATTTTGGCTGGAAGGAAACTGTCGGCAATGCTTACAGGACTGACCATGATTTGAAAAGCCATATGAAGCATTCTGGTAAGGATTTAAGTGTTTTAACCGAAGATGGAAGAAAAATAATTTGTCACGTGGTTGAACCATCTTTTGGTGTAGAAAGAACAATTGCTGGGGTTTTGCTTCACAATTTTGTAGAAGATAAAGAGAGGGGGTGGAACTGGTTTAAATTCCCTGCTAGGATTGCCCCTTATATCTGTGCGGTTTTCCCTCTCCAAAAGAAAGACAGCCTGCCAGAAAAAGCTAAAGGAATAATAGAAGACCTCAAGAAAGACGGGTTTGATGTATTTTATGACGAGGCAGGGTCAATCGGGAAAAGGTATGCGAGAGCAGACGAGATTGGGTGCCCGTTCGCTGTTACTGTTGATTATAACACGCTTAAAGACAATACTGTGACCATCAGAAACAGG
>PFTQ01000031.1 GCA_002789635.1 Candidatus Aenigmarchaeota archaeon CG_4_9_14_3_um_filter_37_18 | reverse complement strand
AATAAAACAAGAGCAACAATAGCCTTCCTATTAATCATAGATTAATCTTGAATTTTTATCAATTTAAATGTTTCAAATCAAAAAGGCAGCCTAAACCGTCTCTTCTTTTCTTTCTTTTCCTTTTCCATCTTTGCGATCTCTCTTCTTATGTCCCCTTCAGCCTTCGCAGCATCTTTTTTATTATTGCCAACGCCAGAAGTATTGCCTACTCCTATAAGAACAATTGACCCTTTCTCTTTTGTTCTGGCAATAGTTTCTTCCAATATCTTCAAGACTTTCGGGGTGGCTTCAAGAACCGGCTTAGTCATTGCCATTATAGCCTCTTCCTGGCTCATCTTGACAATAACAGAATCCACTGGGATTTTATTTTTAACAGCAACATCTTCTATATATGACCTCTCGACGCCTATGCCTCCCATCGCTACTCCTATACCCTCAGCAATGCTCCCAGTTTTCTCCCCTTCAAGCTTTGCAGCCGCATCAACAGTTATTATCTTCGCTATCTTCTCCTTCTTGAATATCTTCTCCAAGACTTTGCCTTGGTTGCCAGTCCTTCCTCCAGGGCCTTTTGCCTTCAAAACAATAACATCCCTTCCATTAACTTTTTTTCTTGACATTACTGTCTCATCATCAACTTCCTCCACTTTGCCATCCTCAACATATTTTGCCGCAACATAAGGGCCTATCCCATCGCCAATAACCAAACCATTTGACAACGCCTCGGTTCCTGAGTACAGGGATTTAGCGATAGACTTGATCAAAGGCAGCTGCATCTGAATAATTAAAGCAAGGTTATAGCTCTTGGTCTTTTTAATAAGCTCAACAAAATGCCTCATTACTTTCGTGATCTGATAGAGGCTCATTGAAGCTGACAAGCCCATGACTATATTTGCTTTGTTTTCTGAATCAAGCGCCGGCGCAACCTGGGAAACAAAATAATTGAACCTCCCCTTCTCCAATTCAATGATATGCTCGAACTTCTTGACAATCCCATAAGGATCCATATCAACCGGGGGGATGACAAAAAACTCCATAAAATTTTTGACCTGCTCTTTTGTTTTCTTATCTGGCTTTTTGCTTATCTTTTTTAGGACTATATCTTTCGCTTTTTCTGACATCTGCTCCATCTGGATTACACTATTCTCGAGTTGAAACATGACTTGAGCAACCATTATTTTTGGGTAGAATACAAGCAGGACTATCCAGAACAGTATATTAACTACCTGCGACAATGAATCTGTTGGAAATAACGCCAAATTAAGCACCCCATTAAATTTAACTAATTATAATTTTATAAAGTTATATAAGATTGATATGGCAAATTGGAGAGCAATCCTAAGCTTATTTATAATATTTGCAATAATAGGCTTATTAATATTTTCGCCTAAAGGCCAGAAGATAGTTGGGAATAAGACTGCGCCGGTAGGGTCCTTCCTGAAAACAATTACAGGAAAAGTCGCTAAAGCTCCAGCAGAATCTAATATTCCCAAAAATCTTGATGTTACGATCACAAATGTAGACCCTGCAAGCCTGGGGGATATAGAAGTCCAAATCAAGGGGGATGATTTTGAAAGCAGAATCAATTATCAAGTCGTATCACTGCTTGACAGCGGAATTAAGTTTGACGGCAAAGAGATAGATGTGGATATAAAAAGCCTGGTAGGAGCTGTAGCCTTTCTCAGGAATGGGGACATGAAAATAACCGGAAAAACAAATTCCTTGAAGTTAAATGAAATGGAAATCACAAAGCCGGGGATTGACCTGCTGATAGTCGGCCAGCCTGTTAGTTTTGAAATCAATGATATAGAAAAAAATGAGATGTCTTTCTTATCCATATCCGGCCTGCTTAAATGCCCTCAATTATCTCAAGGCAATCTCATGCTAAAGAATGACCAGCTGGAATTGAGCAGTTTTTATGGATATATCAAACAAGACAATAGCTCTATTACCATCAGCGGCCAGGTCGACAAGATGAGATTAAATGGTGTGGATATTTCAAGAAAGTAAAAAAAATGGTTTTAAAAATCTGATTCAATTTTCCTAGATTCTCTTTTCCAGCCTGTTAGATCTGGGAATAGCCTTATTCTTCCTTAAGCCTGAAATGACAAGAGCAAGGGCTATTAGCGATAAGACAACCAGCCCAATTATAATCTTATTTGAGCCTTCTCTAGCTAAACCTGCAGCTGGCGGTAAAGTTGTTGTCACCCCAGACGGTGTTGTTGTAGTTGCAGCCTCTGCTGCCGGTCTGACCTGCTCTTTTTCTTCGCCTGTTATTGCAAAATATGAGAAGCCTGGCACTTCTGCTTGATAAGCAATAGAATTGATGTCCTCGCTAAACTTGTTTGTTGCCAATCTATTCCACACTCCATTAGTGTATCTGTTCAAAGCAACTGTATTGCCGTCTATATTATTGCTTGACAGCCATGATTTCTCGACATTGAATTTGATTTTAACCGACTTCAAATTGATGTTTTCTATATTCTGCGGCGTTATGTTCAGGTATTGGTAAACATCTCCCCAAGGCATGGAAACATCTCCTGGTTTTGTTGATAAGTTGCTGACAGTCAACTTAACAGTTCTAGCTTGATTGTTGACGCTTATGTTGATTTGTGTTACTGCTATGTTTGTTTTGTTTATTTCCCATGACACTGGTGTTTCTGGGTATAATGCTAACCATAACTTTACTGCATATGCTGTGATTGAGCCGCCGCCTGCTCCTCCGCCGCCTCCACTTGATGAAGAGGTTGGTGCGGGAGAAGATACAGTTCCTGGCTCTCCACTCGCCCAGACAGAGAACTCACAGTATGGGATTTGCCATATACAATAATTTGTCCCATTTGATGCTGCTGTCCCATTCTCTATTGAAGTAGCGTTTCCTGACCTATCAACACAATTCTCACCATCATCATCACAATGCCATAATGCATTACAAGTCCCATCACTGGGTATCTTGATTCTGCATATCCTTGGATACAAGTTATTAACTATCTTATCCCTGGTATCATCTATCATTCCTACATAACCAACATCATTGCCAGAAGAATCAGTCGTTGTTCCGTTCTTCATATCTCCAGCAGTACTTACATCCCTGATTTTAGGGTTCATCCCTGTCTTAGTCAAAGTCACGTTAATAAACTCTAGATAGGCTGTACCATCGCTAGTGTTCATCAATATATTTGCCCTTCTTCCACTGGTATAATTGGTGAACATCCCATCATCTAGACCTAAAACATGGCCTTGCCAGTGTTCGTAATCACCGTCTGCATCTAAATCATAATAAACATTCCAGCCAGTTGGCGCTTTAATCTTTGACACAAACTTACAGAATGAACAATCAGTGTTGCTCTCAGTAGTAAAGTTTGAGCATTTGCTCTCTCCACATTTTCCAGCATCATCACATACTTTTATTTTGTAATAATATGCAGTATCATTAGCTAAATCATAATCTAGTGATTCAACACCACCATCATTATAGATTTCCCCCAAATGCCATAACTTGTAGGTCTTAATGTCGTCATTTCCTATTCCTGGATCATTGACTGTATCATTTAACGATGACGCTTTACAAGTGTTATCAGCCCCATAGAAGCTTAATGTCCCATTAGCTGGCTTGTCTGTAAAGTAAGCAATAAACATGCCATCTGGATAAACTTCTTTAACCATTCCCACTACCTTAGGAATTCTTGTGTCTGCCCATGACGAAGATTCTACACCCAATCCATTCTCTACACAATAAGGGCTGCCTTTACAAATATATTCTCCACATCCTGCTGCTGTCCAACAATTTGCATCCTGGCCATATTGTATAAATCCAGCATCTAATCCTTCCTTTCCAGCTTTTTTGACTGAATCTGTTTCATAACCATACAAATCTACAATATCAAAATCTTGTGTACCTGGACTTAT
>PFTQ01000043.1 GCA_002789635.1 Candidatus Aenigmarchaeota archaeon CG_4_9_14_3_um_filter_37_18 | reverse complement strand
TGCGCACATTTATCAATACCAGCTGGGTCGAACACTACATTGTAATAATCTCCAGCTAAATTTACGACACTAACGACAGCCTGAAAAGCAACATCTTCGTTATCTCCAAATGGTATAGTTTTTGGATCATTTTCTGTATACACAAACCCCATAACTTATCGCCATGAGCAATTATTATTTGTTATCTTTAAATGATTAACGTTAGAATTTTTATAGGAAAGAAATTTCTTTTATATAACCAATAACTAGAGCTCCATTAGGGGTGGCGAAAGGATAATATTTTAAAAAATTAGATATATTTATGAAAAAGCAAAATCCCGCTAAACTTGTATTTTCAATTCTTGTTTGTCAGGTGGCAGGATTATTAGGATCTGTTTTTACTTCTTCGTCAATTCCAACTTGGTATGCTACTCTCAGGAAGCCATGGTTTAACCCACCTAACTGGCTATTCGCTCCTGTATGGACTTTACTGTTTCTTATGATGGGTATATCTCTATATTTAGTTTTAACAAAATCTTTTAGGGAAAAGAAAGTTAAATCAGGTTTATTGTTTTTTGGAGTTCAACTTGCTCTAAATATACTCTGGTCATTTCTCTTTTTCTATCTAAAAAATCCATTGTTTGGTTTTATAGAAATTCTAGTTCTCTGGGTTGCTATACTTTTAACAATACTCAAATTTTGGAAGATTGATAGAAAAGCAGCATATTTACTTCTTCCATACATCTTTTGGGTCAGTTTTGCGACTGTTCTTAATCTCAGTATCTACGTATTAAATGTATGAGACTATGACCTTTCTGGTTGTTGTACTTGTTGTTAATGGTGCTTGTTGTTGTAGTTACTTCTGGTAATTGTGGAATTTCTTAGTCTCTTTATTTGGGGAGACCCCAAATGTTCGCAACTTCGTTGCTCATGCTCACTGCGTGAGCCCCTCTATTCGATTAACTTAAAGGTGCCATTGATATTTTCATATTCACAAACTTCGAGTTTATTCTTAAACAATAGCATCTCGAGCAATGTGGTACCATAATATGATATCTGGAATTTAGCTCTTCTAGATTCATTATTAACTCTTATCGAAAAGGAAGTAACCGTTTGTTTTCCCTCATCGAATTGTGCTTGAATTATTGGAACTTTTATCTTGAAATCTTCACGAAAACCTTTTTTCTCTTCAATTTTATAACCAATAACATATGCTTCTACATTTTCTCCGTTAAATTCGAAGATAGTCCATTGAGGAACATTCCCAAAATTTCTAAAAGGTACGTTAATAGAATTATCTCCAATTTCATTCGGACAAGTAAATTCAGGTCCTATTAACTTTCCAGTGTCGACATAAACAGAATGTATATACACGGATAGTGAAATAATTATACCCAAAAGTGCGATTAAGTAGGAAGCCCTTGCTAATCTCACATTGGATTGTTCCAACTTAATTCTTGATTCAATTTCCTTTTCTTTTTGAAGAAATAGATAACCTTCATCACTTAACTTCCATAGAATTTTCTTATCAATCTTATTAAGGATTACATATTTGGAAGAGAAACCAGGACCAAAATATTTTTTTTGATAGTAAATATAATCCATCCTATTCCAGTTAAAATTTTTACTGATCTCATCGAGGCTAACTCCTTCTGGACTTTTTTCAATAAACTCTAATAACTTTTTTAGAGATGTCAAAATATCACCTTGATATAAAATATAATAGAAATATTAGAGATAAAATTCTTTTCTAAATACTTTTTTCTCTATTGCGACTCTTTTTGAATACTTCTCTATAACAAATGAGGCCAGCAACGAGAAAGATAAGAGTACAAATATTACTGATATTTTCAATCAAAACCCAAGAAGGCAATTCTTTGTGTCTTATTCGGAAAGTTAGAAGCATAGCTTCTGCTGTTTGATTCTCCCAAAAAGGTCTCGCCATATTCAATGCAGCAACTTCTAAAAAGTAAAATGTTAATTCATCATCTGACATGAAATAATCCCTTAGAACATCCTCTTTTGTAAAAGTATAATTTACTTGTTGAGAAAGGTGTTCAGCTGTTTTATTAATTTCAGGATTGATACTAACTAAATATCTCAATAAATGCTCATTCATGGCCAATCTAATATCAGTAACTTTAACTTGAGTGTCTATAGCACTTGTAAGTTGCTGAATAATTTCGGTCTGATAACTATTTACTTTTGATGACGAGAATTGATTTATTAAAATACTAATTGAGGCGAAAATAAGAAACATTTATCCCAATCTTTCTAGTTTCTTAATATTCATAACACTAATTTGATCCTAAGAAATAAATATCAACAAAATAATATGTAAACTAGATAATCAACTTGGACATTTTCTTAACAGCCAAGCTACTCGAGTTCACATCAACTTTTCAAGGAGGCTCACGAAGTGAGTATGAGGAGCGAAGCGACGAACGTGCGAGGAACTGTGCACAAAAAGAAGCCATTACTCCAACAACCACTACCAGCAGCATTATTACCATCTGCACTGGAGCAAGGCAAAATCGACCAAAAACAAACTTATATATTTTACATTTGTATATAATAATCACAGGTAAAGCCTAAAAGTCAGTGTACCTTGAGGTGCATGTTTCAGTGCTTTTAGGTTCTGTATATTCTTACCAAACATGATATACTTCCTGGTCGGCTTCAATAATATCCACATATTCACTATTGCCATGCTCAAACTTTTGGAAACAAGACCACGATAAGAGGTCGGCAAACTGTAATCCTGACCAACAATGGGAATAACTATGTTCTATGCCTATCTTTAGTATTTTTGACTTCATCTTCAATTTCTTCTCGAAATATTCATTAAAATCCTTTCTAAGCAAATGCTTCCCTTTTGACTTGTCTATCTTGATTATAACATCTTCCTGGTTGAGAACTATATTTTGAGCCAATTTTCCAGCAACGTAATTGTAGAGTTTGTGCTTATTGTCTTTTAAAAATTCACTGAATAATTTTTTCTTCTCAAGAACCATGTAAAATATTTTCACGCCTTTAACCTCATTCAATTTCTTCAGCATATATTTTCTTAATTCAGGGGAGGATTTATTGGCTTTTATTTCGCATGCTTTTTTAAGCTGTTTTTTGAATTTGTTTCTTCTCATATTTTTAATGATCCTATCAAGATATTCTGGTTTATCGACAAGCAAAGCCGAGAGAACTAAATATTTCGAGCCCTTTATTCCCAGGTCACCGCTTTCGTCTATGTACATGTATTTGGACATCATTAATCACTGAAACGCATCTACAATTCAATTGGTTAATATTTCGAAATTGGCGTCTACACTTGAGCAAGCAACGCGCTAACCAATCATACTCTTCAATTTCAGCGCATCTTCCTCAAGGTTAGGACTCTCGGAAATCAAAGTAATATCCAACTTGCGGGATTGAATTTCCTTCGCAAGGCTATCGTACTTAGGCTGCCCGCTGTCAAGTGTCAGATGATTCTTCTCGCCTTTCATGCTGAAGTTGATTCCAGAAAAGTGGCTGTGAATATGCTTATTCTTCAGAGTAAGAACTTTATCAATAACTTCACCAAAATTAATTTTCCCTTGATTTCTAGCGTAAATATGAGACCAGTCCACGCATACACCGCAGCCTTTCACTTCTTTTGCCAGCCTCACGCATTCATCTATTGTTCCGAATTGTGTGTGCTTGCCTGTTGTCTCCACTCCTAAAAGAACATCAATTCCTTTCTCCTTTAATTTGCCAGCCATATCTTCGCATTCTTTTTTGACAAGCTGGTAACATTCCTCTGCTTTTAATTTCCCGTAATATGCAGGGTGGAACACGACTATTTCTGCTCCCATGCTATGTCCGCGCTCGCAGGATTCAATTATTCTTTTCTTGCTTGCTTTAATCTTTTCTTTTTCTATTGATGTAAGGTTGATGTAGTAAGGAGCGTGGATTGACAATCTAATTTTCAGTTTCTTTGCAAGCTCTCCTACTTGCTTCGCTAGGTTCTCTCCCATACTAACCCCATGCACGAATTCCACTTCTAAACAATTTAACCCGAGCTCATGAATTCTTTCCAGCCCCCCCAGAGTAGATCTTTCCTTTGATGATATAGGAGACCCGCCAGTGCCTATCCAAACAGACATAGGAATAATTAGGTGAAACAGAAATAAAAACTAGCCCAAAAACTTCAGGATAACTTCTATCACTATCAGCCCGCCGGCAAAAGCTATTACCCACTTAGGCTTAAGCTTCGGCGCTTCCTTCAATTCTTCATCATACCTTACCAGACCAGCCATTCCTGACGGCATTCTTGTTTTTGAGTCTTTTGCCATGATTACCAACAATTAATTAAGGGGATAAGAATATAAAAGTTAGTTATCGTCTGTTTTTTTTACCAGGGTGTGAGTTTTGAATAAGAAATACCCAAGTCTTTACACAACGTCTTTAGTTCTATAATATCTTCTCTACCGAGCGGTTCAGTAGTTCCAAAACCTCTTTCATAACCTTCCACCTCAAGATCTAGTCCTTTATTTCCGGCCCGTTCTTGATAACGTTCTAGAATCTCTCTTAAAGTCCCAAATTCATGCCCAACACTTACACTACCTAGATGATCCCTATAATCATGGGTAAAGCCAGGGAGGTGTGATACATTCCCGCTAAGTATCAAAGTAGCTGGTGGAGTCATACCAAATACATGCAACGTAAAACTTAAATAATCCACTCCATCAAGAAAAGTAATTAGGGTGTGCCGGTTTTATCCCATCTTCTGTTTTTAAGATAGCATTCGTCTAAGCGCCTTATCGGCTTGCATTTCATCGGAAGCCCTTGATCCGTTTCATCCCGAAGGTATCGTTTCTGATATCAAGAGCCAGCTTCTCAGCGTCTTTTCCTCCATGGATGGAAATTCCTCACCCTGCCTTTGAAAGCAAGGCGAAGCTATCTAACCAGCTCACCCTAAAGGAAATAATAGGAAGAAAAGGATATAAAAAGGTTACACAGGATCTGCGAAGATTTCCTCTCCACCTATCGGAAAGGCTCCTGTATCACATTTTGACATACATGTATAAACAAAAGAATATTTACCATTAGCACCTGGTACTGGTTCATTACCATCTAAAATTTCAAGTTTAGCTTCAAGTTTGTTGGTAACATCATTAACTGATATTGTTCCACCTACACTTCCTAAACATGGTAATGCTGTTCTTAAGTCAGTTCGAGCTGATGTGTCTTTTTGTATAATTAACCACATTCTCCCGTTGTTTGCACCGCATTCACCTTTTAATGAATCCGCTGTAATATCGCATTTGAGATTCCAGTTATCAGCTGTTGTTGCTATATCATTATCTGCTCCATCTGGATCATATTTACAATTCTCTAGAGCTATTTCAAAACTGCCAGGGGGGTTGCTGCATGGTTGATTATCGCCTTGATTAAAGTATAATTTAATCCAATCCTCATCATTCTTGATGCCTTTGCAGCTTCCTAGATTAAACAATTCAGTAACTTTTTTGTCGACTTTATTCATATTGTCAGGATAAACTTCCCTATAAGCTTCGCAGGTAGCTTCCCTGCAGTCGCTCCAATCTATAACCCCGGATTCTGTCTCGCATTTAGTCACATGAAAGCAATAGACGCTATCCTCGCATATCTCAAGAACTTTTGTCATTGACTGGTATTTATCTATTAGGCCGTTTTTATTCAAGTCAGGGTCGCCTATCATCTTAGTGTAGCAAAACTTTGCCAAAGCCGCTCTTGTGCCGCTATTTTTGTAGTCGCTGCAGATGTTGTCGCAGTCGCTCTTGAAATTCATTTCTTTAATTGTTGATTCAAATGTTTTTTGCGGGTCCTGCTTAAAGCTGGTTATAAATATCCTAATAACAACAACAGCTACAACAAGCAGAATCAATAACCCAATAATCATCTCCAATGACATCTGCGCTTTTTTAGCTTTTGCCATGATTTCACTCACATATAAAATTAATTTCTACCTTTTTATTGTTTTCCTTCTTAACCGTAGATTAGTAAGGCGGCGGTTCAGGGGTTACTCCGCCTGGCAGTTCATTTGACCCCCCCGAGCATGGGTCTATATTGACTGTCCATTCGATCGGGCACTGATTATAATCTATTATAATAGCTCCCTGTATTTTCCAGACAAGGTTTTTTAGGTCTTTGCTCATTGATGGGATGTTATATTTGCTGTCCTTTAACACTATCCTAAACCTCAGCCAGTCAGTGTCGGAATAGCTGTGATCCTCCCTGTATGGAGTGCAATCTTGGAAAAATACTTTTTCCACATCATTGTCATTTGTTTTGCCAGCTACCCTCACAACTTCCGGTGAATCGCATAACTCTTCATTGAATGGCTCCCTGCTGCATAAAGTGTTCAGGCAGTTTCTGCTCCCGTCCATTTCAAAAAAACAATCTATCTCATACGAGCAGTCAACATACCCGTCAAGAACAGAATTTTCGTATCTTCGGCAAACTTCATTCAAAGCGCTTTCTATTCTGCCTCTGACCTCTCCTCGATTAATGCTTTCTCCTGGAACACACACACTATTTTGTATCTGCTCATGGACTGAATTCCCATTGTAATCATCATACAGCCTATAGTAAATCCACCAAAACCTATTCTGGGGAATAATTGCGGATATGCTGTCATCCTCCTTCAAAACATTCGGCTCCTTAAGGATTATTTGGGAATTTCCTGTTGCTGTTACCCAGAAGTCTTCGCATTCGGATGAGTCTCTAGACGAGCATTTGCTCTCTCCATTATCATAAACGCCAGTGCATGTATATTCAGGAATATCAACATTAATCTCAAACAAATCCCCTGCATTCGAATTCTTGGCATAGGCATTCAAGCTTGTTTTTATTAGGTTTGAAAAGTGGTATTTAACCTCTTCCGGGGTTGGAATTTTGTCCTCATAAGCGCAATACCAGAATGTAGTTGAGCCTGTCCCTCCGTTTGCAGCTATTTCCAGCGACGCGTCCTGGGCGGAAAACTTCAATCCATCTTCAAGGATTTTCTTCACAGTCTCCATTTTAAAGACAGAAGGATCCTCGCTGAACACATCCCCATACCTCTTGTTATAGCTGGATCCTATTGATAGTTGATACCCAGCCCAGATTGATAATGCAAGAACACCCAGTAAAGCGATTATTGGGATGACTGAGAATGAAACCCCTTTTTTCATACAATCAACTTATTGCCATTGGTAAAGATAAAGGTTAGTATAACCCCCGATAAAAGGTATGGGAACGGTAACTGTCACTGTGTTTACTTTCCTGTCCTGGGGTATAGGCGCCCCAAGTTTTACTGTCGGGACTTCTCTTTCAGCAACATCCTTGATTATATCTGATATAGCTGTTGTGACTTCAGTGGAATCTTCTAATTCATAAACCTGCCTAAATTCTGGCGGGTTTACTCCTGCCATTAAGCCTTCCATATGGGATATCAACTCTGAATCCATCGCACAAGTTCTTTCTGTGAATAGGCTTGTCTGCTCGCCGTTATATGAGACGCAAATATTGCATTCTGATCTGCAGCCCGAACAGCTAGGGCAGCAGGCAATTCCTGTGTCCGCCTTAATCGGGAAAACAAACATATCGATAGAATTGGCATAGTTTATCGCCGACTCTAAACTCGCTTCCTGAGCTTCAGGCTGGTTTTCGTTCCCAGTGCTCAGCTCATCAGATAAAATAATCCCTATTTTTGTCGAAGCTCCATTCCATCCTTCAGGAGGCCCATTATCAGCGATGCAAGCCAGGCCTCTTCCCCAATCCTCTTCATTTGTCCAGTGAAGGCTATCAGATGGACGCAGGCTTCTAGGGCAGTCCAATGAGTTTATGCTCCTGCATCGAAAGACATTTGTCTCTCTTTTGTTCGCCTCAAATCTGCTGCATCCTAAATAAGTCTGTCCGTCATAATCCGGTTCGCAGCATCCAGCATTCCCCCCAGAAAGCATATAAACAGTTGCGGTTATCCTGTCTTTGTCTTTATCTTTGATAGGGTATTTTTGCTTTATCATTTCATTGAGGTTATTAATAATATCTGGCAGCCTCTTCATGTTTTCAACATCGTCGCATAGACTAGCAGAAGTGTCAACCACAATCACAACCTGCGCATAAAAAGGCAGGTCAGGATATGGGAGTTCAAGGTGCCACTTTCCTTTGCCGTAGATTGCATCCAATCTTTCCTCCAGGTCTTTGAAAACGTTTACTTTAAGCTGATCTCCATTGCTGTCTCGCCCGAAATCCAACTCTGATTTTTCAGTGTAAACCCCTATCCCTATCAATTCCTCCATTTTCCTCCCTGTTTTAGGGTCTGTTGTCTGCAGTATCGTGTTCAATCCAGACCTCATGCCTTCA
>PFTQ01000016.1 GCA_002789635.1 Candidatus Aenigmarchaeota archaeon CG_4_9_14_3_um_filter_37_18 | reverse complement strand
CTAAATATGGAGCATAATCAAGGCATCCTAAAATGCCTCTTAATAATGCAAAGCCACCGCTCTGGGCTTGTGCTTTGCCATAAGGCGTCACCATGCCTTTAAGTTTATGTCCTTCTAGGCTATTTTGAACGCCCGTTCTGAGGCCTGCCGGATCACTGAAATCCTCTTGGAAAAGAAGCTTTCCGAAAAGGTGATGCAGATTTTCATTAGTTGATCTAATAGTATGATCTGGGCGCAGGGGGCCTGAAATATTAATAATATCTACATAACTGTCAATTCCATATTTGTCATAATTATACACTGCCGCCCAAACGCCGGACGGCAAGCGCCCTATCTCTGGGGCAAATTTCTCGCCAGGAGCTCCGTAAACTGCCGGGATCGCATAATTCATGAATATTTCTAGTACAGCGATATTTTTATTGTTAATGCTTCATACCGGATAGAAAACCAAGGTTCTGTCGCATTATCGGTTCTTTTCCTAGAGTGTCGCAGATAGGTGCTTAACTATTTTGGAAAATGGGTTCTGCCGTAAATTCAAGTCATAAAATTAGTGTCGAATGAGGGTGATAGTAATTGATGTTGCGTATATGTGATGAACTATTTCAATAATGGAGTTAATTAACAATTTTTTTCTAATCTTATAAAAGTCCTATCATTAAGCATTAATTCCCGATATTTTTTCATAAACTCTTTTGCTGTACAGACTTTAAGGTTTTTATATTTTTCCTTATTTTCATTAGTTAATATCATTGGCATTTTAAATTTACCTAGAAAATCATAACAAATTTTGTTTTCTTCTGTAACTGATATTCCTGCTTTATCAGTGACATTTTCTGGTTGCAAAATTAAACTCATCAATCCCCAAATATCAGGGTCATCCATGAATGGTTCATTAAGTAATTTTACAGCTAGCCCAATAGGGACTCTAATATAAGGGAATCCAGTATTCATAGATTGTTCTGCAAAAAAATTGATTAGTTCTTTTGCAAAAAATTCCTCCTCTGTTTGTTTTTTTAACTTAAACGCATCTCTAAAAATTGAAATATCTGGAATGAATACATATATGGTATCTAAAAATGTCGTTAGTATCTCCTCGTCATTGTATTAATTGTCTCGGTTATTTCTTAATACTTAATTAAACAAACGGATTTTGAAGGCTTTCTTTATGACCCTTTTCGATAATCATTTCAGTTAATGTCTGAACAAAATCACCGTCTTTTATAGGAAAAACTGTGATTCTTGGGTGTGGATTAAAACTTTTCCTAATTACAACCATTCCTTTATCTACACCATATTTTTTTTGTAATTCTGGACTTAGAGTTTCAGCTCTTGCAAATTCAAAGTTAGTTTCTATAGATTCGAATTTTTTAATAAACTCTTCGTTAATCATTTTTTCACCTTTTAACGGTAGATTTGCCTATTCTTCTAAATCAATAGAATAGACCTACAGATAAATGCTTATCGTAGCTAAAGATAAGACTAACTTTATCCATGACTATAATTTGGAATTGGTAGGATAAATAAATATCTTACGAATTAAAATCAAACTATACTCTTCTGCATCAGCCCCATCCACCTATTCTGCCCCAATTCTAGCTTAATCCCCGCCTTTTGAGAAGGCGTCATCCCAATACTTGTGTGCGGTCTCACAAAATTGTAGAACATATTGAACCCATTATCAACTTCCATAGCAGTCTTGTCAGACTTGAATCCCCTTCTAGCCTTGTCAAATTCCCTGAAAGTCCCATGATACCGTTCAAGCTCAGTAGGTGACGATGTGCGGCAATCATATTTAGGCGACTTAGATGCGAAGAACCAAAAACTGGCCACTGCAAAATGCATATTCTAAATTTCAATTTTTCCTATCAGTGGATATTCCCTTGAAAAATTGGCAGCAGCAGAAAAGGAATCCATACAGTGACTACATTTCATTAATTTGTGGCCACACAAATAGGATAAAGGTTTAGTACAGGAGAAAATAGATTTCACTGTGAAGCTGCGATAAATTAAAGACTCCCTGAAAAATCTTTAATTCCAGCCTCATCAATTATTTCAATTCAAAAATCTTACAAAATTTGTGAAAGAACAAAAATCATTCAGAATATGCCCACAGTGCAACGCCAGCGTAAGGGACATCAACCTTGATTATCACCTAGCGAAATCCCATGGCATAGGCTCATTAGAAGCTTTCGAAGAAGCTGATGTCAGGGCAAAAAGGGGTAATTCCCCTGGGACAATTTTTATCGAAAATTTTGTCAAGGGGGGTTTTAAAATGGTTTCAGATTATGCAAAAAGGAAAGGAATGACATATGAAGAGGCTAAAGGCATGATGAAAGCCTTCTCAAAAACCCCGCCAGAATTCATTCAAGCCTTATACGCTATTGAAGGCCTTAGGAACAGCATAATAATGGAATACGCATTGTTGAGGAGGGATATTGGATTGATGGATGTATCTGTCAGCCACCTGAAAAAAACTATCTCTATTGTAGCCAAGGGGAAGGATGACAGCAAACTAATTGACGAATACATAAGGGAAGGGAGGTTCATCGACTTCGCGAGAAAGATGTTCCTGGACAAAAAAGGTGTAAAACCTCCTGAAAGGGAAGATATAGACTCAAAATCCATCCAAGAAGCTGCGGGAAAGCTTCAGATGAGCGAAAAAGAATTCATGGAAGGCATTCGAAAATCAAAGAACAAAGGCATTTTCATCATTTGCAAAGGCGCGGTTTTTGCAGGGGAAAAATACCAGGAATTCACGCAATGGTTTGAAGGTTTTTCAAGAAGATATGATCTTATTTACGAGCTTGCGGATCTTGTGCTTGACCAGGAGTATAAGATTAACATGGACGGGGAAGAGAATGCCAGAAAAATCTTTGATGTAGTTTTGAAAGAAATAGATGAAACTGTGAAAAAGAATGTTGAAAGGATCAAGGCATCCAAACTAGAAGCATCCCCGCTGGAAATAAACGATATTTCCCTGTTTAAAGATGAGTTTGAAAACATACTGAAGACTGGAGAACTGATAGAGCGATATGATTGAGATTGAACCTCTTAGGCATGCTGAGCTTCTCTAACTTTCAACATCCCTGACAAACTTCCTATAGCTTCTCTCCCAGTCAAAAACTTTCGATTTTTTAATGCATCTAGAAGCAATATTTTTATAGCCGTCGCCAAGGCTCAAGACCTTCTCAGCCATTGCTTTGTAATCATCAACCAAAAATCCGCCAGTTGCAGCAACAGAGTCCCTAGTTCCAGCAGCATCGTAACCAACAGTAGGAGTGCCATTGGCAGCGGCTTCAACAACAACAATTCCCCAACCCTCGCGGACAGAACAAAATAAATGCACATGTGCCTTACGAATCAACTCATACTTCTTCTTCTCGGGAACATATCCAAAGAACTTAACCTTATTCTCAAGGCTTAACTTTCTAGCCAACCCTTCAAGATTCTTCCTCTCAGGGCCGCCGCTCAATATCCATAATCTGGAGTCAGGTATCTCATCATTAACAATCTTAAATGCTTTGATAACATGATCCACTCTTTTAGGCTTGACCAACCTGGAAAAAGATATCAAAGTCAGGTTTTTTTCCTTCCGAGGGATTTCAGCAGCAGGCTTGCATCTTATCCCAGGATAAACTATCGGAACATCGCCGAACCCTAAATCTTTCAAGTCCAAAGCAGAACTTTCAGATATTGTAATCGCTTTCTCTTTCTTGTACAGCCTCAGATACCAAGGCTCAGCCAAATATCCAATCAGACTTAGAGGGAACCGCATGCTTTTAAACCAAAACTCCTTAGCAAGCTGGTAAAAGAATATCATCCTCTTTTCTTTAACATAAAAGGGAGTGAAAAATGGTATTGTGTTGATGCTGTCTATTACCAAATCAACCTCGCCTTTGAATTCATTCCTGTAAGCCTTGTATGCTTCCCAGTAAACGCTGCACCTGCCGCCTCTTCTGACAATATCCACTCCATCTATTCTTTCTTTCTCCTTGCAGCCGCCAAACTTAGCAGTAAAAATTGTGGCTTGATGCCCGCCCCTGACCAATCTTTTAGCAATCTCATGAATATACACTTCAGCCCCGCCCGCGCTGGGATTTTTTATATCCCTCCAGTTAAGAAGCAGCACTCTCATCTAATACCACCCTGTCATAATAATTCAACACCTTAATCCGATAAAATATAGCAGCAGTGTCAACAAAGAATTTCCAAGTGCTGAAGAGATTAATCCGGCTGGAGAACCTCTTGTAATTCAAATCGACTGGAGCCTCGGCAATCCTGAACTTCCTGTTAACCGCGACAGCAAGCAGTTCCACATCAAACGCATACCTCTTGACTAGCAGCCTGGGGACAATATCCTTCAGGACATCGCGCTTAAACAGCTTCAAGCCAACCTGGGTGTCCATTATCTTCAACCCGAACATCGCTCTGGTCATCCAGTTGTACATGCTGCTTAAGACCTTTCTTTTGAACGGGTATTCCACTCTAGACAATGGATGCCTCTTGCTTCCGACAATCCCGTCAGCATTGAGCAGCTTCATCAAATCATAAAACAGGAAAAACTGGTTAGGATGCAGTTCCAAATCAGCGTCCATGAAAAGGATAAGGCTTCCAGTGGAATTCAGGAACCCAAGCTTTAATGCGTTGCCTTTCCCCCCATTCCCTTTTTTGCTGATTAACTTAACTTTAGGGTTATTTTTAGCATAAGAATAAGCCTTGCCCCAGGTCCTGTCTTTAGATCCGTCATCCACAACCACAATCTCATAATCTATTATCCCTGAGAAGGTTTTTTCCACCGCTTCCAGTGTTTTAACTATGATATCCTCTTCATTATAGGCAGGGATGATTATGCTGAGCTTATCTTTCTTGCCTGCATCATTGCTTGTATTAAGATTCATACGGCCAGGACCTCACTGGAAGGGAAAGCATTGCCGCCGCTAGCTGCGGCATAATTAACTATTGAAAATCAAAACATTTTAAAAGACCCTTAAGAGCTAATATAAGAATTATTTCTATCTGGATTCAGCAAAATCATCCAACGCTTCAACCGGTCGATCATCCTTTCCTGGGAGCATACCCACGGCAATAATCGCGATTATTATTTCATGCTTGCTTTCGGGCTTGTAGTTGTAAGGAATGTATAGTTTGGAGGCTAAAGATAAAATGGTAATTATACCCGAGCGTGAGCGAGGTCACAAACGTCTTGAAAAACTGCGGAGCGGTAGCGGAGCAGAAAGCATTGAATAACTCAAGTACAATAAATTCTAGGCTAGAAACATTACTCACTTAACCAAAGTTATATTTATATATAAGAATGGTTAAATTAATAGTATGCCTGTAACAATCCCCATTAAAAACAAGTTGAAGAAAAAGGCTCAGAAAGACCTAGCTGTAGCTCAGGATCTAGTAGTTATTGAAATGTACAACAGTTTCCCAAAAACAGTAATTCATGGGGGAACATGCATATGGAGATGTTATGGGGGTAATAGGTTTTCAGAAGATATAGATGTTTACCTGCCAGAAAACCTTAAGAAATCCAAAAAACTTAAAGGTTTCATCCAATCACTGGAAAGAATAGGTTTCCAGACCGAAAAATTCAAAGAAACAGAGAATTCTATTTTTGCTAAGTTTTCTTACCAGGGAGCAATTGTAAGCTTTGAAGCTGTTTTCAAGGATATAGAGAATTTTGCGACTAAACCATTTGAAATGGCTGACGGAACATTCATTAACGTATACACTTTTGAGCCAGAGGAATTAATAAGAGAAAAAGTGGCTGCATACAAAAAAAGAAGAAAAGTAAGGGATATATACGACATATTCTTCCTATTGAATTTTGCAAATGATAAAAATGCGATTAAAAGCTGTCTAAAGGGATTTTTTGAAGATTTTCATGATCCCATTGACCAGAAGGACTTGAAGGCCTTAATAATAACTGGAGCGATACCGCAAATGAATGAAATGGTGGAGGCGATTAAGAGATGGGAAAAATAAAGCATTTGAACGAAGTCAGAAGCTTTCTGAAAAAAACTCCTGTAGCGAACAGCAGGGATATTAGGCTTATTGTTAAAAATGACAATTATGCCCATCTAATTGTTAGAAACATGGTTAAAAGAGGGGAAATTAAAAAACTGAAGAAAGGCTATTATACAATTTATGAAGACCCTGCCCTTTCGGTTTTATGCTTTAAGCCATCTTATATAGGGCTGCAAAATGCATTAAGCATTCATGATATATGGAAGCAAGAGACTAATGTTGTGATAGTGACCTCAAAAGAAGTTAGGGTTGGAAAGAGGGAAGTTTTCGGGCAGAATGTTATCCTGCATAGGATAAAGCCCAGTCTGCTATTTGGTTTCGAACTAGTCAAATTTGGGGAGTTTTACCTGCCAGTATCAGATTTGGAAAAGACTCTTATTGATCTCTTCTACTTCAAAGAATATCTGAATGCTGATGTGTTAAAGAACATAATAAGCAGGATGAACAAAAAGAAGTTCATGTCGTATTTGGAAAAATACCCGAAAAAATTCAGAAAAACAGCCCTAAGCAAACTGCAAAATATTTAATCCATTTAAAGATGTTAATACCGAGCGTGAGCGAGGATGTACATGCCTTGTCGAACTGCGGAGCGGTAGCGGAGCAGAAAGAAGCGTATTTAAAACTATTTGG
>PFTQ01000011.1 GCA_002789635.1 Candidatus Aenigmarchaeota archaeon CG_4_9_14_3_um_filter_37_18 | reverse complement strand
CTATAAGGTCGGACTCTATCCCGTCAGAACAGGTTGAATCCTTGCAGAAGAAAGCGACTTTGCTTTCAATCTGCTCTGTCGAGAACTGGGTTGATCCAGTAAAAGTCGGGTAATTGTTGAGCAGGTCTTTTTCTGACCTGATCTCTACTTCAGCCTTATAGTTGCCTTCATCCCATGATACTGGGAACCTCCACTCTACTGTGGCAACGATTTTTGCGGCTGTTGGGTTGTTCTTGTAGCCGTACCCATATCCCCATGCATACTCTTCGCCTTCAAACTCTGCTGACCTGTTGCCAAATTCATTTGCAGCATTAAAGTATGTGATTGTAACTGATTGGAAGTTTGAATCCTGGGAAGAGCATTCTGGATGAGGGCCTTGATTCAGGTTTGAAAGCAGGCATGTGCTTGTTAACCCGGAATTGTGGGGATCAATGCCGCTGACTTTGATTAAAGCATCCGTGAATGGAATTGATTCGCCGTTCTCTATATTAACATCAACTGTCAACTCAACAATCTCGCCGATCAGGTAAGAGGGCTTGTCTGTCATTAATGAAAGGTTTAAGGCTGTTGCGGGCTTCAGGAGCGTGACAACTAAAAGCATGGCAATTGTTATAGCCACGGAAGAAATTTTCTCGAAATTTGTAATTCCCTTCATCCTAATCCCCAAGTGCTTCCTGTAATATTCTTTATCTTAGAAATAATATATAACAAGCTAGTAGGCTAGAGGGAAAAAACGCTTCTACTGAATGAACATATTACTTGGAAGTGGTTATTACCTGGGGTTAAATCAACTTGATTCCGTAGCTGATTGTTCTTTTTTTTACCTCGTTTTTGGTATTTTTTTCCGTTTTCATAAATACTTTACCATTTTATTGGTATTTTTTGTACCAAAATATTTCTGGAAAATATTGTTTTTGAAGTTGCTAATTCAACCACCACAATCCTCTTAATTCACAACTGCTAAAATATTGTATGCCACAACCAAACAAGCCAATTCCTGAGCACGCCCATAAGGATCCTGATAATATCTGGTTTTATGTTTGGGGAAAGAAGTAAGCGTTCTTTTGTTCTTGTTAAAACAATGTTTAATCCTCGTTCAGAACCAAATAGCTCAGGAGAAAAATCAGTGCCCCTATCTACTTACAGAAGGCATATTGTTGTTTTTCGTCCCTACGGGATACGCCGCAGGCGGAAGATTGAAATTAAAAAGTTCTTAAGAATCAAGCCATCTAAAAGGTAGATTTAATCTTCAACAGGTGTTATAACTCTTCCAAGAGTAATTCTTTCTCTAGTTTCTGAATGGCCATCACATCTGTATTTTTTTGGGAAAGTTTCTAGGGTTTTTCTTGAAGCCATTCCTTTATAATAATACCATCTTAAACTGTCGGTGCGAGAACAATATCCCTCGGGTGAATTGGATCCAGTCATTCTAACATGTTCACAACCCGTGCATTCTAGAGCTAAAGGGTAAGAAATGAATAAATCAACTGTATTTCTTCCGTCTGCACCAAACATTGAACTTAAGTCACTCATGCCTACTTTTTTGGCGGTTAACCTTAAATTCTCTTCTGTTATAGCGGGTTTTCTGCCTCATGGAAATAGTCAGAAATTAATTCTTGCCGCTCCGTGGCACGCCGCAGGCGAAGGATTATTCCTTTTTTCCATCTGGATTGGATTTGCCATACAGGTATGGGATGTTATTTTTACTGCACTGGAAGAGTATTTAAATTTCAAATAAAATGTAAATCATATGCCATCATATCCTATTTGCATGGATCATAATTGTGGCTCAAGCTGTGAATATAGGGTACTGTTTTCAGGCACTAAAACTACCGGAATAATGAGGTTCAGATGCCCTTATGATGGGAGAGTAGTCAGAGCGCTCAAAGGGGTGACAGAAAGAATACCAGAAAGCCGCGGATGGTCTTCTGCACCTTATACTGATGTTAAACGAGCAAGACATGGCAATATTGGGGCTAAAAGACAATTAACAAGATTTTATCATGGATTGGAGCTAACAGCACAAATGAACGGAATAGCAATAGATTGACCGAAAGCCTCAAATAATACGGCGCCTGAACGAAACAACAAAGGATTAATTAATTCTTGCCGCTCCGTGGCACGCCGCAGGCGAAGGATTGAGGCTGCCAAAAATTCAGGAAATTGAAGGGAAAGATAGGCTTAAATCATTTTCTTCCTTATAAAAAACCAAATGATTTTTGATGCCAAGTATATAACAGCCCTGAAAGCTGGGGAAACAAGAGAAGTGCCTGGGATAGGTGTTTTGAAATTTTGGCAGGACGAGCGTGGGGTTTTCTTTGGCTTTGATACTCCTGTCGGTGAGTTGAGATGCGTATACCAAGATTGGTTTAAATCAATATATGAATTTTCTATCAAAGGTAGGGGGCTGAGGTTTGAGTTTTTGTATAATCTTGGGGGTGGTCTATTGCCTGTAGGATACCTGTACCAGATTGGCAAGAATTAGTTTAGTCTTAGTCAAGAAGAATTCTTCTCATGTTTTTTCTGCTTCATGGGAACAGAGATTAATTAATTTTCGTCCCTACGGGACACCCCGCAGGCGGAAGTTGAAAAGTTTGTCAGTATTTTTATTTTCTGAGAAAAAGACTTGTATCTTCCATGAAAAATATCTTTTATATCCACTCTTCCAAAAGTTATAGCATGGACGCAGAAAAATTCCTTGAATTAAGAGAGTCAGAAAAAATTGAATTCAAGAAATCATTAGCTGTGATAAAGGAGATAATTGAAACAATATCAGCATTTGCTAATAGGCATGGGGGGGCTATCTTTGTTGGTATTGAAGAAAATAAGGATGGTACAATCAAAAGAATAGTTGGTGTAAATGTTGGGGGAAAAACTATAGAAAAATTAGCAAATGAAATAAAACAAAATACTGATCCGAGAATTTATCCTTCTATCAAGATGAAAGACCTACAAGGAAAATCTGTGATGATTATTAAGGTAAATGGATACCATATCAAGCCGGTATTTGCAAAGATAAACAAAATTCCAATAGCATTTAAAAGAGTCGGGAGAACAAACCAAAAAATTGATGTAAATGAATTAAGAGAGATTATTTCTGAGGGAAAAGAATTTTTGTGGGATTCTCAAGTATGTAAGGAAGCTAAACTAGAGGATATTGATAAAAATAAGGTTAGATTGTTCATAAGTAGGGCAAGAGGAGAAAGGGGGCTAAAAATTTCCAAAAACGCTGCTATGACAGAAGCACTAACATCACTAAAATTACTCAAAAACAAAAAACCAACAAATGCATGTATGTTACTGTTTTCCAAAAAGCCAGAATTTTTGCAATCAGAAGTAAAGTGTATACGATTTTCTGGAAATGATCCTGTCAAGCCGTATATTGACTTTCAAACCTTGAATGGAGATGTGTTTGATTTGGTGGACAAAGCCGAGGATTTTGTTCTCAGGAACATAAAAATGTCTATTTGGCTAATACCTGACCAGGTTCAAAGAGAAGAAAAATACGAATATCCTCCTGATGCAATCAGAGAGGCTATAGCTAATGCTGTTGTTCACAGGGATTATGAATCTCCCTCAAAAGTTCAGGTTAGGATATTTAATGATAGGATTGAGATTTGGAATCCAGGAAGATTGCCGATGGGCTGGACAGTTGAAAGATTGAAACAGAAACACGAATCCATACCAAGAAATCCGCTTCTGTTCAAACAACTTTTCTGGGTTAAATATGTGGAAGATGTTGGCGGCGGAACATTGGATATAATAAGAAGTTGTAAAGAATGGGGATTACCAGAACCTGAATTTGAATTTACTGGAACAAGTCTGATTGTTACTTTTAGATTGTCTAAGTTAACAAAAGACCGCCTGGAAGCTTTAGGTCTAAATGAGAGAGGAAAGAAGGTAATAGAATACCTCAAAGAGCACAGAAAGATAACAACTAAGAAATATTCTGAAATATTTGGCGTAACCATGAGAATGGCAAGGAATGATTTAAAAGAATTGATTGAAAAAAAAATCGTAATAAAGAGGGGCGTTAGTGATAAAAAAACATATTACAGTTTAGCGGAAATTTAGCGGAAATTTAGCGGAAATTTTTTCCGATGAGACTATGCAAAAACATTCAAAATTTCATCCCAGTCACTCC
>PFTQ01000067.1 GCA_002789635.1 Candidatus Aenigmarchaeota archaeon CG_4_9_14_3_um_filter_37_18 | reverse complement strand
ACTAATAATATTGCTATGGTCGTGGTGTCTATTGCTACTGAAACAGATCACAGAAAGATAGAAGAGAAATGGAAGAAGAAATGGCTAGACGCTAAGATATTCCAATCTGACCCTGATTCCAGGGAAAAATATTTCTGCAATGCCGCATTCCCTTATGTCAATGCTCCTCTGCATTTAGGGCACGGCTTCACATACACAAGAATAGATGTGATGGCCAGATTCAAGAGAATGAGCGGGTTCAATACAATATATCCATTCGCTTTCCATGCTACAGGAGAGCCAATAGTTGGGGTGGCTACAAGACTGGAAAAAGGAGATGAGAAACAAAGGAATATACTCTTGAGTTCTGGAATACCTGAGAAAGATATCAGCAAATTCAGGGATCCCAAGTACATCGTAATGTTCTGGAAAAAGAGAATAGAGGAGGACATGAACGATCTTGGTTTGTCTGTTGACTGGAGAAGAAAATTCACTACTATTGACCCAGAGTTCAACAAATTCATTTCTTGGCAGTATAGATTCCTAAAAAAGAAGGGTTATGTAGTCCAAGGAACTCATCCAGTTGTATGGTGTGACCACTGCAAAAGTCCGACAGGTGATCATGACAGACTGCAGGGAGAAGGTGAAAGCCCTATTGATTTTACAATCCTCAAGTTTAAGTTCAAAGACAAATACATCTGCGCCGCAACACTTAGGCCAGAAACAGTATTTGGTCAAACAAATATGTGGGCTGATCCTGAGGTAGAATATTCAGTAGTCTTAGTTAATGATAAAGAAAAATGGATAGTAAGCGAGCAATGCGCAGAAAAACTGAAAGAGCAAGGAAAAACGATCAAAGAGATGGGAAAAATTCAAGGAAAAGAAATGATTGGAAAGTATTGCACAGCCCCGATGATTGACAATGAGATAATGATCCTCCCTTCAAAGTTCTGCGATCCTAATATTGGGACGGGTTTAGTCACCAGTGTTCCCTCGCATGCTCCATATGACTGGCAGGCTTTGGTAGACCTGAAAAACAACCCTGAAGAATTAAGAAAATATGGAATAGACCCAGAAGAAGTAAGAAAAATAGAGCCAATATCAATAATCAGATTAGATGGCTTCGGCGAGCATCCTGCCCAAGAGATATGCGAACAGCTTGGTATAAAAAGCCAGAAAGAAACTGAAAAGCTTGACAAGGCCCTGAAGATCATCTACAAGAAAGAGCACCATACAGGCGTGATGAAGGATAACTGCGGCGAGTATTCTGGCTTTAGGGTAGAAGTGGCAAAGGAAGACGTCAAGAGGGAGTTGACAAGAAAAGGTCTTGCTGATGCTATCTGGGAGCCGACTGAGAAGGTTGTCTGTAGGTGTGGCACGCAATGCTACATAAAAATTCTTGAGAACCAATGGTTTTTGAAATTTTCTGATGAAAGATGGAAGCAAAAGACTAGGGAATGCTTGAGGATGATGAAGATATACCCTGATTCAGGGAGAAAGAACTTTGAATCCACAATAGAATGGCTGAGGGATAAGGCTTGCGCGAGAAGGTCTGGGCTTGGGACGAAGCTGCCTTGGGACCAGGAATGGATTATCGAGACATTAAGCGATTCTGTTATTTATCCTGCTTATTATACGATTGCAAAATACATCAACGAAAAAGGAATGCAGCCTGACCAGTTGACTGATGAGTTGTTTAATTATATTCTGAGGGGGGAAGGCGACCTGGAGAAAGTATCCGAGCAAACCAAAATCGACAAAAAAACAATAAAGGACATGAAAAAGGAGTTTGACTACTGGTATGGTTTCGATCTACGGGGCTCGGCCAAAGAATTAATCCCGAATCATTTGACATACTGCTTATTCCATCACACTGCAATGTGGGATGACCAGACCAGATGGCCGAAGGCTATGACTGTCAATGGGATGTTAAATATAGAAGGGCAAAAAATGTCCAAATCCAAAGGCAATTTCATAGTCCTGAGAGATGCAATAGACAAATATGGATCTGATGCTGTCAGGATAACGCTGATGGATTGCGGAGAAGGGATGAATGATATCAACTGGACTGAGAATGATGTGTTATCATGGAAGAGCAAGTTAAACTCAATTTATCATCTGATTACTGATAATTATAATCAAGGAGAAAGCAGGCTGGAGAATACCATGGATAAATGGCTGGTTTCGAGATTAGAGAATCACATCAAAATCATGACGCAAGCATTAGACCAAACAAACAACAGAACCGCAGCTACAGAAATCCATCAAATGGTTAATGATATGTCATGGTATCTGAAAAGAACAGAAAAACCGAATCAGGGAGTTGTTGATTATTTCTTAGAAAACTTTGTTAAACTATTAAGTCCTTTTGCTCCTTTCATAGCCGAAGAGATTTGGGAGAAACTTAAAAAGAAAGGCTTTCTCTCCCTAGAAAAATGGCCTGTGTTCGACCAGAAAAAAATAGACGATGAGATATTGCAACTGGAAGAATCATTCAAGAAGATGACAGAAGACATAAAAGAAGTAATAAAGCTATCCGGAAAGAATGATAAACTGCATTTGTATGTTGTTTCTGATAAAGAATTGTCCCATTTTGATGAAGGCAAGAGCTTCCTGAAAAAAGAGCTTGCTTTCAAAGAAGCCAATATCTACATCCTGAGCGACCCTAAAAAATATGACCCAGAAGGAAAAGCAAAAAGGGCAAAGTTCGGGAAACCAGGAATATATGTTGAGTAGATTCAGGCTAGATTTTTTAAGCTTCCAATCCAAAATTAACTAAGGTGTTTTTTTGCTTAGGTCTCTGAACATTCTAGTTGTCGACAATAAAAGCAAGCACTACCAAGAGATAGAAGATTATCTCAGAAAAAAAGGAGCGACAATAATAAAAGCAGACCCATTGAAAGCAGACATCAAGAAAATCAACTTTGACATCGTGGGCGGGGCTATACTTACTGGAGGGAATGACTTTCTCATCGAAAAAAAGAGGAAATTCAACTACAATGTTATCCGTTTCTTGAACAACAAGCCTATTCTTGGGATATGCTACGGGCATGAGTTTCTGATCGAATATTACAAAGGGCATCTATACCATATGAAGTGGAGATCCCAGGGGTTCTCTTATGTCCAGATCATTAAATCCAACTCATTAGTTGAGAAGGGAAAATTATCCGTCTATAAAGGGCACAGTTATGCGACTGGCATTCTGCCTGAAGATCTTGAGGATTTGGCCCATTCATCCGACTGCGAATATGAGATGATACAGCACAAGAGCCATCCGCACTTTGGAGTGCAGTTCCACCCTGAGATGACGAAAGACGGGAAGATAATATTTGACAATTTTTTGAATTTATGCAGGAAGCGCATGATCTAATCCTTTTTTAAGGCATCCTTGACTGCTTTTGGTATCCTCACAATCTCCCTTTCAAAGAATGAACTCAATCTTTTGACATTTCTTCCGTGTACTCCCCTGTCGCTGACATAATACGCTATCTTTTTGGGAATGTCCACTCCTGTCACTTCGCATATTTTCATGCCTAATGCAATATTCACTTCTATTATTACTGGGCCTCTGCTGCTTTCTATAATATCAACTCCGCATATCTCTGAGCCTATTGCTTCTGCTGCCCTAACGGCTAAATCTTCTATTGCCGAGCTTGCACGGCAATTTACATATTTTCCGCCTGAGCCTAGGTTGCTTCTTATATCCCCTTTCTTGGCTTTCCTCTTCGCTGATGCTATTACCTCATCCCCTAGGACGACCAGCCTTATATCCTCGCCTGGATTTTTAATGTATTTTTCTATGAACAGGCTTTGGTTGAGTACGTTTAATGTGTCTATCATCCCTTCTGCGCTCTGCTTATCCTTTGCAAACATCACGCCTTTCCCTTGGGTCCCGCCTAATAGTTTCATAATTAGAGGAGGCTTGATCAGGTTGTCGACTACCCTTTTGGCTGTTGAGGAAGATACTGTCAGATAGGTTTCCGGGATTGGCAAGCCGGCTTTGTTCAGGGTTTCTAATGTCAGGAATTTGTCATGGGATATCATCGGGGCCATAGGCTTCAACGGAATATAGGCTTCAGAATCCTTGAGCATCTTCAGCAGCAAATAGCCGAACATTGCTTTGGAAGAGCCTATTCTCGGGACGATGACGTCGAATTCTGAAAGGTCTTTATCCCTGTATAGGACGCAGGATTTCCCGTTTTTCACCCCTAAAGTTATGTTTTCTATGGGTATGAATAGCACAGAATCGAACTTATTGCAGTCATCCATTGCCTGAAATATTTTCATGGTTGACGGCGACTTATCTTTTCCCCCAATTACGCAAGCTTTCATTCAAATCTCCTACTAACGGCGAGTTATGCGATTTTGTTATATCGACTATAAAGTTATTAAATATTGTGCTTCTTCCTATCAGAACCTTAAATTTCCTTAATGACCTGTCAGCCACATTAACTCTTGCAGCGAGTCTTTTTCCTTTGATTA
>PFTQ01000004.1:6257-9967 GCA_002789635.1 Candidatus Aenigmarchaeota archaeon CG_4_9_14_3_um_filter_37_18 | reverse complement strand
GATTTATTTTAACTAAAACCAAAATAGTATTAAATACGCGCTGATATCTATGAAAGAATCAAAAACCCGAGACTTCCAGTCCATTCTAGAAAAACAAAGACTAGACGCATCCATCTTCCTCTGCTCCGAGCCTATCCACGATTCAAACATCCAATACTTTACAGGATTTCAGCAAACAAGATTCCATGCATTCAGCTGCCTGATAATAACCCAAAGTGAATCCATTCTTGTTTCTTCAAGGCTGGAATACGACCGTGCGGTGAAAGAAGCAAAAGCAGGCGAGATAGTCAACCTCAAGGAATATGACAACAGCCTGACTAGGGTTTTGAAAGAGAAACTGAAGTACGAGAAGAGCATCGGGATAATGGACAGGATATTCCCTTATAAGCTCGCAAAAAACCTAAAAGGAAAAAAATTCCAAGACATCTCAAGCCTAACAGACGATATCAGGAGCATAAAAACCAGGGAAGAAATGGGCCTGATCAAAAAATCCTGCCAGATAGCAGACCATGGGATAAAACTAATAGAACAGGAATTATCAACCCGAATAACTGAAAAAGAGCTAGTGCTTATTCTTGAGCAGGAGCTTATCAGACGGGGAGCATATGAGATAGCCTTCCCAACTATTCTTACATCCGGTGAGAGGTCAGCGTACATACACCCTGAGCCAGCATTCTCGGATAAAAATGTGCAAAAAGGCTTAGGCTTGATAGACTTCGGCGCCAGATACAAAGGCTACTGCTCAGATATCACAGTCCCATTCTCGATCGGGAAGTTGAATGAAAACCAGAAAAAAATCATCAAAACAACACAGGAAGCATATCAATGCTCGATTGATACTTTGGAAGAAGGGATGCCTGCATGGAAAGTCTTTGACCTCGCAAACAAAGTCCTTGAGAAGCATTCATTTGAATTTAAGCATTCGTTAGGCCATGGCTTAGGATTGGATGTCCATGAGTCGCCTAGCTTATCTCCTAAGCCTCAAACCAAGCGAGAATTGAAGGAATGGGAAGAAGCCAAACTAAAAGAAGGGATGATTTTCACGATTGAGCCTGGTGTATATGTTCCTGATGTAGGTGGATGCAGGTTAGAGAATGATGTTCTGATGACTAAGCGGGGAGCGGAAATTTTAACTAGGTCGAAATTAATAGAATTGTAAGGAGATGAAACATGAAAAGAAAAAAAGTAATCATAATGGGTGCAGCAGGCAGGGACTTTCATAATTTCAACGCCTATTTTCGAGGCAATCCCAGATACAACATAGTCGCATTTACAGCCACGCAAATACCAAATATTGCTGGGAGAAAATACCCAAAAGAATTGTCAGGCAGGTTCTATCCTAAAGGCATTCCTATTTACCCCGAAGAGCAGCTGCCAAAACTTATCAAAGATCTGCATGTGGAAGAGGTTGTTTTTGCTTATAGCGATGTTTCCCATGAGTATGTGATGAACAGATGTTCTATTGTCAATGCTGCTGGAGCAGACTTTAAGCTCATGGGAACTGATTATACCATGCTTCACTCGGAGAAGCCTGTGATTTCAGTATGCGCTGTGAGGACAGGATGCGGCAAGAGCCAAACCTCAAGAAAAATAGTCGACATCCTCAAGAAAAAAGGAATAAAAGTTGCTGCTGTCCGCCACCCGATGCCATATGGAAATTTGGCTGACCAGGCTGTCCAAAGGTTTGAAAAATACGAAGATCTGGTTGAAAATAAATGCACGATCGAAGAGATGGAAGAGTATGAGCCGTACATTGAACGCGGGTTAGTCGTCTACTCAGGCGTGGATTACCCGAGAATACTTGACAAGGCAGAGAAAGAAGCCGATGTTATAGTCTGGGATGGAGGGAATAATGACACTCCATTCATCAAGCCTGACATGCATATAGTTGTTACTGATCCCCACAGGGCAGGGAATGAAAAGACCTATTATCCCGGCGAGACCAACTTCCGGATGGCAGATGCAATCATAATAAACAAGATGGATACTGCTGACCTAAAAAATGTGAAGATCATCCTAGACCACGCTCAAGAAATGAACCCGAAAGCAATCATAATAAAAGCCAACTCTAAAATAACAGTTGATGATCCAGCATCAGTAAAAGGCAAAAGAGTCCTTGTTGTTGAGGATGGGCCTACATTAACCCACGGAGGCATGACATTCGGGGCTGGAGTGGTTGCTGCTCAGAGGCTTGGATGCGAGCTTGTAAACCCTAAACGCTCTGCAGTCGGCTCAATCAAAAAAATACTGGAAAAATACCCTCATCTTCAGAACCTGCTGCCTGCTATGGGATACGGAAAAAAACAGATGAAAGAGCTGGAAGATACAATCAACAAAATAGGATGCGATGCTGTTGTTGTCGGGACCCCGATTAATCTCGAGAGGCTACTTAAAGTTAACAAGCCATTAGTAAGGGTGAGGTATGACCTTGAAGAGATAGGCAAGCCTAATCTAACAACAATATTAAATGCATTCATAAGAAAACATATGTAGGTGATGATTATGGGAAGACATCCAAGAGACCATAAAAGGAAGACTATGCTCGCGAAAGCCAGAAGCAAGAAAAGGGGAATGAAAGGCTGGAAAGATTAAGTAATTAATTTAAGGGAAGAAATCTATATTTTATCTGTGAATAACAAAAAACTTTACTTTGGATTGTTCTTGCTGTTGATCATTTTAGCGATTGGCTTAATTGTTTTGAATTCTAAAAATAGTATTCCCGTTGAAGAAATAGAAAATGAGGAATATACTATCTATTCAAGCTTAATCGATGGAATGTATGCCACTGATCAAGTAGATTTGATTGTTATTATGGATCATGCTTCATTGGGTGGTCATGAATCTTTGGATCAGACATTGAATTATGTGAGTCAGCAGATTCCAGAAATAGAAAAAGACACCTTAGATGATTATAAAATCAAGAATACACAAAATTATCCATTGGAAAATTCATTTAATATTAAAGCAAAGGTCATACTTATAAGTCAGGTTGATTTTGATAGGATTTTTCGTCCAGATATAGACGGTTGGGAACAGTTCTATAAAATCTACCCAAAGTCTCAAGGTATTATGACTCTTTCAAGGGTTGGATTTAATAAAGAGAAGGATCAGGCATTGGTTTATGCAGGAAATCAAGCACATTATTTGGCTGGAAGAGGTTATTATGTGTTATTAACAAAAGAGAATGATATATGGGGTATTAAGAAGGATGTTATGACATGGATATCTTAAGGCCGATTTCTTCTACAACCTCAGCTTCTTCTTCATAATTCCAGATGTGTTTAGGGTATTTTTGGATGAATTCTTTGAATTCTTCTGATTCGAAGGTTTTCTTGAGGTAATAAACATACTCCTGAAATGCTTTGCCCCCGACCATTTTATTTATGCCAGGGCAATTCTTGAAAACGCCAATCACAGCTTTGCCTTTCTTATCCCTCATCAAGATGAACGGATACAAGGAGCAGTCAAAAGGCTTGCAGCCATTTATTCTGCATTCCCAATTCTTCCTGCCCAGAAAAGGGCACACTAAATAATCCTTTTCTTTCTTTAGTATAACCGTGTATAAGCCTTTATCAACTTTCTTGAAATTGTCGTTGTTCAAACCTCTTTTCAAGGCTTCATCCTTCTGTTCCTTCGTAAATAGCGGCGAGAAGTAGGAGCATTCCGGGCTAAACTCGCAGCAGTATTTGCAGGAAGAGCAACCTCTCGGC
>PFTQ01000004.1:0-6235 GCA_002789635.1 Candidatus Aenigmarchaeota archaeon CG_4_9_14_3_um_filter_37_18 | reverse complement strand
CTCTCGGCAAAACGAGCTGCTTCATTTTTGGCGGGAGCATATTTTCACTTTTGTCTTATGGGATAACTGGGATTTGAACCCAGGTCGCAAGCATTCACTCTTTAGTCAATCCATACTTCATTTGCCGTGTAGTTAATTTTATTTTTCCCAAGAAAATCTTTGAATTCTTTGCTTTTCGAAGATGGGATCATTAAGACACTTTTTTGTATTTTTTGGCCGTTTATTTCTTTTAGAAGACCTTCTTTTTTGTATTCTTTACCTCCAATTTTCTGTTTATATCCATACAATTTTCTCCATAAACTAATTTTTTCAGGTCTTCTCAACCTCGAGAAATCCAGTCTAAATATCAGATAAGGTTTCATATTTTCTGGCGAGCCTGTGTTAACACTGTAGACCAGGATGCCATTACTTTGAATTTCCCTTCTAAGTTCATCCCATTTTTTATCGTTTAACTTGCCCACTATAACTGAAAGTTCATTTTCAACGCCTTTTAACTCCCATTTTTCCCTGAAATTTTTCTGAAACAGCGATATAATCCTCCTTACTTCTTCTTCTTTTGCTTCATCAATGTCGATAAAAACATCAATATCACTTTTTTCATCAAATTCGCCTGATGCGACTGACCCATAAATGATTACCTTTTGCGGTGAAACTTTATTCTCAATTATAAATGATACTAAATTCAGCACATAGGAGATAATTTTATTTCTCATTTTTCATCAACTCTTTTATTGTTTTTTCCAATTGATTAAATAGTTTTATCGCATTTTTAATCTCTTTTTCTGACTTTTCTGACCCGTAGCTTAATTTTTCTGAAGCATTCTCCAAATCAATCATCTTTGAAAAAATTGTTTTCTTATTTGGAAAATCTGGCAGCCTATCATAAACCTTTTCCGACTTAAACCATCTGTGGTTTATCTGGACCCCAGAGTCAATTTTATTGATTTTATGCAAATAGGCTGACAATAATTCTATTATACCTCTGGATGTGTGCAAACCCAATATTCTTTGCGAATCTTTTATCCCTCGGTCAATGCTCCAGTCTATTACAGTTCTATGCTCTTCGAAAGCCTTCAGATGTGTTTCTTTTTTCATAAACTTATTTATGTTACTGAGTATATAAATTTTATGGTATAGAGTAACATATGTTACTGAGTATATTATTTCTATGCTACTCTGTCTACTAGTGGGATAACTGGTCTCAAACATTGGATTTTGTTTGATTTAAGGGTTTTATAGAAGTGCTTATATATCAGTTCGTTATTATAAGCATGGAGACAATGCATGACTATCACGCAGTTTGCTGGGTCGGGGCTTAAAAATATCGGAATACCTGTAAGATACAGAAACGGAGGATTATCTTTTGGTAAGTGGATATTATACGAACCAGAAATACCAGAAAGAACTGGGAATTTTGTTTATTCATGGCAATTAGTTGACGGCATTAAAGATGGTTCAATACCACCTGAAAAAATAAGTAATTTCGGAAGAACCGCTTTTGGGGAACCAATAGTTGCTACACAATTAATTAGAGATGTTTTTGGTTTGACAGGAGATGAAGTAACTCCATGGGCCGCCAGAGAATTGCATCGTGGGATTGAAAGGAATCCAGATGTTTTTTAGAGCTAAATATCCAGAATCCAAGAAGACTTCAGCAAATAAGAGAAGACGGAATAGTTGGCTACAGGATGAAATAATCATCCCTGATAGAATAATTTTTTTATTACATGGGATAACTGGGATTTGAACCCAGGTCGCAAGCATTTTGTCCTCAGACCCCAAGCTTGAAGCCTAAACCAAGCTAGCCGATTACCCCTGATTCACTCTAGGAATAATTGTTGGAATGAGTGTATATATTATTAATCTGTTAAAAATTGTTGGATAATATGGATTGGGACTTGAGACGTAAGCCTTTGGATGAGTACGCAGAGAGAGAGAGTACTGGAATACCTTCATATAGGAGGTTAGATAGAGAGAGAATATCTCCATTTTATCAGGAGTTATATTCTTGGATTGGAACTGTTTTATTTTATATTGGCGGGAAGCCAGACACAGAGGGTTGGAGAGAAGAATTTGCTGCAAAAGAAATGACACAAGAAGGAACAGATTTCTTATCTATTAACGGGAGAATATACCCAATGTGGGCTATACTAGAAATAGAAGAACTGCATAGAAGATATCCTGAATACTTCAAGCCTTAACAATAAACATTAAAAACACAAAAACTAGAGAATTATAGCATGGCTAAAAAAACCCAACCGAAAAAACCAATGTCAAAAACCATCGCTTTAGTCTTCGTTCTTCTAATGATGGGGTCAACAATAGGGTTGTTTGTGGAGATTATCTTAAGGCCTTCCAACCAGGTCGAAATCCCCCAGAGCAGAGTCATTAAATACCATCTCACAGAGGCTCAGGTCAAGATATTGCTTGCAAACTATCAGACCATTCTTGAGTATAACTATCCACCTAACTGCTTCGACTGCAATAGTTTTTTAACATCTTTGGAACAATGGACCATGTCATCTGATGATCAGATCTATCTCCAGGAAATCCAGACAGATGGCAGTTCTAGTAAACTCACGATTGTAAGCCTGCGAGGTCAGAAAACCCTATACGATCCTACTAAGGATGATGCTAGGGCTGAGATATGTGATTTGCTTATATCTAGGAGTTTGTTCTGTATATGAGGTAATGATTACTTTTTGAGCTTTTCATCCATTTCTTTTATCTCGCTGGCAAACCTTTGGATTACTCTAGGCAGGTCTTGAGGCTCAACACTTAGAATGCTTGCTGATTGCTTGAGCAGTTTTTCTTTTCTCTTGAGCTCTTTCCATTCTTTTTCTGATATTTGCATGAATAGTTATTGGAGGGAATGGTTAAATTAATTGTTATGGGATTAGTCCCTACGGGACACGCCGCAGGCGGAAGTTGAAAAATTTCCAATATATTTAAATTCAAAAGATGAATATA
Organism: Candidatus Aenigmarchaeota archaeon CG_4_9_14_3_um_filter_37_18; assembly: GCA_002789635.1. Lineage (GTDB taxonomy): Archaea > Aenigmatarchaeota > Aenigmatarchaeia > CG10238-14 > CG10238-14 > CG10238-14. The sequence continues at coordinate 3,265 of PFTQ01000004.1, read as the reverse complement.
GCTAGCCAAGGCAAAACACAGAAAGAAGCGTTAAAAAATCTAAAAGAAGCGTTGGAACTATATTTGGAGGATGAAGATGCAAAAATTCCTGCTAGAAATTTTGAGCCTGTTTTAACCTTTGTTAGAGTTGATGATTTTTGCCACACTACACGTTTTTGACTAATTTTCTTTTCTCTTTCCATTCATTAAACAACTGTTCCACTCTTTTAGGCAGTTCATCTTCCTTCACTTTGAGAACATCACAAGATTCTTTCAGCAGCCTCTTGCTTTCTTTCAACTCCTTGACTGCAACATCTCCAGCAACAAACTCCAGCCTAACAACCCCGTCCTGCACTCTTTTGGTCTTGGCAATAGAAATAAAACCTATCTCGCTTGTATTGTCAACATGCGTCCCCCCACAGGCTTCATGATCTAGTTTGTCAATCGATACTATCCTCAGCATCTTCTCAGGCGCTACACCGCCCTGATAAATCCTGAACCCATACTTCTTCTCGGCTTCATCTCTTGGTAGGACTTCTTTTGTGACAGGATAATTCTTCTTGACGATTTCATTTGCCCTGTCCTCTATCTTCTGGATTTGTTCATCTGTTAGCGTGTCGTAATGTGTTATGTCTAGGCGGGCTTTTTTTGTTGTTTTCTCGGCTGAGTGCTGCCATACCCATGATCCAAGAATGTCTCGGCAAGCTGTGTTAATCACATGAACAGCTGTATGGTGTTTTGTTAATATTTCCCGATTGTACAGGTTGACCTTGCCTGTGATTTCTTGGCTTTCTTTAAACGTGCCTAAAATCCTGTGGGCAACAACACCTCCGAACTTCTGGGTATCAGAAACAGGAACATCGTCAATAAATCCTAAATCCGCTTTCTGGCCCCCGCTCTCTGGATAGAATGCTGTCTGGTCTAGGACAACCCATTTATCATCTATCATCTTCAGGACTTTCGCTTTAAATTCGGTCATTTTCGAGTTCTCATAAAAAAGAAGCTTAGTTTCAGACAGCCCTTCAACATCCAACTGTTCCGTATCGATCTTCTTAGGTGGGTTTATGTGCTTTTCCGTGACTTTGATGTAGAAATCCTCTGGCGTTTTCACGTCAGGGTTGAAGTCGTTTATCAGCTCGGGTGTTATCCCATCAGAATCATACATTCTAACCATTTTCTCCTCGGTGAATTCTTCTCCGTCTTCGACCATCTTTTCGACAATCCTTTTCGTTCTAAGCTTAGTCTCGTGGAACCTCTTTCTCTCTATTTCTAGAATTTTCTTGACTGATTCTATGTTTTCTTTCAGTTCAGGTATCATAGGCTTCAGGTGATCAGCATGCATTGAGCAAACATCTGACAAATCGATATTCCAGTGATTGTCGTCTATGAATCCTAAAGCACGCCTTAGAATGACTCTAAGATTGTATCCCCCGCCTACATTGCTCGGCAGCATCCCGTCAGAGATAGCCATTGCTAATGCTTTAGTGTGGTCGCAGATTGCATACAGTGCTTCCATTGGTTTTACTTTCTTATCCAGGACATCTACACTCACTCCTAGCTGTTCTGCCACTTTTTCGCGGGCTTTCTTTATGCTTTGGACTTCATCTATGTTCAAACTCCCTGCTAATTTCGAGTATTTCAGGAAAAAATCGTGATCATAATCTATCCCCGCCTGTTCCTTGAGTTTCTTGAGTACTGGCCCGAAGACTATGTCGTAGCTTGTTGGAGTTCCGTTGCAGAGCCAAGGAAACCTCTCTAGTCCTGCACCCATATCTATCACTTTGTTTGTCATCTCTTTGACTACTCCATTGTTTTCTATGAACTCAGTGAAAACAGCGTTTCCCAACTCTATTCCTTTAACAAAATACTCCATGGATGACCCGAAAGCCCCATAACCAACCCATAGATCCTCGACAAACACTACCTCTTTCTGGGGAATGCCGAAAGTCTGCGTTAGAAGATTGTAATCCAATTCTATGCACTTCTCCTTCCAGTAGCCTTGCTTGCCGTCGTAGATTGAGTGTTGTCCGACCATGCAGAAATTCGTGTAATGTTTTCCCGTGACTCCGACGTTAGGTATGTCCGGGAATCTCAAGCAGAACTGCGGCACGATCAACGGGTTAGCAGGCATCTGGAAGACTACCTGCCCCTTTTCAACCCTCTGGAAGTCGATTATCGATGCGATTGTGAAGAACAGATCAGGCCTCCACCTGCAGACAATCGGGTATTGCTTAACACTTGTATGACCATTTTGTTTGAAGAATTTCTCGATTTCCTGCCAGGATTCGATGTAACTAAACCTCTTCTGGGTGGGCGGATTCCCGAGGAATTCGTAGTCTTGGCAGGGCTGATCAGGGCAGTGGTTTCTCTCAGGATCGGCGGTCCAGTAACCTTTGCCGCATTTAGGGCATATTTTCCTCTGGAAGCCTTTGTTAACGAGAAAGTCGATTTTGTAGTATTTTTCCCAGTCTTTTTGGAATTGTTTTCTGAGGGTTTTTTTATCGGGCATAGCTATAATTAGGTTGGGAGAATATTTAACGGTTTAATCAACATTTCTTTGATGTTGGATTACTACTTATTTGCAGGTTCTATTGAAAATAACTAAATATGTTACAATAAAATTATCTATATTGACTATTCAATCTTTCTTTATGATTAGGATCAAGTAAAACTAATGCTAAAAGACTTAAATATTCTATAGGTTTTAATGTAGCCCTAGCCCCTCTGGCTTTTCCTGGTGAGTCGATATATGCTGCGACTTTAGGTCCAATTCTATCATATATTCCCCTTATCACTTCATGAATTCGCGGAAATAATTCCATTAATAATTGCTCGCCAGCGTTAATTCTCTGTAGTTGAGCTGTTACATCAATTGGTTCCCCAGATCGGTTTCCTATATATAAAAAACCAGAAGAAAAACTATTTGCTGCAGTCACACAATAATCCCTTTTGGGACCTGTTGCAACAGGCGCTGCTTCATATCCACCTTCCTCACCAGATTCGACAGTTTCTGCTACTGTACGGAGAACATCATCACTCACGATACTTAAATCATGTCTACTTAAAACACCTTGTATATGACGGCAACCAGTGGATCTAACATAATCTTCCATCTCTTCTCTAGACATATTATCTAATTTACTCATAAAATCACTCTAATGGTTTAGACATGAAATTAAATCTAATAGAGACCATAATATTTAAACATTTCTATTATTTACCACATAGAAGTAAATACTACCCAGCGACTCCCTGCCTCTCAGAAAAGAGCATGATTTTACCTAAC
>PFTQ01000045.1 GCA_002789635.1 Candidatus Aenigmarchaeota archaeon CG_4_9_14_3_um_filter_37_18 | reverse complement strand
CCTTATAGGATGTGGAGAAGAAGGCTGAAAGCAGGAGCTTTATTGGCATTTTCTGCTACTTGTTATGGCCTTGGGATATACAGTGAAATTCAACGATATAACAAAACTCAATCTATCTAATTTTGAGTCATGCTAATAAATTTTTATAAAAACTAGTAAATATAAATAAATATAGATTATATGAGCCTAGCGATCCTACCTTATCTAATTAGATGGGCAGGAATAATCCAAAGTTTACTCCCATATCTTGACGCTCTTAGAAAATCTACAGAGTTATATAGAACTTTAAGACCAGTGGATAGAGGACAACTAGAAGGCGTTGCTGAAACCGCTAGGAATATACCGACTATTGAGCAACTTTATGCGATGTCACAGGATCAGTTAAGAGAAATTGGAAGTCATATTACTTACGTTAGAGAACAATTAGCTTACTTGACAGGTAGAATCGATACGAGTTCTATTTATGCAAGAGTTGGTAGAGAAGGTTTAACCGGAGAAGACGCTCAATTATTAACTGCACTAAATTCTATCAGATACGGCATTGAAAAATTAAATAAACCAGAAGAGCAATCACCCGAAGAAAAAAAACTAACTGAACAATCTCCACCAACAAAAGCAGCCGCAGTAGCAGCAACAGCAGCATTAAGCCTAACCCTATTAACGCTGACAAGAACAACCATGTTCGCCCCGAAAGTGTCGGGAATAGAAACACCAATTACAATTTCTATGCTGGCAATAGCATTGGCGGCAGCTCTTGTCCTGATTAAGTTGGGAAAGAATAAGCATTCACTTCGAATCCTTAAATAAAGCCATAAGTCACTTCATAATCTTCTCAATATCCTTACTAACCAATACTTTTTTCAACAATTAACTTTATCATAAATTGTATAATCATAATTATACTAATTGAAATTATACTCGTAGAGATTTCTTCTGTTATTTGGATTCAAGCCAGAAAAAAACTACTTACCCCTGAAAACTTTCTCCATATCCTTCAAATCAAACAGCATCACATTCCCACTCTTCACTCTCTTGCTGAAGCTTTTGGCAAATATAGCATACGACTCCTTCCTTTTTTCGTTATTCCATTCCACATACTGAGCCTTCTCCTTCAACTCCTTAAGAACGCCTTCAGGGTTGACATTCTCCTTCCACTTGCACTCGCCGAACAGGATATCTTTAGTCTTCTCATTCAAAGCTACGACATCTATCTCTTTATCCTTATGCCACCATCTTCCTACCCAGTTAAAATCAAAAGGTAATTTTATTTCCTTTAACTTTAAAATTTCGATAATTAACTCTTCAAACATTAAGCCGAAATAAGTATTCAACTTCGGAGATATTCTTTCAAACACCTCGTTTATAAGACCTATCTCCAGATCCGATAGATTTGGATATACAAATCTAAACCAAAAATTAAAGAAGGGTTCACTAATTACATAAATTCCTCTTTTTCTCTTTCCTAGAGGAAGTATATACCTTATTATTTGAGTTTCTTCTAAAACAGAAATATATTTAGATAGATTTCCTTTTTCTATACCAGTTACAGACGATAATTCCCCCTGCGAATTATAGCCAAGGGACAGATACTTTAATATAAGCATATAAGTCCTAGGTTCTCTAAATTCCTCTCTAAGAAGTATTTTAGGTTCATTATATAATATTTCCCCCTTTGTTAGAATCTTCTTTTTTATATTTTCACTAATGCTAAGGTTTGGGTCTATCTTTAAAAGATAAAATGGAGTATTCCCAAAAACAGAACTGAATTTTATGATTTCTTCCATGGATGATTTCTTAAAAACATTTTTTAGATCATTGAACTTGAAAGCCTCTATTTTCCAATCTCCAGTTCTTCTTCCATATAAAGGGCTTTTATAGTCCAATGTTTCAGATTCCATCATCCCCATACTCGATCCGCATAGAATCAAGAAAACTTGCGTGTCCTTTAATAGTTCATCCCAAATTTTTTGAAATGTAGAAGTCATCCCCTTTTCCAATTCTATAAGGTATGAAAATTCATCGATCGCGATTATGATTTTTTCTTTTTTTATCTCTTCTATTAGATATTTGAACAGGTCAAAAAGAGAATTTGCATCTAATTTTAAAAAATATTCTTTACCAGTAATTTCAGAGAATTTTCTTTTTATTTCCTTGATATTTTCTTGAAAATTATCTCTGCTACATAAGATGTAGCTGCTATTTTTATTTTGTATAAACTTTTTGATAAGTTCTGTTTTACCGACCCTTCTCCTGCCATAGATTATTATTAGTTGCGGCGAATTCTCTGAGTATTTTTTTTCTAGGAATTCCAATTCCATCTTTCTATTAAAAAATTGTTGTATCATAATTATAATACTTTACTTACAACTATATAAGTTTATCTCTAGTTCCCCAAGAACATCAGGTCAATAATTCTTTTTATCCCTCTTAAACCTTCTGAGATAACTCCCGAGATCCAGGATTTTTGCAATGCCTTTTGCAACATCCGGATAATACAATTCCAGCCAAGCCCAGTGGTAGGCGGGAATAAAATCAGTTAAAGGAACAACTTGACCAGCCTCAGCTAAAGCAGCCTTGCCATACCTTTTCATCCTCTCAAGATACTCGTCTCTTGTGAATTTCTCATTGTACATCCTGCCATAAGTATAAGGAGCTCCTGCCAGCAGACCTAAAGCAACCATGTTTGCAACTTCATCTATTACCTCTTCAGCAACATCCCCCGCTCCAGGAAACAGCTTGGCAATCAGCTCATCAGCCCAGTCCAATGCCTCGTAAGCGGTGATTATCCCTAGATCTGTCAGCGCCGACTTCAATTTCCCAGGCAGCCTTCTCCTTATATCAGCCATACCTAATAATATAATGTTTTAAATTTAAAATCCGTATAATTTTTATGAAAGTTTCGGACTGCAAAATAGGGGACGAGTTTGTTAGCTGCGATGTCAGCGACAGCGTTTACAAGATTTCTGAGATGATGAAGCAGAACAAGCGCTTTAACCACGCTTTAGTCCTCGAGGGCAAAAGGCCTGTGGGCATAGTCAGTGTCAGGGATATTGTCGAAAGGGTTGTTGCCGATCAGAAAGACCCGATGAAAACATCCGCAAAAGAGATTATGACCTCGCCTGTGGTTACAGTCAAGTCATCTGAAGAACTGACAGAGATAGCAAGGCTAATGACAACAAAGAACTTCTTGTCCCTGCCGGTTGTTAATGTGGACGGCGAATTGTTAGGAGTAGTCTCTATTTATGACATTATTGAGAAGCTGAAAGGACCTTAAAGCCTTCTTCTGATTTCTTCCATTTCCCTTATTCTTTCGCTCAAGTCGTTTTTCCTGTCGGTTAATTCCCTTACTGAAGCTTCTATTCCAGCTCTTGTGTTTGGGTCGGTTTCTTTCGCCATTCTTCTCATGGCATCTGCCAGAGATTCGTTTATCGCCCTTAATTCAAAGCTCAAGCCTTTAGCTTCGTCCTGGTATGCTCCATATACTGCTGAAGTAGTGCCCCATTTCGCTCTTCTAGTCAGGAAAAGATACCATACACCAACAAAAAACATTATTGAGAACACAAAAATAGCCCACCACGCCATTGCCCCAAAAAGAAAAGCTACAAGCAAACCGAAAACAGGCACACCAAAAGGTGGTAAAGGCAAAAATATCGCTGATGAGCCTATTGATAATGCAATAATTAAATTAACAGTTTTGTTTCTGAATATCCTTATTTCCATTAAGAAACCGTAAATTATCGTGTAGACTGTTATTGCAGGTAATATTACTAGAAGAACTAGCAAAATAAAGGGCGTCCAAGCCGCAAGAATAGCAATTGTACCGAAATAAGCCATAATGCCATCAAGTGCATCCCCAATAACAAAGGTTAATATTCCCATAATTACATCAGTAAGAGTTAATGCAAGAACAGGGGCAGTTGATGCCAATATTATAAATAAAACAAGGAAAATCATTTTTGAATTAATTTTCATGAAATAATTTATGATGTTTCATATTTTTAATACTATTGAATGTCTAGCTTCTGTAAGATTCAGCAAGCTCTTGTATTCTATTGACTAAATCTTGAACCTCTTGCTTTACCTTGTCTTCTCTAACTTCTAATGAGGCTCTCCTATCAGGGTTAGCGGTCCTGGATATCTTTTCCCTAAGCTCAATTAATTCCAGCCTTTTGCTGGCTAAATCATCTTTTAATCCCTTAACCATATCCTGATGTGCCCCTGCTACTGCTGCTCCTGTCCCCCACTCATGGCTTCTTTTAATGTAAAGGAAGTACACACCTACAGTAAACATCGCTACAAAAACAATTACAGCCCAGATGCTTAAAAATGAGAAAAGCCAATTTACCACTGATATGAAAAAACCTAAAGGCCATATTGTAGAAATCACTATTAGCAGAGATAAAATGCCATTTATCCATCTTGTTCTCCTGAATATTCTTAGTTCTTTCATAAACGCATAAACAATTAACCAGACCGATAGGAATGGTGTTATAACTCTCCATATTATATTAGGAAATTTTACTGCTTCTTCTGGAAGACCAAAATCGATCAATAAATTTGTAATATTATGGAATATACCAGAAGGCGTAACAGAATTTGAAACTCTGTTAAATTGAATTGAAGTACACCCAGAAAGAGATACAACACCTAAAACAAGCAACATCAGAAAAATTTCTTTTCTTCTCATAAGCATCATTTTTGTGATTTATCTACTTAAATTTACCTAGTTACATATCTCGAAGAGTTTTCAACTGAGCGCTTACAGTATTTATTTCCGCATTCATCTTTTGAATTTTTTCACTCAAATCTTGAAACTTTTTGCCTTTTGCATCAGCCATTTCAGCAACCAAATCGCTCCTTTCTTCGTAAAGCTCCTTCAAATGTTTTCTTATCGAGTCAATCGCTTCGTTCTCTATTTGAGCCGAAGCTACAGCAGAGCCCCATTCCGCCTTTCTAAGCTTTGCATAATACAATACTCCAAAGAAGAAAATAAACCCAAACATCAGCACACTCCAAGTGCCTAATATTGCAAAAAGCTTATTGACAATGTAAACAAAAAGTTTATCATCCCCCATAAATGGCATTGGGCACGGAAGCGTAGAAAATGTTATTAAGAAAGCCAGGACAGGCATGCTCCACCTCGTCCTCTTGAATATTCTTAATTCCCTTAGGAAAGCATAAACTATTGTGAATATGCCCAAAAATGGGACTAAAACATATTTTATAAGATCAGGAAATTGCGTCCAGCTTTCTTGGAAACCAAATACTTGAATAAGAATTACAGCTAAAATACTGCGAAACCAGTTTATTATACCCATTATTAATGACGGAAAATTTACTCCTGCCGGGTCCGCGAATGCTTGGCTAGCGAAGATTAAAGTGAAAGTTGCGATTGCCAGCAAAAATCTCTTCATGTAAGAAATATAGGATCGCATTTATTTAAAAATTAAAAGAAAAAGGAAGAAATTAGGTAGAAGCTGATTCTTCCGCCTGACCTATTTGTGCAAGTAAACTCTTTATGCTTTTATCTAGGTTGTCTATTTGTCCACTTATTTGTGCTTGTTTTTTTGCATTTATACCTGGTTCTGTCAATTCTTCGAATAGGTCTGATCTCGCTCTTCTTAAATCAGCTAAATCCTTTTTTAATGAACTTAATCTATCTGCTTCCAATCCAGCCATAGCAGCCCTTGAACTCATGCCTCTGTTAAAAACTTGCATATATCTCCACATACCAAGAAAGAAGGTAAGTCCAAATATTATAACAGACCATTGCCCCATAAATCTAAGCATTAAAATAACAATGGACCCAAATATTTGGGTTGGTATTGTTGCTAAAGCTATTAATAATGCAATCCATGGGTAGAGATTTCTACTTCTTCTGAATATTCTAAGTTCTTTTAGGAATCCATAAGAAATCATCCAAATCGCTGCAAATGCTATCAGGGTGAGATAGATTATATATGGTACAGCTATACCAAGTATGATGACTGTACCAGAAAGAGCAGCAGGAAGTGAAATGTTTTGTCCAAATATGGGACCGATGAATGATTTAAAGAAAACCTTACTTACATCTCCCCATGTATAACCCCCAGAAATTCCTCCCGCCACAGCAGCAAAAACATCACTAATTGTGCATGACATTACTGCAGGACCAGCAGCTCCCAAACAAGGTGGCGGAGCAGCAAGCACAAAACTAGGCGCCAAAATCATCAACCCCAGCAAAAGACTCAATCCTTTAATCTTCAAACATAAACACCTCCAATTATTATAATTATATATTTAAGAACCGTTTATTTAAAGCTTGTTTTCTCTAAAAAGGTAAATATGATAACAGCAATCATATCCTGCATATTATTTGCGTATGCTTTATTCCTAGTCTTGAGCCAGCTCAGGATATTTCAGTCAACAGGCATAAATCTGGTTCTATCAATTGCAATATCAGGGGCATCATTCTTCTTCCTGTTTTTATTCTCATCCATCATCGGCTCAGCCTCACTGTTTTTCATCTGTGCTGAGAAAATAAAAGGGGCTAAAGGAATGTTTTTAGGATTGTTTCTAGGCATAGGCTATTTTCTTTTAGGCCTGATTCTTTGAGAAATATATTCTTTCTTCAAGTTTTGGCTGATCTAGAGTTCTCCTAAATATTTTTTAGCAAGAACTTCTAATATGCCGCCTTCCCATTCTCTGGTTTTTATCATTTTTTTGACATATTTTTTGAGTTCGTCCCTGTTGATAATTTTATTCCTATGGAGCTCAACTAGGACAGCGACAGATATTTTCATCTTAATGCCATTTGAGATCGCAAATCCTTCCAACTCATAAGCCGCATCAACATCATCCATAACAAGCGTTTTAACGCTGTTTTCATTGCAGCAAACTATACATTCACTTTCTCCTTCATTCACGTTTCTGGACAGGAGACTATGAGCCTTCTTTTTGTCTTTTACTTTGATAATCTTTATTTTTCCACCATTTATTAAATTTAGAATATTCTTTGCGGTTTTGCCTTCTTTATCCTGATAGCTGCTTATCTCAATTAACTCAGCCTTTACAATTTCGGGTATTATAATTTCCGTTATTTCAAAAGACTTTTCAAGAATCCCTATCAATTCCAATGTAACTAAAGATGAAGTGTCCATTACAACTTTTGTCATTTCAAGCCTTCCTCAAAGGATTTTTTCGCGGCTTCAACAAAAAAAGCTACTTTTCTGGCTTCTTCGTATCCAAGTATTTTTACCATTTGTTCAAAGGAGATCGATCCAGATGCAAATTTTTTGGATATATTTTCCCTTATATCATCCATGCCTGTCTCGTCTTGTATATACCTTATAAGGGCTTCCCTGACTATATTGGATTTGGTTTCCATTTTTTTTCTCTCCAGCAGTTCTATTCTCTCTTTTAATTCTGGGTCTATTCTTACAGTCAGTAATTCCTCTCTTTTCATATGTATTACATTGTATTACTTATATTTAAGAGTTTCTATTTCCCTTGTTTCTTGAGAAATATATTCTTTCTTCACCAATAGCTTTTATTTGATGCTTCCCATAAGTTTTGTGAGAGTTCATGAGCACAAGAATAACCAAACTAACCATGCACGGTTTTAAGTCCTTCAGGAAAAAGGTATCTATACCATTTTTAGAGGGTTTTAACGTGGTAGCTGGACCGAACGGAAGCGGGAAAAGCAATTTATTGGATGCATTATCATTCGTCTTAGGAAAATCCTCAACCAAATCTATGCGCGCTGATAGATTACATGAATTAATTTATCAAGGCGACAAAAATATCCCCTCATCAGAATATGCTTCTGTCTCCTTATGGCTGGATAATTCCGGGAAAACATTTCCATTTGAAGACCCGGAAATCACAATAGCAAGAAAGGTGAACAGGAAAGGGAACAGCATCTACAAAGTAAACGGCAAAACAACAACCAGGGAAAAAGTTTTAGAAATTTTATCTGCAGCAAGAATCCACCCGGACGGCTTCAACATGATTATGCAAGGCGACGTCACTCAGGTTATAGAAATGTCTTCTGAGGAAAGGAGAGAAATCCTAGACCAGGTCGCAGGCATCTCGTTATATGATGAAAAAAAAGGGAAAGCCCAAAAAAACTTGGAGTTAGTCGACGAAAAATTAAGGGAAGTCGAGATAATAATAACAGAAAGGCTGGAACGCCTGCAGTCCCTTGAACAGGAAAGAAACACTGCGTTAAAATACCAAGAGCTCATAGATCAACTAAAACAACTCAACGCCTCGCTCGCTTACAAAAAATACCAATCCGAGAAGAACAGATACGACTCGCTGGAAGGCGATGTTGGGCTTAATGAAACCCGGATAAAACAGCTGGAGAACGATGTCAAAAGATTAGAGCAAGAAATAGAATCCCAAGAAAAAAGAAGGCAGGAAATAACAGAAAAAGTTTTTGTCAGGTCAAAAGAGGCTGGGATAAGGGAAGAGATAGAAGATGTTAAAAACAAAATCATCCGAAACAAAGACAGGATAGAAAGCGATGAGAGGGAAATAGACAGAATATCCAAAATAATAGAAAAATTATCATCCTACCAATCAAGGTCTGGCTCATATTCGCCTACAATCAAAACCATTATCAGCCTCCAAAAACCGAGCGTATATGGAATTGTCTCCAATCTAATCAAAATCCCAAGCGACTACAGGGTTGCTGCTGAAGTTTCAGGTGGTTCGAGATTTTGGAATATTATTGTTTCTGACACAAACACAGCTGCAGAATGCATCAGCTTCTTGAAAAGAGAGAGGATCGGAAGGGCAACATTCTTGCCATTAAACAAGATAAAGCAGCGCGAGCTAACAGACCAGCAAAAACAGCTGCTAAAGCAGCCTGGGGTTATTGGTTTACTATCTAATCTAATAAAATCCGATCCCAAATACATCCCTGCAATCAAGCACATCTTTGGGGATACAATAGTTGTCGAGAATCTAGGAGTAGCCAGAAAGCTAGGCATAGGAAAAGTAAGGATGGTTACATTGGATGGGGATTTGGCAGAAACATCTGGCGCTATGGTCGGGGGCTATTACAAGAAGAGAGAGGAAGCAGCATCTGATATAGAATTGGAAGAATACGAACAAGTCAGAAAAGACCTGGATGAAGAAATCAATTTCTTAAGGCTGGAAATAGGCCAACTGAATGACAAGCTTGACAAATTAAGGCAGACTTATGAAAAAGAAAGCCAGAGCGTCTTGGACCTAGACCAGGAAAGGACAAAAATAGACGAGCAGTTGACCCTGATGAAACAGAAAAGGAACGAACTGTTCAACGACCGGGCTGCAGTCTTAGACCAAATAAACAAGCTGAAAATCCGCGGAGCGAAAACAGAAGCCGAACTGTCCTCGCTGAAGCTGGAATTGGACAGGTATCAAGGCGTGGAATATATTGATGAAAAACCAGAAGTTTTAGAGGATAAGATAGACTCGACAACATCCCAGCTTAATTCTTTAGGATTGGTCAACATGAAAGCTGTCGAGGAATATGACAGGTTCAAAGGCGAGTTTGATGAGCTGAAAAACAAATATGACTCAATAAGAAATGAGAGGGACTCAATTGTGGATATGATCGAGAAGATTGAAGGCAAGAAAAAGGAAGTGTTTTATGAATGCTTAAGGAATATTGACAAAAACTTCAGGGAAATTTTCAAGGATTTAGCAAATGGAGAATCGTCTTTAAGCCTGGAAGACCAGTTGAACATCCAAAGCGGCTTGCTGATAAAGGCAAATCCAGGGGGCAAGCACCTGCTGAATATAGACTCAATGTCCGGCGGCGAGAAAACACTCACAGCTTTGGCATTCTTATTTGCAATCCAAAGATACAAACCCACTCCTTTCTATGTGCTTGATGAAATTGACGCAGCATTAGACAAAGTAAACACAAAAAAAGTAGCAGACCTTATAAAGAAGATGTCTAAGAAAGATCAATTCTTAGTCATCACGCACAATGATTACACTATCAAACAAGGCGATCGCGTTTATGGGATATCCATGGAAAACCATGAATCAAAAATTCTTGGGTTAGAGTTCCCTGAAATAAAAGCTGGTTAAAATGGAAGAGCAGATCTTACTAGATAAAATAATCAAGCAAGAATCCTGGGAGGATTTAATCGATCATATAGTGGCGATGGAAGGGCTTGACCCTTGGGATGTTGATTTGGTCAAATTAACAGATACATTCCTGAAATATATTGAAAGGATAGAAACCCTCGATTTCAGAATACCTGCAAAAGTCGTTCTTGTCGCGGCAGTGCTTTTGAAGATGAAGGCGGAAGTTGCATGGCCCACTATCAGGCAGAGGCCGACAGAATATTCTTTCGAGAGCCTGCAGGATGACTTGACTTCTTATGAGGAAATTAAGCAGAAGCTGCAGCAGATGACTTTGGAGCCAGGCCCGATAAGGATTGTTAAAAGAAAAGTCACGCTGGATGAGCTTCTTGGGGCTTTGACCAAGGCTGTAAAAGTCGAAGACAGGAGGGAGACAAGGAAAAAAACACTTGGGAAGAGGATCAGGCGGCAGATAGACATGTCAGAAGAAGACATCGAGAAAAGGATTAACGCATTGATGTTTGAGATAGATTCATTCCTGCTTCAGCTGGGGTCAGATAAAGTTGAATTTTCTAAGCTTGTCAAAACCTGGGACAGGGATCAGATAGTTGGAACATTATTGCCTATACTTTATTTAGCGACTAGAGGCAAGGTTGGTACGGAGCAGGAGGATTTCTTCAAGGAAAT
>PFTQ01000015.1 GCA_002789635.1 Candidatus Aenigmarchaeota archaeon CG_4_9_14_3_um_filter_37_18 | reverse complement strand
AAGCTGGCTCTGACATACCATATCTTTGAAGTGTTCTTGGATCATAACTGTTGTAAAAATCCTCAAAAGCTCTTGCAACATCTGGCCTGGAATTAATCAAATCTATCAAGCCTCCTGACCCACGCTCCCTAGCAAGGTCATATAACCTTTTCGCCCCTCCAGCAGCATCTGCAACCTTTCTTCCCAATCTATACAAACCATCTTTTATTGGAGAATAACCTTCAAGATCAGATAAATTATACCCGTGAACATCTACCATATTCCTCACAACATCAGCTTCAGCCAAAGCTCTCGAAATACTCGCAGTAAAACCCTTAAATCTCGCATAAATTCCCCTTAGAAAAGGGGCCAAAAGCGAGTGTGAAGCCTCATGATCAGCAACTTCCCTGTTCAAAGTCTGATCTGGGGAAACAGCAAGGATGCTCAGCCCGTCTGGCGTTGAGCCAAAATATCCGCCTATGCCTGTGCCGTGAAGGCTTGGATCTAAAGTAACAGCATCATAGCCTAAATTAGGAATTCCATAAAGGTCAGACAGCCTATCAACAGTTCTTGCCACCCTTTCAGTAAAGCCTCGAAAAGATCTTCTTACATCCATAACCAAGGATTGGATTGGAATTAATTATATATGACTAATATAAATTATATAAAAAATTCTTAATTATATAAAAATCAGAGCATTTTCAGAAAAACCTATTATCAGTGATAATCCCAAGAAAAATTAAATAGTATAAAACCCAAATTAATTCTATGAAGAAACTGGTTGGTTTACTTTTAATCCTTCTGGTATTGCCAACAATAGCTTTTGCGATTACATGGCCGAGTAGGAATATACTCGAAGATATAAGAGATGTTCGAGCTGGCAATCCTATCTGGCCTTATGACAACATCAGGAATATATTCTTTTTCGTTTTCATCCCGTTCTGGGGAGTCTTTATAATAACTTATGGCTTACTATCAAGATTAAGGATTTTCCCTCAGAAAAGAATCAATCTATTGTTGGCGCTCATATTTGGAATGTCCCTGCTTTACTACGGGGGCCTTACATACATTGTCTCAGTCCTATACACAATCAGCGGCTTTTTCTCGGTTATAGCATTCTTTGTCATATTCATAATTGGAGTCTTCCTGTTCGGCAGAAGGAAGGAAGCCGGGTGGAAAAGACAGGTTGAAGATGCCGCAGGGATAGAGAAGGATTTAACGAGAGCCAGAAAAGATTTGAAAGCGAGGGAAGATGAGTTGAGAATAGTTAGGGAAGACCT
Organism: Candidatus Aenigmarchaeota archaeon CG_4_9_14_3_um_filter_37_18; assembly: GCA_002789635.1. Lineage (GTDB taxonomy): Archaea > Aenigmatarchaeota > Aenigmatarchaeia > CG10238-14 > CG10238-14 > CG10238-14. The sequence continues at coordinate 18,135 of PFTQ01000015.1, read as the reverse complement.
GACAGACACAAGATCTTCGTCAAGAATTAAGCAGCTCAAACAAAGGGAACAAGACTTGTTGGCAGACATCAGGAATTTAAGAAGCGACATAGTGCAGATGAAGATGAAAGGGGAATCGATAAGAACAAGCCTGATCGTGAATGACGATGACGTATAATCCACAACTCTTCAAGTTATTTTTAAAATTAAGAAACAATACAATATTATGAATTTAATATCCCTAATCACATCATTAGGTTCAGCGATTATAGTATTGGTTTTTGTGCTGCTTTTTGTTGTGTTAACGGGCAGATGGAGCAGAAAGAGGCTGAAAGAGATTTCCGGAAGGATGGATAATGAGCTAGACCAATTAACCTCAAAAAAGCGGGAGCTCAAAAGAATAGATAGAGAGATTTTATCGCTTAGAAACAAGAAGATGGAATTGATGAGAAGCAATGACGTACAATCTGCGAGAAATATAGAAAACGAGATTGGAATGCTGCAGAGAAAAAAAGACAGAATACACAAATTCATTGAGGACAATTACTGACTCATTTCCTCGACTATTCTCATAACAGCCTTAGGATCGGCCTTGCCTCTGACTTTAGCCATAACTAAACCTATGATCTTGCCTTTAGGGGCACCTTTGTTCTTGGAAGCAATCTCCTTAACCATTCTCTTCAACTCATTTTCTGAAATAGGGGTTAAACCCAATTTTTCAACACAATTAGTAATTGATAAGCCTTCATTCTCCAATTTAATCTTTAAAACATCTCCAATAGACTCTTTTATAACTTTTCCTTTAGATAATAACTCAAATAACTCTCCAAAATCTTTCTCTGATAGCTGATTAACATCTAATTTTTCCCTTCTTTCCAGATCCCTCAAGGTATTAACAAAAACCCCAGCGACTAGGACCGGATCGACTTTAAACATTTTAACAAACTTACCGAACAATTCCATATGCCCCGAGTTTGCAAGCTGCTTTGCTAAATCCTCTGATAAGCCTAATTTCTGGCATCGTTTGATTATTTCTTTAAGGGATTCAGGCAGGTTTTTTCTGGCTTCCTTCAGCAATCTATCTGTCCTGATTGGTATTACATCAGTCTCCGGATACATCCTAGCAGCACCGGGCAAAGGCCTTAAAAATTCAGTAGAACCATCTGGCAGCACCCTTCTCACGTCGCGGGAAACTTTCTTCCCTCTCTTAACCAGTTCCTGCTGCCTTTTGATCTCCTTTTCAATAACTACTGGTATAAGCGAGAGGCTTGGCACATGCTTTCCTTCTACTCTATCCCCCCCTTGAATGGAAATATTAACATCCTGGCGCACAGAGCCTTCTCGAATCTTCGCTTTACCTGTTGAGCGGATTATATCTCCTATTGCTTTAGCGGCTTCCCTCGCATGCTCTGGTGAGGCTATACCCTTCCCCGTTCCTATTTCAACCTCAGGGGTACCTAATCTGTCCAATCTAAACGTAGCAGAATCATTATCTTTCCTTATCAGGCGGCCAGAATCCTCCTCAAGGGTAACAGCCTCTATCTCTACCTTTCCCATGCTAGTTTCTACCCAACCATCTGTCCCAATAAGCATAGTCCTCTGAAAGCCTGAAGGCAAACTTCCATCAACGATCGTCTTTCTCATAACTTGAATCTCGTCGAAGATGCTGCAATGAAAGAGCTCAGCAATTGTTAAAGCTATCTTCAATGCTTCTTGGTTCGGTCTATGTGGAGGCTCAGAATCAGTATCAACCAAGCAGTCGCAATCGTCATAAATCTCGTAGATTATTTTTTTCCTTTTCTTTATTTCCTCAACAACAGCAACATCTATTTTCCCTGTTTCACCAGCAACAGGTATATGATGCCTTATAATGGTGGAATCTGGTTTTTCTTTTGTTTTCAGCAATGTAGGGCAGCTGCAGAAAAGCTTCTCATTTGTGTTGAGCTCGTGGTGAATTTCCAATCCTACCCTCAAACCAATTTTTTGATAATCCATAATAATCATTTGTTTTTAATTTATTTCTCTATTAATTTTTTTAACTTCTTTCTTATTTCTTCTATTTGATCTTTGGTGAGATTAATAATAAATGATTCAATCTTCAGAATAAAGTCGGGTGTGCCTTTAACAATTGCCTGATATTTCTTGTTATTCAGATTTCGGTCAGTGTAGTATTGGGTGTTTATTCTCTGCTCTTTTACGGCTTCTACCTCTTCAAACACATCTTCCTCAAATTCTTGCCTAAACAAAAACCTAAAAATGGCTAAAGTGCAGTCGTGTATCTCTGATTCGATTCCGCATTTCATTAACAAAGAGTAGACCGCATTATACCTTGCATAGTACGCTGAAGAAATGGACCATTCCTTGGAAACACCGCCTATTTTTTTCATGACTTTCAAGGCTTCGTTCGACTTTTTCAAATAAGCTTCAGAAAGATTGTCGTTCGGCTCTATTAATTTTACTCCATTTTTTTGCTTCCTGCACCAGATTATTTTATGCCTTAATGTCATTTGCAATGCCCCACAAAACATCGACGAAGAATGCCTGATTATTTAAAATCACATGGTTTTTAACTATTTCCAGAATCAAGCTATCTTTTTCTTTCAAGCCGCTGAGAAAATCCTCCTTTCTAATAAAATAAACATGTGTTTTTCTATTATGCATATCTCCAAATTCCTTTATTTTTTTCTTTATCTTACCGTCATCTTCTCCTATTATCAGCAAGTCTATGTCGCTTTCTTTTTTTTCTTCTCCCTTTGCAAAAGACCCAAACAAAATTAGTGGCTTCTGTTCAAGGTCAACTATTATTTCACTATAGAGTTTTTGGATGAGAAAGTTGGTTAAAAGAAATTTAATAGCCCTGTAAATTTCGGTTTTTATTAGGTAAAGCTTTGTAAGGGGGTTTTTTAGGTTTAGATAATAAACCTTGTTTTTGCCTTTCAGCTCGTGATAAACTATTCCATTTTTTTCTAACCTATCAAGTGATTTAGAAACTGTCCTATGTGTTGTGCCTATAATCTTAGCTAACAGCCTAAGATGGAAGCAATTTCTAAGATCCGGGATGAATTCCTGCAAAACTTCCAATTCATAGTATATTTTTGTAACCATATGGATTCTTATGTATCCGTTTGTATAAATACTTTTCTTTTAGAAGAACCCATCTCCCTTAGCAACAGAATCCAACGGGCTTCTAGGGTTTATTTCACGGGCGAAAGGTGTAAGCATCATTTCTTTGGTTTTTTCAGGCTTGGTTGTGTGGCCAAGAACCCATGACAATTTAACAAGTGTTGTCTCTGTTAGCATGTCTTCAGCATGTATCGCTCCGGTCTCGCTGAGCAGCCTGAGATTCTTGTAAACATATGGATTCACCCTTCCAAAAATCGTCTGGCTAGTGACCATGACAGTTACGCCTTTATCGATTGCTTTCTTAATATAAGGAATCCAAGACATCTTAGGGTCAAAATCACCCATTTTAGTCCCGCTTTGGCCAGTAGGGACATGACCTAGGCCTGTGCCTTCTATTACTAAGCCTTTGTATTTTTTATCCAGATACCACTCAATAACAGAAGGGTCTGATCCCGGGAACACTTTTATTAATGCGACCTTAGGCTCCCATTTATCATCCACTTTCACTTTCTTGTCTTCAAACTTTGTGTATTCTATACCTGTTTTCTCCATTCTTCCATTAGGCCATATTTTTGCTATAGGCTTTTCATTCACACTTTGAAATGCATCTCTCCTTGATGTATGCAGTTTTCTTACTCTAGTTCCGCGATTGATCAAACAATAGTCATCATTTGTTGTGCCGTGCATCACTAAACATACTTCTCCAATGTCTGAATAGCCTGCGAAATGAGATGCGCAAATCAAATTCATCGATCCGTCAAAACTTCCCCTGTCTGGAGAACGCTGCGCCCCAACAAATGCAACTGGCTTTGAAAGACCTCTTAACATAAACGAAATAGCAGCAGCGGAATAATGAAGAATATCCGTTCCGTGTGTAACTATGACACCTCTAGGCCCTGAATTGAGCTCTTTAGCGATAGATTTAGCTATGCTTTGCCAGTGCTTATAATTCATATCCTCGCTTGCAAGCGTGAATGGCCTTTGAGTATTTTTTAAATCAATTATTTCTCCGATTTCTGGAGTTGTCGAGAGTATTTCTTCGGGGGATCTGCACATGAATACACCGCCAGTCTTGTAATCTACATGAGTCCCGATTGTCCCTCCAGTTCCGATAATGGAAACTCCAGGGAGTTTTTTCAATCGTTTTATTGTTAGTTTAGGAATGATACCAAGATTCTCTCCTTTACCCAATCTTTCCATTCTCACCGCCTTGTAAAATTCTATTCCCACGTTGTATCCGTTCTTCAGCTTGACTATAAGCGAATTCTCATCCCCTAATTCTATCCTAGGCATCAATGTCCCTTCATAGCTTTCTTTGCCTTTTGTGACTTTTACTTTGTCCCCAATTTCAATTCCTTTCTTTTTTATCTCGGCAAGGATCTGTTTAGAATACATAATCATCAAGAATAATTTGTAGGTGTAAATTTAACTAAATTACTGCAACAGTTTTATTCCTCTTTTCATTGCTTTCTTCTCCATCTTCTCAGACCATATACTAGGCTGAACTTCTCCAATATGAGTCTTATGCAACAAAAACATGTATAACCTAGACTGTCCAAAACCGCCGCCAATTGTTAAAGGCAGTTTTGATTCTATGATTCCTCGGTGGTATGGCAGTTCCTTTCTTTCAAGCAGACCGGTCAACTTCAACTGCGCGATCAACGATTCTGCATCTACTCTTATTCCCATTGATGTCAATTCCAGGGATTTTAGACTTATGCTATCCCAAACTATAATGTCCCCGTTCAGACCTCTTCTTCTTTCTATTGTTTGCGTAGACCAATCATCATAATCAGCAGCCCTCAGATCATGCGGCATGCCAGATTTCAAAGGTGAACCTATTCCTATCAGAAAAACTGCGCCATGCTTTCTAGCAATTTTGTCTTCCCTCTCTTTTGGACTTAAATCAGGATACATGTCTTCCAAATCCTCAGCATGAACAAATTCAATGTCTTCAGGTAGTCTTGGCTCCAATTTAGGAAATTCCTTCTCAACAATCTTCTCGGCTTCCAGCATCGCTCCATATATTTTTCTGACAACTGATTTGAGGAATTCTAATGTCCTCTGCTCTTTTGAAATTGCTAATTCCCAATCCCACTGGTCGACAAACAGGCTATGCGTCTCATCTATCTCTTCGTCTTTTCTGATAGCTTTCATATCAGTTATTATTCCTGTCCCGATTTTGAAATCATATTTTCCTATAACATGTCTTTTCCATTTTGTCAGTGCCTGAACAACTTCTATCTCCGGAGCCATGAATTTGACTTTAAAACTGACTGGAATCTGTGTTCCGGCTAAGTCATCCTGCAGACCAGTTCCTGTCTTCAAAAATATCGGTGCCTGAATTTTTTGTAGAGATAACCTTTCTTTCATCTCTTTTTCAAATATTTCTTTTATTAGCAAGATCCCTTTTTGAGTTTGAAAAAAATCTAATTTTGGCATGTAATCCCTAGGTATAACAATTCGTGTTTTTTGGATTCCGAAAATCAACTTTTTCCATGGTTAACCCCTCTTTCTATAATACCAACCGTCTCCTGGCCAACCCCTTAAATAAGAAGGTATCCCGACAATTTCTGCTCCCTCGGGTATTGAAGACTTATCTGGAGTAAACACATGAGTTCTCATTACTTCTTCCCATCGTTCATAAACAACTCCTGCCCAATGTATTGCTAGTTGTTCGGATTCTCCACCCATTCTTTGTCCTATCAGGCCGACTTCTCTCAATCTTTCTTCGCTAACCATCATCATCACCTCTTATTTAACACCAAATGATGGTAACACTCTTATATAAATTTAATTCAGAAAAAACAGAATTTTTTACAAAAATAATCAATTTTAAATACTTAAAATGGAAAAATATTCCATATGATAGAAAAGAAAGACCTTGATATATTGGGTCTATTAGAGGAAAGAGGCAAGATATCGACAAAGCAGATTTCAAGAAGGCTTAGAATACCCCAAACCACTGTGCACAACAGAATCAAAAAAATGGAGAAAGAAGATATCATCAAAGGTTACAAAGTAGTAGTTAACAAGAAAGCAATTGGCAAAGGAGTAGGAGCTTACATTTACATAACAGTAAATTATCCTCCAGAAGATGTTAATTTCCAAGAAAATATGGCTAAAAAATTGTCATTATTTCCTGAAGTCGAAGAAGTAGCAATAATAACAGGAGAAACAGACATTCTGGTTAAATTCTATGTAGCTGATACTGATGAATTGAACGATTTTGTCACAAAAAAACTTAGGTCAATAAAAGGGATAGACAAAACACGAACTTCGATAATAATGAAGCAGATGAAGGGCTAAATTTCTCCTTTCTCCAAAGCGCCAAGAAATTCCATCACAACAGGGTCTATAGATGTGGTGAAGTGCTTTTCAACTTCAGTCGGCTTAATCCATTTGATCTCTTTGAATTTTTCCATTGCCTTCGGCTTCTTACTCTCTCCAGTAACCTCGCAGAAATAGTATATCTGCAGGAATTCAGGCCTTTCAGGGAGCGTTCTAGCAAAGAAGCAGTCAACAACATTAACATCAAGGTTAGTCTTCTTCTTGATCTCCATCCTCAGAGACATAGACAATGAGTGCTTGTATGTAGGCCTGCCTCCAGGGAAACTCCATGACAATTCTGGAATATACTCATCCTTATCCCTTTTTCCGATCAGGATTTTTTTGCTTTCGGGTCGTAAACAATTCCATTAACATTAACCAAGAACACTCCTCTGTCAAGATTTTTCCAATCCATAAAAATAATTTGTGAAGAAAAGTATAAATGTTGGAATTAAATCTTACTTCTAATTTCTTCAAGATTTTCTTTTGCAGAAGGGGCATGCTCAAAAAAATCAGTTAATTTCTGGCAAGAATAATCGTCACAAAAGCCACAATTATCAACATTCTTTTCTTGGCAGCATTTTCTTATTTCACAAACGTTACAATGCTTGAAGATTTTTCCCGTATTCGACAAGCAGCCGTTACAATTAATGTCACCTGCTTTAAGCCCAGGGTGATTAAATTCTTTTTCCCATTTCTTTGCAGTTTTCTTTCTCAACTCGTTATCATTATTTTTAGTTGCAATAAATGCTTCACATGAGCTACAGTCCAAACCACAGAAAGCGATCATCCCACTCACTATATCCTCAGCTTCTTTCTCTTCCAGCTTCTTCTGTTCACAGCCACTCTACGATTTCTTGCCCTTTTTGTGCCGAACTTCTTGATGTCAACCCATCTCGGGGCAAGCCTGATTTTACCGGCTTTAATCTGCCTCAATTTCCTATTTAGAAGTTTTCTTCCCATCTTCAATCAGCTTCCTTAACTCTTTAGATTTTTTGACCGCAATATCTATCATATTGTCAACGTCATCATCTGTCAAGCCAACAGATCCGCTTTTCTGCATTGCGACTACTTTGCCTTCTTCTGTCACTGCTATGCTCAACTTAGAATCTAACACCTGCTCCTCTTCAAATGTCGGGTCAATAATCATTTTATTCCCTACTTTACCGACAGTTATCATTAATGGAAAATGCATCACTGGCAACGGGTTTTTCAATTTTTCCCTGTCTATTTTTCCCTCTTTATCTAACTCCGGGATTCTTGTATTTTTCAAAGCAACTATCGCAGCTAAAGACCCCGCGTCAATTAAATTGCCGTCATGGTTAATCGGATAAAAATCAACAAACACAGACCAGACTTTTTCCCCTTTTGTTATGCATAATTTTTCAACATCTATGCTTTCAGACTCGCGTATCCCTCGGTCAATGACTCTTGCAATCTCAGTCGCATCTTCGCCTGGCGGACCAGACGTAAAATCCGGATGAGCCATTGGCATAAGCTCGGCTTCTGTCCTTAGTACACCAGCATCAGGCATATCCGGGAAAGGCTCTCCAAAATTCATCTTTACCCCAACAATAACCTCAGTCTTCCCTAATTTAACTTTCGCAGAGCCTTCAGCTGTTGCAATAATATTTTTTTCAATAGAAATTTCCCTGAACTGGTCTAATTTTCTTCCGTCCAATCTTTCATCCTTCTCTAATAATTTTAATATATAATCCGCTCTCATATCACTCACTATATTTCCTCTTTAAAGTTTCAACCTGTTTTTTATAGATTTCTTTGCCAGCATGCAAAATATTCCTGATAATCTGTTTGGTCTCTTCCGGAGTCAACCTTCCGTCCATCTGCAATAACGTTATCTCATTCTTGTTCGGCAGGAATGCCATTGGCACATCAGCATCAGAATAGTTGTCTTCCTTCCCGCATAAGTCTAAAATCAATGTGTCGTCGACTTTACCGCCAGACAGCCCGACAACTAAATCCCTCATGGGAACACCGGCATCTGCCAAAGCCAAAGAAGCAGCGTTTATTGCTGTGACTCTAGTGGAGCCGTCAGCCTGAAGTATCTCAACAAACACATCAACAGTAGTTTTTGGGTAGTTTTTTAAGAACAGGACTGGCTCTATTGCCAGCCTTGCGACTTTAGAGATCTCTGTTTCTCTTCTGGAAGGGCCTGGCCTCTTTCTATCATCAACCGAGAATGTTGCCATATCATACTTGAATTGGATTATTCCTGATTCTGATTCCTGAAGGTGCCTTGGAAATAAAGACCTAGGGCCATATACAGCAACAATAGCAGTAGTTTTTCCGAAAGATACTTTTGAAGAGCCGTCGGCATTTGGTATCACTCCAACTTCCATCTCTATCTTTCTGAGATCATCCGGCTTCCTGCCATCTAATCTCTTGCCTTTAACAATCATTTTTTCATCTGTTTTCATCATATAAATCAACTCAACAACTTAGCTATCTCATCTGTTAAACCATAAATGTGGGATTTCTCATCAATCATTTTGATTGCTTTTATAGCTTTATCAACATTCTCCCCAGAAACCCAAACTAAACCATTCTGGCCAACTCGAATGATTGTACCTGTCTTTTCCTTTATCAGGTTTACCATGCTTCCTTGTTTTCCAATCAGCCTTGGGACTTTAGAAGGCGTGATTTTAATTATAACACCACCTTTAAGCTTTCTGGCAATTGGGGTTTTCATTGTCAATTGTATATCCCCGCCTCTTCTGCTCTCTTTAACCTCAGTGTAAACAATATCCCCTACATCAAAATACCTTGTTGGGTTAATTCTCTTTAAATCCACATACTCATCAACGCCTTCAGAAAGAGATAAAAAACCTTGCCAAGCAGAGTTAATATTGAGTATCCACCCAAACTTCTCGGCTTCTTCTACAACGCCTATAATCTTGTCGTTGGGTTGAGGCACATATACGCCAGACAAAGGTATGACTGAGACATATTCTTCGCTTTTCTGAAGGACTCCAACAAACTTGGAGAAAATTTTATCCCCTTCAATATAGGTTCCATAACCAGTTTTAAAGGTTTTCGAACTGCCTATAAGCTCGCCTGGTATTGAAATTTCCCTTACTTTTTCATTATTTTTTTTATTTTCCATTTAACCACTTCTTTCTACTATTTTTGATGTAAAGCTTCCTTTTGTCAAAGCTCCCATTTTTTCTAATAGTTCTGCTTCCAATCCTGCGGGAATCTGAATTATCAACTGTAATGAACCATCATTAAGCCACCTCTCATCTGAGTCTTCAAATAACCTTTTAATTTCAGAGTAAGCCCGCCCAGCATATTGAGATGGAATTGTAATTTGAACCTTTACACTCTCAAACCTTATTGGTAATATAACTTTTAAATCTTTTACTATTTTGTCGATTTGAGCGCTTGCATCTAAAAATGGATCTACATGTATTCCTGCCTGCTCCATTGCATTAAGAATCCTTTTAGGGGGATGCGGGGTGTTTGTCTGCGGGTTTATCCCCCTTCTTGAGATTATATTCGCAATTTCATTGGTTTTATCCTCTATAAATTGCCTTCTCTGATCTGTTGTAAACTGCAAATCCCCTTCATTCAGGATTTTCTTGGCAATCTCATTGAAGTTTCTTGTGCCAAAATTTTTCTGCAGCTCGTCATTCGATATGGATTCCCCTTTTCTCACATCTTTATATACCCCAGGAACTGCTAGAATGTCTTCTAGATTGGTTTCTTTTCCTTTCTTAAAAACCAAAGCCTTATCTGGATCTACAAGAATTTCAAAATAATCGCTGCCCTTTTTCAGCCTACAAACAACTGACTTGTCAATGTCAACCATAGGACTTCACAGCAATTTTTTAATGTCTTTTCCAGACAATGATTCAAGTTTTTTATCGCTTTCCCTTATAATTGATATTTCCAATGCATTTAATGGGTCTGTTATTTTTTCCACTTTTCTCATTACATCTACAACCATTCTTAATGCCTCTTGTTCGCCAATGCTTTCTTTGAATTTTTCTGTGAAAATTTTGATCGCTGCCTGTGCTCCTCTGCCAATAGCATACGCTTTCCATTCATAAAGCATCCCTGAAGGGTCTACCTCTACTAAGTGCGATCCTGTTGAATCTACTCCTCCAACCAAAAAAGAAGCGCCATAAGGCCTTAAGCCAGCGTAGATCGTTGAAAATTGGAGCCTGTCGCCTAGAATTCTTGATAATGCCAGTATATCTGCTGATTCTTCGTATGTTATCTTGTTTACTTGTGCGTTTACCCTCAATTGGTTTACGAGTATTCTTGCATCTGCTAATAGACCAGCAGCAACTACGCCTACATGGTCGTCGATCTTGAATAATTTTTCTAGTGTGTCTGGAACTGCTAGCTTCATCATTTGCTTATTTGTTGCGAGTATCACCCCGCCTTTAAATGTTAGGCCAATTGATGTTGTCCCTTTTTTAACTGCTTCTTTTGCATATTCTACCTGAAATAGACGCCCGTCCGGCGAGAACGTGGACATTGTTCTATCGTAACCCATATATTCCGGAAGCATTTGAGCCATATATTCACCTCACTTAATCATTAAATTGATAACAATATTTTGTATTTTAAATATTAAATCAATGATAGTAGACAAATTGACTCCTAGTATTTTTTATTTGATTGATTTAAACTTTTGGGTAGTATTTAACCTCAACCCCCGAATAGTTCCAGAAACTTTCAATATCTTAAAGCAAATCCTGTTATCCCCAAGCCTGTCAATAAGTCCAAGAGATGCTATGATAGCCTCTGTGCTTTCAGGGATGCATTTTATAATTCCTGTCAATTCTTTAGGGTCCCATGTATCTTTTAGAAGCCAAGCAGATGTTTTTGAAACCCCGTATTCCCCCAAGAAGTCTAACATCACATTCCATATTCCCGCCTCTAAGTCAGAATAAGTGAAATCTTCGTCTTTTTCAGGTATAACTTGAAAAGCTATATACCGCTTCTTCTCCCTCAATGTTTGAGGCAGTATTTTCAGTTTTTTCATCTAACCACCTTAACCCCTGGTTTTATCCATGATTTGCTTTGCTTCTCTTTGACTGAATTGATAATATTTTTAGGCACTTCTGACAAACATTTCTTAGCTTCATTCAACTCCAACCCAAGAAGCGTTCCCATTGACATCAGGACTTTAGGGTCTTTCATCTGAAGATGTGAAATAGCACCAGAACAAATAATGATTGGTGTGTGAAATTTTTTACATAACTTGATATTTTCGCTGATATTGTGAAGTATGTGGGATCTTGTGTTTTTAGAAGAAAGCAGTATTTCCCTGAAATTGACTTCAACTGCAACGTTATTTTCTCTCGCAAGCTTAGCCATTATGTGATTGAAGCCTGAATCATATCTTCCAAATTCAGGATGAAGCAGCACATCCACTTCTGGAGTTTCAACCGCTTTTCTATTTAAGTCGACATTACCTCCCCTAACCAACAAAACATCATATTTTCTCCTCAAAGAAGTTAATTTACTCAATTCCTTTGTATTTCTAGCTTGAAACCCGACAAAAATATCCAGTCCTACCCTATCAGCAATATCTTTACATTTTCTTTTCAATTCCTCTAAATGTTTTTCATCCCTGAAATACTCAGAAACACATATTCCTTTGTATCCTAACATCTTGGCGCGGGTGGCAAAATCTAGAACAGACGACTCCCCCTCAGAGAAATCAGACCTAATATGAAAATCAAAGCAATCCATATAATCAATTAAAATTAGATTTAAAGGATTAAGAAATTAAGCCTTAAGTGCTCTCCCCTTTTTACCAGAAGATGTCAGCCCCCTAAACACTCTCCTTTTATTCTTCCCAGATTCAACCCATTTCAAATTCTTGTCTTTCATAATTTCTGGAACAACAGGGTCCACGAGAATGACTTCAAACCATTTATGACTTCCATCTTTTCCTACCTCATAGCTCCCAAGAACTTCAAGGTTTGGGTATTTTTTCTGGATTCTCTCTTCCATCATCCACTGCAAAGATTTTGATGACGTAAATCCAGTAAGACCTGATTTGGATGGTTTTCTGCCTCTTCTTCCATAAAGTGGTCTTCTTCTCCCCCCCCTGCCTATCCTTCCCCTGACTATAACAAAGCCGTTCTTTGCCTTGTAACCAAGGCTTCTTGCCCTGTCAATTCTAGTAGGCTTCTCAACCCTTTCAAATCTCCCTTCCCTTCTCCATTCAATAAGCCTGGATCTAGTTAACTCTTTCATTGATTTCCTTGGGTTTTTCCACAATTTCCTTATTTCTTGATATAAACCACTGACCATTAAAGCACCTATTCCTTAACTGTTTGTATCACAAAATTTAAATATTAACCTATTGCAGAATTATTTACTTTTCTGATATATTTAATTATATGAAGTTTCAAGAAAAAGTTTGGAAGTTATTAGAACAAATACCTGAAGGGAAAGTGGCAAAATACGGCATAATAGCTAAAAAATTGAATTCTAAAGCCTTTCGCGCTGTCGGAAACGCCTGCCATAACAATCCAAATGCCCCAAAAATCCCTTGCCATCGGGTTGTCAATTCTAATGGAAATGTTGGGGGATTTGCAGCTGGAATAGACAATAAAATTAAACTCCTAGAGAAAGAAGGTGTTAAAATAGAAGACAATAAAGTTGTAAATTTTAAAGAAAAGATATATCATTTTTGAAAAGAATCAAAATATCTCAAATATTACTTTGTGTTTTTAACCTATAAATTATTCTATCCGAGTTTAATTTTGTTTTTAGAAAATTCTTTTAGAATATCACCCAGTATAGAAGAAATTATTTTATCTTTATTTTCAATTTCCCAAAGCCAAATCCAAACATTTAGTGTTATCTTATTCTCATTGATATCCCCTATAAGAACAACTGGTTCAAACTTATTTGGATCAAATCTTTTTTTCAGAAAAGATAAAAGATCCTTATTTTCAACAGGTATATTTGCCAATAGTTTTCGAAGGATAGATTTTTCTTTTACTGGTATATTTGGCAGGATTTTCTCATTTTTATTGCAGATATCAAAAACAATTTTTCGGACTTTCTCTAAATCATTATCTCCAGAAACTTTCAATGAAAAAGAAACCTTGAAAAAATCCCCGCCTGAATATTTAACAAGCTTGCTATTGATAAAAATAGAATTTGGCACAAATATCAATCTCCCGTTTTCTTCTCTCAATGTTGTTCTAGTAAGGGAGATGTCTTTTACTTGGGATAACCCTGTAGACGGAAGGCCAGAAATCTCTACCCAATCGTCTAGTTTTATAATTCCCCCTCCAAGAATGAAAATGCCTGCAATAAAGTTTTGGATGGTCTGCTGGGTAGCAAAAGCTACTGCAATACCGAATATCCCCAGTGTGGCGAGAAGTGTATTGAGTTCGAATCCAAGTATATATTTAAGGCCATGATAAGTCACTGCAAACATTAAAAAATACTGCACCAATTTTCCTGGGACTTTATATCTTGGGTTGTTAATTTTTGTTTTAATCAGGTTTGAAATTACAATCGATAGAAGGTTTGTAAAAAGAGAAGCAACAGCGAAAATTATTATAAATATGACTAAATTTGTGAAGGATACATTACCCAAAAGCGATATTGGATCAGACATATTTATAATTATTGAATTTCCAAAACTTAAATATCTAAAACTCAATATTACTTCCATTAAATGAAGGGGGGATATATAATGGGTGCAATGATTAAGCTATTGATTGGAGTTGTTTTGCTAGTAGTTCCGTTGGGAATGTATGCATATGAAATAATGAATGGTGTTGGCAACGGCATAAATATACCAGTGATCGGAACAGTTAAGCTCTGGCAGTCATTAGTAACACTGTTGGTTGGCTCTATTCCGCCACTTGTCATGTTGATTGGATTGTTTGTGGTTTGGCTGGAATTGGATGAATGGAGGATAGAAAAAGAATTAAAGAAAGAGGAGCCAAAAGAAGAGGAAAAGGAAGAGTCAAAACCAGAAGTCAAAAAAACAACAAGAAAAAGGGCAACAAGAAAGAAGAAATGATCTCTTTTATATTTTGAATGGTAAATTAGATTTATGGGAGTTCAGATATCTAGGTTAGCCCCAAAAACAGAAATAGATTTGGAAACCCTGTCTGGCAAGAAGATAGCAGTAGATGCCTACAATATTCTTTTTCAATTTTTAAGCATTATTAGGCAGAGGTATACTGGAGAACCTTTGAGGGATTCGAAAGGCGGAATAACATCGCATCTTTCTGGAGTTTTTTATAGGAATATTAAATTACTGGAAAGCGGAATAAAGCCTATTTTTGTAATAGACGGGGAACCGCCAGACTTCAAGATGAAAGTTTTAAGGGAGAGGCAAAAAATAAGGGACAAGAATAAAATAAAATGGGAAGAAGCTGTTGAAAAAGGCGAGAAAGAGAAGATAATGACTTATGCCCAGGGAGCATTGAAAGTAACAGTTGACATGGTTGGAGAAGCCAGGAAGCTGCTTGAAGCTATGGGTATACCTTGTATAGAAGCTCCGTCGGAAGGCGAAGCTCAAGCATCTTTGCTTGTTCGGAAAGGAGATGCATATGCAGTTGGATCCCAGGATATTGACTCGCTGTTGTTCGCCTCCCCAAAAATGGTCAGAAACCTTTCAATAACAGGAAAGAGGAAGTTGCCTCACCAGCAGATGTGGATTGAAATTAAGCCGGAATTAATAGAACTGGAGAAGATGCTGTCAGAACTGGGAATAAACCAGGAGCAATTGGTTGTGTTGGGAATATTGGTCGGGACAGATTATAATCCTGGGGGGATAAAGGGTATCGGACCTAAAGGAGCTTTGAAATTAGTGAAAGAAAAACAAAATTTGGAGAATGTTCTTAAGGAGATTGATTGGGAATTTGAAACTGACCCCCGCAAAATTTATGATTTCTTTTTGAATCCACCAGTAAAACAAGACTATGAAATAGAATGGAATGAACCGAATAAAGATGAGATCATGAAGATAATGGTAGATGAGCATGAATTCTCGCAAGAAAGAATAGAAAAGGGTGTTGAAAGACTTCTAGAAATTCGGAAATCTGGGACACAGTCTACGCTTAGCGGGTGGTTTAAGAAGTGAAAGACTTTCTATTGAAAGTTTGGAAGATAATTCTCATTTTTATTCTTATTTATTCAATTCAACATTTAATTAGAGATATTTTATCTGATATTTTGGGGATACATAATAATTTTACTGAATTTTTACATAGAGAATCATCGTATGCAAATTGGTGTAAGGAGTTTTGTAAATGGATGACATTCCCTATTGAGATATTTTACATTTTGAGTTCGATATATCTACTGAAGAAGAATAAGTTTGGTTTGTTAGGTTGGGGAATGATCATAATAATAATTCCAGTCTTGTTACAATATTTAGATTTTATAATTAAATGACAAAAATTATTCTTTGCCAATTTTTTGCAAGAACCCAACTAACCCTTTCTGCTCATATTTTTTGATTATTTGTTTTGTAGTGTCCCATGTAGTCCTTACATATCTAGGCATCTTACCCTTGTTTTCTCTTGCTATTTTTTCGAGATGTTTTATTGTAAGTTCATCATGCGGGTATCCAACACCTAAAGGCTCGCCTATTTCTTGTTCCAGTTTTTTAATTTGTGCATCCCTGTCGACTTTTGCCATTATTGAGGCAGCAGAAACAACAGCGTATTTTTTATCAGCATAATTTTCAGCAATTATCTCTACTTTCTTGTGCTCAAGTTTTGAGGAAAGGTATTCCATGAATTTATTACTATTATAACTGGGGGAATCGATGTAAACTTTATCGGGCTTAATCATGTCAATTATTTCAGCCATTTTTATTGCTTCTATCTGGTTGAGGTTTATCCCCTTTTTTCGGTTGGCGTCTATTTTATGTGCGGGTATTCGGAGGATTATTATATGGGTTGCAATTCCCTCGATTTTTTCAGAAAGCTCTTCTCTTTTTTTGGGAGACAGGGTTTTCGAGTCTGCAACTTTTATTTTTCTCAGTTCTTCTTCCTGATCTTCAGTTGCAACTAAGCCGCACAAAACCATCGGCCCTATAACCGGACCTCTCCCGGCTTCATCAATGCCCATTATTAACAAAAAGTCACCTATCCAATATACCTTGTGGATTCTTCCGAATATTCCATCGGCTTGCTTACAGCCTTTCTTTTCTGGATTTTTATTTCGCCAAAATTCTTCTCGTATTTTTCTAGGTTGTCCTTTAGGATTTCAAGAATGTTCCTGGCCATTATCGGGTCCATTATTATTGTGTTGTGCTTTACTGCTAAAGACTGCTGCATATCATCTCCTATTCTATCAAACCTTGGAGTCACCTGGACAAAGTCGAAGATGAATTTATTCGGGTTATGGGAAATAGTCACATTGTCTGTGAAAAACCCTAGCTCGCTGTGGTCTATATTCACGTTGACTCTTCTTTTATCTTCCATAAAATCACCTTACTATTGAATTATTAATTTTCGCTTTTAAACTAATATATCTGAGGTAAATGAAGGAAGCTATGTTTTACAGGAAGCTAGAAGATAAAAAAGTTCAGTGTTATTTATGCGAAAGAAACTGTGTAATACCAGATGGGAAAGTCGGGTTCTGTAAAGTAAGAAAAAACCAAAATGGAAAATTATACTCATTAGTATATGAAAAGCTTCAAAGCCTTCAGATAGATCCAGTCGAGAAGAAGCCATTCTTTCATTTCCATCCGGGATCACAAGTATTGTCTTTGTCGACTGTGGGGTGTAATTTTAGATGTAAATTTTGTTGCAATCCCAATATATCACAGACAGAAAAGATAGTTGGAAAAAAAGTTCTGCCAAAAGAAGTTGTAAGAATAGCAGCAGAAAATAATTGCCAAGGAATCGCATACACATATACAGAGCCGACAGTGTTTTTTGAATATGCGTACGATATTGCTAAACTTGCTAAGAAAGAAGGATTATACAATGTTTTTGTTACTAATGGCTATGCAGGAGAAGAGGCTATAGATAAGATTTCAAAGTATCTTGACGCTGCGGTTGTTGATGTCAAAGGTTCGCTTGACCAAAAGTTTCTAAGGGATTATTGCTCTGTCCCTGATGGAAAGCCCATTCTTGAAGCAATGAAGCGCTATTTTGATAACGGTGTTCACGTTGAAATCACTGACCTGATTATCCCAAAGATTGGTGATGATCTTAAGAAAGTTGAAGAGCTAGCTAGATGGATAAAAGACAATTTAAGCGAGAATGTTCCTATTCAATTTATTGGGTTCTTTCCTAGTTATCAATGTTTAAATCTCCCTTATACTGCTGTGGAAACTCTGAAGAAATGCCGAAATATTGCAAAGAAAGCTGGCCTAAAATATGTTTATGCATATACATCGCAAGATCCAGGTAATCCTATGAATAATACTTACTGCCCTAAATGTGGCGAGTTATTGATAGCAAGATATGGGTGTTCTATGGTTGATAATAAGATTAAAGACCAAAAGTGTTTTAGTTGCAAAGAAAAAATAAGTATTGTAGAATATAGCCATAGGTGTTGAATTTGAAGAAAATGATTGGTGCTTTGTCCGGGTATTTTATAGTTCTTTTATTTTTAAGTGCTAGTATAATTGTTTATTTTGTGTGTTGTCCCGCATTAATGTCCTCTCGGTAAAAAAAGAAGACTACACAAAACCAGCATTCCATATGCTGAAACTAAACCAAAGGAAAA
>PFTQ01000055.1 GCA_002789635.1 Candidatus Aenigmarchaeota archaeon CG_4_9_14_3_um_filter_37_18 | reverse complement strand
TTCTAGAATGGACTGGAAGTCTCGGGTTTTTGATTCTTTCATAGATATCAGCGCGTATTTAATACTATTTTGGTTTTAGTTAAAATAAATCATTTTAAATCCTGTAATGCTAGGAATTAGTTATGGCTCTTCCGGAATTTGACATGAAGTCTACAATAGAAAAATTGTATGGGTTTGACCCTGACTTAAGAAGCGCTGTCAGAAAATTCAACCGACTTCCTGAAGAAGACATTTCAAGAATAGAGGGTATTTATAGGCATTTAAGCGGCGTCAACCCGAAAGATGTTTCCAGAAAAATAAGAGAATTAAAGGATGGATACAGAAAGATTCCTGACATTGCAAAAAGCATCGCAGGCATAAGCGAAACCGCCGACAACAGGATCAAAAGATTGTTCGACAACACAGAGCTTATGGTTGCAGCGCTGGCTTCAAGATTTTACACTGATAGCAGACCTAAAACAAGAGAATTTGAATCTGAATTAGAACATCAGAAGTGGGTTGCAGGATTCCGGCGATATCTTGAGGCAGAACTGGATTTGGTATTGATGATTTACCCGAGAATCAGGGAAAGCGGGATGATAATGAAACGCCTAAAAAATGCATTAAAGCCTTATGGAAGAGAATCATTCCTGGAAAAACTGCCGACTAATGATGATCTGAGGGAAGCTAAAAGCAAGATTATGAGAATGTATGATTTGTTTGAGAAGAGAGAATCTGGGAAGTATGCTTAATTCCTTCTCCTGAACAGAAATATAGGCAAAGCTATCAGAAACATAACTCCTATTCCAAGAAGAGTTGCAATTGTTGACGGGTCAGAAAGCATCACTTTCGCTGTTCCGGTAGGGATAGATAAGATATTGAACAAAGTCAGTGCGCCTATGGCTGCTACAACTGATATGACTAATTTTTCTTCTTGGCCTAATCCTGAGTTTTCGGGAGCAGCATCTTCACCTCGTTTTAGATCTCTTTCTGCCTCTTGAATCAAAGAATCATAAGCCCGCCTATCAAAGTCGAATTCATCCAGATCATCTAATTCAATTTTCTTGTAATCTTCTGTATCTCTATCATCAGCCATAATTCTCTGAATTAATTTAGAATCCTGACAATAAATCTATTTCCCAGCGATCTGAACATCCCTGAAGCTTATGTACGGGCAAACACCAGCAAGAACATTAGAAGCCGAAGTAATTTCAGACTTATCGGATATACTCTCAATCTTCTGAATCATGTCAAAGATATTTCCTATTACTAGACCGCCTTTAATAGGCTCAGCAATCTCACCATCCTTAATATAATATCCAGCCCTTATCTCCGAGGAGAACTTGCCAGTGATAGCATCAGGGTCCATCCAGCTGAACTGTTCAACCAGTATCCCATGATCAATATCCTCAATCATCTCCTCATAGCTGGCATCGCCTGGCTTGACATAGAAGTTGGATATCTGGTTTCCAGGCTCCATTCCATACTTACCGTCAAACATGAAGAACACATCGCTCTGTTTCAAGCCGTTGCCTGTTGATTTGGTGTTATCTTTCAAAGCATAAAACTGGTCATAAACAAACCCTTTGAACACGCCTTTCTCAATGATTGGGATTTTTCTCTCTGCAACGCCTTCATCATCAAACCCGCTGGTGCCTAAGCCGAAAGGGTATAATCCATCAGAAATAATAGTTAATTCATCAGTTGCGACCTTCTCGCCTACAGCAAGCCTGGAGACGTCATTCACTTTCGCAGAGCCTGTAGCATGGCTGCCTAGAACTGTCCCCAACCCATCAAGCACGACTTCAGGAGAGAACACTACTGTAGTCTGCTCGGTCTTCGGCCCTTTCGCAATTGTCTGGTCATTAGCGATCTGTATCCATTTCTTTATTCTTTCCATCGGCAGATCTTGCATCCTTCGCCTATATTCATGCGGCCAGAATTCCATCCTCACATTATTTTTCTTAACTATCAGCGATAACTCTACCATAAAGTTTGTGTCCTCTTTCTGGACATCAAGGCCTTCAGAATTGATTATGTTTGTGAAGCTGTCGTATGACCTGACCTTGCCGAAAGATAACAAGACATCCTTCGACATCTCATTCAGCAGTTGTTCAGCATATTCCTGCACGGCTTGCTCTCCTTTGTTTTTTATTCTCCTGCCTACCACCTCAACTTCAGGATATTTTCCTTGTTTTGGGAATTCAAACTTGACCTTCTCTGTCATCTCAGCAGATTTTATCGCATTAAGGATTGTTTTTTTGATTAATTCATCGGATTTGATGTTGCTCGCACTAAAGCCTATTCCCCCCTTAAGAATGCGTATACCATATCCTGAGTCGAAGACCTTGTTTGCAAAATTTACCCTGTTTTTCTCGAGATGCACCTCATTGATTTCAGTAGACTGCAAGTAGATGTCATAGTCTTTCGCCAATTTCTTAGTTTGATCAATTATTTCCTGCTTCATCCAATCACCGCATTTCTCACTCTCATATACGGGCCGCCTGTGCCTGTTGAAATATAATCTTCCTTCCCTTTCCCGCATCCGCCTCCGCGAATATCAAAATCATCAGTAACCGCATCCACATTGTTGAGGAACTCCAAGACTTTGCCTGATATCGTCACTCCTTTGAATAAGCCTGACAGTTCCCCATCTTTTATCTGCATCGCGCTATGTATCACCATCTGCATGTTCCCGCCCAATGGGTCCTCCATCCCTGTCAGGTTCTTAATCAGGTAGTAGCCTGAGCTTGTGTCTTCTATCAGCTCTTTGAATTTCCATTCCCCTGGCGAGACATATGTGTTGGTCATTCTCACAAATACCTTCCTCGAGAAGTCCTGGGCTCTAGCATTGCCTGTAGGCTCTGAGTTCATCAGCATGCATGACTGCCTGTCGTGCATAAACTTCTTCAAAACACCTTTGTCGACCAGAGTGTTGTCCCTGGTTTTTATCCCTTCATCATCAAAAAGAAATGACCCTCTCTCTTTAGGCAAAGCGCCATTGTCATGCATAGAAACCAGATCAGAAATAATCTTTTTCCCATTAAGTGAAGCCAGATAAGACCTGTCCCTCATGACTTGATCAGCTTCTAATCCATGTCCGAAAGATTCATGCGCAACAACACCGGAAATCTCCGGGTCAATGATTATGTCGTATCTCCCTCCTTTAATCAGCTTTGCATCAAGCATTGCTATGGAATTTTTAACAATTTTATTGAGTTCATCTTCAGCATTTATTCCCCGAAGCAGCTCATATCCGCCTTGTTTTGCAAGAACGAAGTAATCGTTCTCCATTTTTTTGCCTTGCTTGGATGTCACTGACATTACAAATTTGAAGAATGGCAGGACTTGCCTTAGATTAGAGCCTTCGGTATTCATGAATATTGTTTCGCTTCTTGCGTTCCCCATTCCTATGTTTGCGTTGACTATTCTCTTGTCGGTCATCGCTTGGCTGAATATTTGGCGGATAGTCTGCATTCTTTCCTCAACAGGTATACTGTCAGGTTTTTCTTTTACTGGAACCTCCTTATCCAGCTCCCAGGAGTCTTGCATCCATAGTTTGGATGGCTTGTTTCCCACTCTCATGACCAGCCTCTTAACCTCTTCAAGTATTTTTTCTTTGTCAAGTGTATCAAAGCCTAGGTAGTGCCATTTGTTATCTGAAATCACACGGATGCACAAGCCGTTCGATGACCCTGTGGAAATTGATTCTTCACTCTTGTTTTTTCCTATCCCTGTCGATTGGCTGGACTCATACCTGACATCCCCATAATAAGTATCGCCAAGAATGTCAACAATTCTTTGCATTAAGTCTTGAATCATAAAGATCACTCTTATTATTTTAGCAATAAACGTTATTATAATTTGGATAATTTTTTTATGATAAAATTATAGCTTTTTCAAGAACTCTTCCTCGCTGATGTCATCAATCACAATAGTCTTTCTTTTAGATCTCAGCCCTTTAACAATTTTTACTCGAGATCCAGTCAGCCTTCCTAACTCCTTGACTATCTCAAGATTAGCCTTGTTCTGTTCTGGTGGGGATTTGCAGTGTATTATTACCTGATTGTTTTTCTTCTCTATTCTGAATAAAGGTGAGTTTGGTATAGCTTTTATCTCTATGGTTAGATTAGGCATTAACATGTATTTTATAGCCTGAATATTTATTCCAAACCCTACACTAACCTAAAATAGAATATTCAAAAATATTTCTAATTGGTTACAAAGAATTCGAAATTATAATTTCTTAACGTTTTTTGCCTGTGGCCCTTTTGGGGAGTCTCCAATTTCAAATTCAACTTCATCTCCTTCAGCTAAAACGGTTTCAGGATCTAAAGCTGACTGGTGGACAAAAACATCTTTTCCTCCTTCTTCTGGCGTTATGAACCCAAAGCCTTTCATAGCGTTAAACCACTTTACAGTTCCCTTCAATATATCACCTCCTTCTGTTGTTAAACCATTTATCTTCTTTATTTTTAGAAGTATCATAGCATGATTTATGCACTGTGCCGTAGGTTTTAGCCCAGGAAGAGTTGCTAGATTTAACTAACTGACCGCAAATGCCGCATTTTATAGTCAAACTACACATCTGAAATCACTCCATTTTTACAAAGAATTAGACTCATTAACCGCAATAAACTAATCCTTGTCTTGAAGATAGATTAGCAGTTAAATATAATAAGCTTATGTTTCGGCTGGGATGAAGGTATTAGAGGGAAAAACAACTTTTATGTGCAGCAGCTCCTGTAACTGGAACATTCAGGTCTTACATAACCTAGGCTTAATGGTTGCCTGTATATATCTAAAGTTGAA
>PFTQ01000056.1 GCA_002789635.1 Candidatus Aenigmarchaeota archaeon CG_4_9_14_3_um_filter_37_18 | reverse complement strand
ACTGATACTCTAATATCAGTCCCAGAGGTGTATAAACTTGGGAATTTCTCTAAATCTGCCTTTTCTATGGCTATCATTGCTCCAGTAACTTGACTGCACATTATTTGCCTTACACTGCTTACCTTTATTTCTGACTTAGTCCAATTTCCGCCTGAACATCTATATGCTGCTGGACTCTCAGTTACACTTCCTGAACTGCTGTCATAAGTCCATGAATTCGTGAAATAAAATTCAAAACCAGATTGACTGGAATTGTGTCTTAAATTACAATTGTTTGTTGAATCTCCATCTGTATCTAAATACCAATAAAACTTGGTTGTGTTTTGTCCCTTGTTTGTTACTCCACCTGATCCTGCAGAAGCTATAAATATACCATTACAGGCAGCGCTATTGGAAACATCATTTACTGTAACTGCATAACCAAAGGCAAAGCCCATATCTTTCACTCCAAAACTAGTAATATCAGTCTCATTTTCTCCTCCATCTCCTACAGGATCTGTTCCTAAATGTATTGGCGTAGAACCCATTTCCATTCCACCAAAGAATTGAGATGCCATAGCTGGGTTACACCAACCAGCCATCCATCTAAAGTATGAAGCATTCCCTACAGAATCATCGTCTTCACACTGATTCTGTGTTGTAGCATTGAATCCAAGAGGATCACAACGCTCACTATTATTGAAACATAATTGGTGTTCATCACAAGCTGTTAGGTTAGTCTGTAATGTTGTATTCCAGAAACACTCAAATGCTTTCTCATCACAGAAGCTATTGACTGAATTCCATTTACATCTTCCACCAGTTATTGTTTCATTTTCACAAACAGTCTGATTATAACTATATTGCGGGCAATTGCTTGCAAAGTTTATATCACAGAAAGGCCAAGGCTCATTAAACCAACCACAACCAGTCTGTTCTTGACAGGCAGTTTGGTTACCATCATGTATCATACACTGCATCCCAAAGCCGCCCATAGACATTGATGATTCTCCACTTACTCCACTGCCGCCAGACATCCCCATCATCATTTCTCCTCCAAATCCTGGAGGGTCACATAAACCATTTGTCCAGCTGCAGCCTGATGTTGTATCACAAGTAGTTACATTCTGACTCCAGCAACTGCCTTCTCCACCACTCATCATTTTTCCTTCACACCAACTATCACTTCTCCACTCACAACCATTACTGCTATGTCCTCCACAAGCTGTCTGATTATTAGAATAATCGCTGCAAAATGCTGTACATCCAATTGGATGGCTTGAATCTACAGGCCAAGTACACTCACACCAAGCCCCGCCTTGTTTCCAACTACAAAAATCATTATTATTATTGGTTGTATTTACACAAGATGTATTTGTCTTATACTTATTGCATGCAAAACTTTTATGATCACAAAAGCCTGCATTTGTTGATTGTAAAGCGCACCATGGATCTGGCTTCCAAAAACATGAAGCGTCAGCGTCACAAGCTGTTGGATCAGCACCGCCAGAACTCATTCCTCCATAGAGATTATCACACATTTTCCATACTGTAGAACCTGAACTCTGTTCACAAGTTCCCCCAACATTTTGACACCAATCATCAACAACCCAAGTGCAATTAGCATCTATACCAGTCTGGTTTTCACATGTTGTATTGTCCATATTCATGCAAGCATTCATGCCGCCTCCCATATCCCAATCCTGCTCACACATGCCGCCAAAACCAGAATGCCATTCACAAGTCCCGCCTTCTTCACAATAGCTTTCATTAGTTCCGTCATTCTTCCAGCAAACTGCTCCAGGCATATCACACCAGCTTCCCCAATTCTCATTTACCCAAGCACAACCACCATCTACACAGCTGCTATTATCAGTAAAGATGAAACAATCTACTCCAAATGAACTAAACATCATTCCTCCCCCACAGAAAGGATCAGAGAAACACATTGAATCAGCACAATCTATTTTATTATCTCCATTGTTATCTGTTCCATCCCAACAAATCTCCATCTTGCTTGCTCCAGATTTATATACACACATGCCATTGCTCCATTCACAAACAGCAGCTAAATCTGCACTTTCATTCCCATTCTTTCCACCATACTGCCTACAGGTGGATTCATCGTAACATTTATCACATTTTTGCTCACAAGTTTTTTCTGAACCAGAAACACATATTCCATAAGAGTCATCATCTTTATGGGCTGGGTCGGCAACCCATTTACATTTGGCTTTACTTGATCCA
The DNA here is from genome assembly GCA_002789635.1 of Candidatus Aenigmarchaeota archaeon CG_4_9_14_3_um_filter_37_18. Classification (GTDB taxonomy): domain Archaea; phylum Aenigmatarchaeota; class Aenigmatarchaeia; order CG10238-14; family CG10238-14; genus CG10238-14. Next base: position 3,534 of record PFTQ01000056.1, on the reverse strand, counting down.
CAATAATCAGAAGGTTTTTTACCTGCACTTGCTGCAGGATCACCCATAAATGTACATGCTCCACAATCATTATCACAAGTTCCTCCCGTCAGCCCTTTCTTAAACTCAGTTTTTGGTTTACAGTACCCAAAACCGTTAGGAGCAGTTGAATCGCTAGTAAATCCACAAATTCCTAATGCTGATTCTATGCAAGCCTCCTTTGCTCCATACAAAGAAGCCCAGTTAGTTTTATCTGTCTTATAATCACAGGCATAGCATTCTTTATCACAATTTCTCTCGTCATCAAACTTATAATCACACCTTCCTAAGGATTTCTTTATCGCAGTATCAGGATCATTAGTGCTTGGATAAGTTTCTAGAAGCCAGCTGCCTCCTGCCGCAATACAATTCTGTTTATTGTCCACTTTCATAATATTAGTTTCTCCACTTGCAAAAATATCATCCCCTTTAAATTCACATCTTTCTGTCACATTATTCCATTTACAAGGCATATACCATGGAGATCCTGCAATCTTTAAACATGTCTCATTATTTGTGTAAGCATTATAATCCTCACAATAGTAAGCTCCCGCAGGAGGTTCTTCCATTTGATTGTGACAGGATTGATCAAACTGATCTTTTGCACAACTACTGCCTTGCCATTTACAGCAAGTGCTAAAAGCGGGTATACTATTGCATACAGTTTGATTATTGATTAAACTGCAATTCAATTCATTAGTCAACATTTCTGTATCATTATATTTACAAAGAGATGATGAAGTATTCCAATAACAGCCAGTAGTGTTAACACAAATACTCTGATCCATATCAAAGATAAAACATCCTGGATTCCATTCTATAAACTCAGTTAATTGTCCTTCTCCAGACGGATCATTGCATGTGCTTCCAGTATAATTCCACCAGCAATAGAATGTATCCATACAATCTCTTTCACTTCCTATATCACCGCAACCTTTAGCAGTAACATTCTCAAAACACCAAGGATCATCATAAGCACAAGCTAATCCTGGATGAAGTGTTGCATCTACATCTGTACAATTTGTTTCCTGACCCTCCCAATTCCAGCAGCCTTGCTCTTCACACCATCCACCTTCATATGTATCCCAAATACATCCTGATTGAGCATTACAATTATTTTGATTGGGATAATTCCAGCAGCCTTTATCATTGCACCAACTACCAGCAGCATCCCAACTGCAGCTTAAACCAACAGAATTATTAACACAAGCGCTGGCATTTGTTCCACTATAATCTCCACACCAAGTTTCCATACAGGCTCCATTCCAAGTACAATTATCTGCTTGACAATCAGTTTTATTAGTATAAGACCAGCATGCCTGCTCCTGACATTCGCCTCCCCATGAATAGGTTTTCCACTGGCATTGTTTTCCACTAAAACCTACTGAACCAGAATCTTCACATGTAGACTCTGTAGTATAATCCCAACAACTCTTTTTGTAGCACATACCCCAGTTGCATCCAGCTACAGCTGAACAAGTTCCATTGCTTGTATAACCCCAACATCCTTTTTCAGGAGGGCCAACACATTCTGATGACCAACTACATTCTACTCCATAATTTGCACTTGCACCTGTACATCCAGTTTGATTGCCATCAAATGCCCAGCAGTCAAGCCCCATGCACGACCCGGAGGATGAATCAGACCAAGAACATGATTTATTTATGAAATTAGCAACATCACTTTCATTATTAGCCTACAGACAAGATTCCTGAGTCCAAAGATTCCAGCATCCTGTTTCTTCACACCAACTACCCCAAGGATCCTCATGCCAAGTACAAGAACCAGAACCTTCACAGGTTGTCTCGTCAGTATCACTATAATCCCAACAATTTTCCGCAAAAGCGGTGGCCAAAAATAAAGAAAACGCAAAGAATATAGATAAAATCAATTTTTTATTCACTTTAAACCCTCGGCGGTATAATTTATAAATATATATTCTACTTCCGAGAATAAAAATGTTTCTATAAAAAAGAAGAAAAAATAATTCTTTTTAGGTTTTACCGGTTCTTTAAAGATTGAAATAGCCAAACTATTACCGCAACTGTTACAAGAATCAATAGCACTATTGTTATCATTTTTGACCCAATTGACGGCCTTATTGGCTCTTCTATTATTTTTTCGGTTGTAGTTGTTACTCTCTGAGTTATGGTAGTTGTTGGAACTGTGGTTACTGTTCTTTGAGTTGTTGTTACTACAGGTATTGTTGTAGTTGTCGCAGGAGATCCAGATATTGATCCGCCATCTCCACCGCCGCCTCCAGTTGAAGCTGCAGCAGCGGGAGTTGAAAATCCAACTCTTATGTATTTTCCTGTTGTGCTTGCATTCAAAGTAAATGCAAAGCTGCTTGCATAATCATTTGCAATTTCTGAAGTCTGCACCCCATCGCTGTCTGTCTCTACAACATATCTTGATGCACCTGGTATATTATTTATATATACGGTAACATCTGTGTTTTGGCCTTGAAGTAAGAACCAGAAATTGGTTCCATTACTTGCGCTGGTATTTGTGTGGTTTAATATGGTTACATTCACTTCCCCTGCTGTCAATGGATAAACGGAGAAATTTTGTGTTCCAAAAATTACATATCCATCATTTGATATCTGCACTGGACTTTCGAACATTATTGTGTTGTTTATTTTGAATGTAAGATTTGTTGCATATAATTCATCGCCACTCCTGAGTGTTACTCCTCCTGCTGAAACTAAAGGTACTAGTAGCAAAAATCCAATAAGTAGGCAAAGTCTTTCTGTTTTCATGACTTCACCTCCCTTATCCTACCAATACAGTTCCATTACTGCATTTCCAATCTGTTGAGTTGTAGTATGCCAAACAATCGAATGTTGAATTGTAGTATAATTGCCCAGTAACTCCTACATTTGGAATCATTACTGTTGGTATTATTGCTGTTTCTGATACATTCAAATCTGTTGTTGTAACATTTGTTATTCTTCCAGTTGTTGAGTCTAAGTCTGCTACTGTTCCGAATGTTGCGTTCAATGTTCCTGTTGCATTCAATGTTGTTGCATTGACACTCACTACATTTCCAGTTGCTATATTAGCAGTTGTTCCCTCAAGTGTTGCTATTGTTGCTGCTGTTGCAAGTGTTACTCCTCCTGCTGAAACTAAAGGTACTAGTAGCAAAAATCCAATAAGTAGGCAAAGTCTTTCTGTTTTCATGACTTCACCTCCCTTATCCTACCAATACAGTTCCATTACTGCATTTCCAATCTGTTGAGTTGTAGTATGCCAAACAATCGAATGTTGAATTGTAGTATAATTGCCCAGTAACTCCTACATTTGGAATCATTACTGTTGGTATTATTGCTGTTTCTGATACATTCAAATCTGTTGTTGTAACATTTGTTATTCTTCCAGTTGTTGAGTCTAAGTCTGCTACTGTTCCGAATGTTGCGTTCAATGTTCCTGTTGCATTCAATGTTGTTGCATTGACACTCACTACATTTCCAGTTGCTATATTAGCAGTTGTTCCCTCAAGTGTTGCTATTGTTGCT
>PFTQ01000064.1 GCA_002789635.1 Candidatus Aenigmarchaeota archaeon CG_4_9_14_3_um_filter_37_18 | reverse complement strand
AGAATGGTTAAACCAATCGCATCAATAGCTAAAATTATCAATTCTGTATAAAACATTAACAATATATTTTCATTCCGGCTATAATTATTAAATGACTGATCAAGAATTAGTTGACTTTCAAAGCAAGGTATACAAAGGAGTTTTAGAAGATAAGATACTGGTTAAATTTTCCAATCTAATATCCGATTCTATTTCCCGGGCTGTAACTGATACTATGAGGGCGAGCTTTTATACCAACACAGAAGCCTTAATAATTAGTCCGCAAGACCTGAAAAAAGTGGAATTTGAGGATGGGTCGCTGATGACATTTATTCCTGGCTTAAATTACCCATTCTTATCTCTTTTTTTAATAAAACCCCAGAAATTATCAATCCTGGGTGATATAATAAATAACAGGGAAATCGGCAAAGACCAAAACTTGGGCGAGATGGAGAGGTCTATAGCATTGGAAATAAATAATGTGATTCAAGGCTCTGTTGTCAATGCTATTTCCGATATAGTAGACCAAAGCATATTTGTGGGTGCGCCAAAAGGCATATCGGTTTTTGAAATAAAAGATATAATCAACAGGTTCATTTCAGAGCATGACAAGAATAATCAGAAGATGGTGTTTACAAAAATTGATCTTTTATCCGGGGGCGTGGAGTTTGCGAAAGCAGTCTTTGTATTCGGCCAGCCGATGGTATATTCCTTAATGAAGATGATTTAATTCCAGGAAAAGCCGGTGGTTAGAAAAAAGCTGTATCTAAACATCAAACATCCTTAGCCTGTCGGGGGATTTTCTGAAAATCAGCCAGAAGCTGGCCAATATCAACAGATATCCTACTATCTGGATTAATGACACAGGCTCTTTGAACATTAGAAAACTTAATGCAAAAGTTGCTATTGGAGCTAATAAAACAGTGAAAAAAATCTTTTTTGTTTCAGTCAAGCCGCTAGAGTAAACCCATAAAAATACTGAAGATCCCATGAGCATCGCGGATGAAAGAGCAAATAAAACATTCAATCCATTTAAATCAGTCAACTGGGTTCTCCCAAAAAATATCAGAAACATCCCCAGCAAAATAAACCCAAATAAAAACCTAAAAAATAAAACTATTGGCGCATCTTCATCCTTGATCATCGACTTTTTATAAAATATGCCTGCAAAGCTTAAAGCAAAAACAGACCCAATAGCAAGAACATCCCCTAAGGGAGGGTTCCACAAGTCAGTTTTTTCTGACCTTAGAAAGAAAACTAAAAGCACGCCTAATATCCAGACAGTCATAAAGATGAATTCTTTTGGGCTTGCTCTCCCTTTAAATGACAAAATTCCCAGAAGAATTATTAGGATAGGAAAGCCGATATAAAAGAAAGTCGCATGACTGGGCAAAGTCATCTTCAAGCCATAGAAAAACAAAAGAGAAAACACAGTCCATAAGCAAGAAACGCCTAATATATACATCCATTGAATCTTGTCGAATCTTTTGAAGTCAAACTTTTTTTTGATAAGCAAAAATCCAAGCAGCATCACAGCTATAAAAAAGAACCTCAACCAGAGAAACACAGGAACATCAATCCCTAAAAGAAAGTGTTTGTTTAAAGGAATAGACAGCCCGAATATAAGGCTAGACGCTGCTGCTAAAACTAAAGCCTTTTTTTGAATGTCCAACATTACCACTTAAAATATTATGGATTAGAATAAATAAAAGCTATTTGCCTCAAGTTAGATCAGGCATCCTGCAATTTTATAGGGAAAAATAGTAGCTTGTTGAATAACAGATAACTTTATATATCAGTTGATATAAAAATATATCATATGATACAAAATTATATCAGATACAAGATTTTGAGAATTTTTTTCGATTACCCAACGAGAAAATTTCAGCTGAGGGAAATCTCTAGGATAATCCAACTAGGATTGCCGTCTGTAATAAATCATGTGAAAAACCTGGAAAAACAAGGATTTGTTAAAAAAATAAATGGAGGCGTTTATGATAGTTACACTTCAGATAAAACAGAGATATTTAAAATATACAAAAAAAATGATGTTTTGATCCGGCTTCACGAATCGGGGCTTGTTGATTTATTGGTTGATACTGTTATTCCAGATGCAATAGTTCTATTCGGCTCAGCTTCAAAAGGAGAGGATATTGAGGAAAGCGATATAGATTTGTTTTTGATAGCCAAAGAGAAAAAAGTGGATTTAAAAATTTTTGAGAAAAAACTGAATAGGAAAATTAGCCTACATTTTGAAGATAAAATACAAAACATCCCTAAGGAGTTATTAAACAACATTGTGAATGGCATAATCATATATGGATATCTGAAAGTGGTTGAATGAAATTATGGGAAGAATCAGATGAAGAAGTTAGAAGAATTAGTCCAGATAAAGAAATAGCTAAATCAATTGAAAAAATGATAAAAGTAAGACTAAAAGCGCTTGAAGTAAAAGATAAGAAAGAGTTTGCTTCCCTCGTAGTTGAAGATTATTATGAGATAATTAAAGAATCAATCACAGCATTAATGGCTGTAGATGGATACAAAACTTTAAGCCATGAAGTCTTGGTTGGGTTTCTGAAAAATTTTTACAGGCAGTTCACAGAAGAAGAAATATTTCTTATAGACCAATTAAGGATTCTGAGAAATAAAATTGCATATAAAGGATTTTTTATCAACTATGACTATCTCAAAAGGAATGAACCGAAAATAAAACCTATCATTTTAAAACTGACTAAAACACTTAATGAAAAAATCAAATAAAAAAATATTTTTCTCTAGTTATTTTGTAGAAAAAAATTTTTAAGGACATCATTAATCATTACCCGAACACAGAACTTGTCACTTTACCGCCTCCATCTCCCCGTTTTGCACGGATGAGTAAAGAGCAAAAAATTGTGAAGTATAAGGAATTACTCCCTAAACTTAATTGATTTCTTTTTGTAAATAAATTATTTGTTAAGGAGATATAAAAGGGTTTTTGATGGCTAAGATTTGCCCTGCATCTTCTCGATTGTTTTTTTGACTGAGTCTATATACAGCTGAGTCATTCTTGTCTTTCCTTCCTTAATCTTGTTTTCTGCGAGTGTAAGCTCGAGATCTATGCTTGATGTATCAACTCCTTTAGCCTTTAGCTCTTCTGCAGATTTCTTTAAGCTGATTATGACATTCATGAACTCCTTGAATACTTTCAATTCTTCTTCTGGTATTCTGTGAGGCGAGTGCAGCAGAGGCCTAAACCTGATAAAGTATGGCAGCCCGTCATTATACTTTGAGTTCTGGACCAATGCTGTCCCAACACCTTCCTTTACCACAGCTTTCACATAGTTGCCGCCGTACTTTTCTTTCACCCTGTTCAAGTCTCCTGAGTACTTTGTCCTTAACTGAAGCTCTGTCCCGACGTTTGCCCTGACTGCTCCCCTGAAGTCGCTCAATACCTGCGATATCATTATCATCCCGAGTCCCCACTTACGGAATTCCCTCATACCTCTTTCTAATGAGATATACCCTCTGGTACCGCCGTACTTTGGCAGCAGCCTATGTACTTCATCAAACACAAGCATAGCTTTCAGCTGGCTGCTTTCAGGCAGGCTTGCATCGAACACTGAATCGATGACTTTCTGGACTGCCTTGTCCATATGTCCTGACCTTAATTTGGATATGCCGAAAATAGTAAGCTCGCCTTTCTTTTCCATACACTTCTTGACATCTATCTCAAACTTATCTGGGTCTTCCACATAAATCAGGTTAGTCTTGTACGCCTTGGCTCGTTCCTTCTTCATTCCAAATTCTTCGTAGAATTTTGTCATATGGTCTTCTGTGCATGGCTTCATAAATCCTGTCCACTGCATTGTAGGATCGAACACTAGGACGGGGATGCCTTTGTCTAGCAATTCTTCCACTACACCCATTGCAGCAACAGATTTTCCGCTTCCTGTTCCGCCTGCAGCCAGCAGATGCACAGTCAAATCATCCATATCCAAATAAGCATCCTTGCCAGCCTCTGCAATCTTCCCTATCCAGAGTGACCTCGCAGATTTTCTGGGCAGCTTTCTTAGGTCTACTGGGAATGTATACCTGAGGCGTTTCTTTGCTTCTTCTATCCATTTTTCTTTCATCTTCAAGTAAGCCCTTATCAGGATGATGATGATTATAATAATAACAAACAATTGCCATATGTGTATGCCGTACATCCTGAATGATAAAGCCTCCTTGATTATCCGTACCAAGAACGGCTCTGACACTACTTGGAATGTGTCCAGGGATGTGGCTGTTTTGTTGTTGTACGCATATGTCCCGGTCGCTTCTATTATATATTGGCCTGGATTTGTGTCTTTGGAAATGTTGATCGACCTGTAGAAGGACTTGGATGTATCCACAGCCAGCGTTTCGCTCATTGTTTCTATGACTTCTTCAGTCCTTGCAACCTTCACAGAATAATTCATCACCACATCCACCCTGTCTGTCTGGCCCATGTTGTAGATTGTGGTTCCGAATTTCAAATGTTCCCCTGGATAGACTTCTTTAGTTATTGCTTCGACTTTGACATCCAGCAGCGGCTCCATCTTTTCGATTACTTTGATGGTTATCGGGAGTGAGAGGGATGGGATTGCCGAGCTGTTAAAATCGATTGACAACATTCCAGTGTATGTTCCATATCCGATATCATCCGGCGCTTCCAGCTTGATTTGGGTAGATATTTCTTCCTTGGATGGGATGTTTATCTCGGTTTTTTCCAGGGTTACCAACGGGAATGCTGTTCCATTTACAGATAGACGGGCTATGACGTTTGACTTGAGGTTGTTTGTAAGCGTGATTGAATCGAGCTTGAACTCGCCTCTGTATAAGACAGCTTCTATTGCATTTTTCTTTAATGAGACTGGCGGGGGTATGGCTTTTGCAATTTCGGATGTAATATCTTCCAGGCTTGCTCCTCCTCCGCCCCCTCCTCCTCCGCCTCCACCCGCAGCCGCTGCGCCTGCTGGGCATATACCGCAGTCTGTCGGGCAGTTCTGGCAGGATTCATACGGCGTCTCGCACCCATTCTCCCCGCAGATAGCAACCTCTGCTAAAGAATA
>PFTQ01000049.1:4939-5780 GCA_002789635.1 Candidatus Aenigmarchaeota archaeon CG_4_9_14_3_um_filter_37_18 | reverse complement strand
GATGATTATATCATTATTAGCGGCGGTTAAATCATGTTCATATCGCAACTTAAACAGAGGTGGAAAAAAATGAAAATAAAAAAAATAGGTTTAATAGGCTGGATTTCGATTTTTTTGTTTTTAGTCATGGCTGTGGTTGGTTTTAATTACAGTCATTTAGGCAGCAATTTGGCAGGGGGAGCATTCAACAACACATTATATAACAGCACCCTGCAGGCTGTTCAGTTAAACTGGACTGACGGGACCAATACAACTTATGTTTCAGAGGGTGAATATATATCCTCTGTGATAGATTTTGGCCAAAACTCGACATTTGTAAGATTGGAGTGGCAGGGCAAGCCAGGGACATGCCCTGAGAATATGACTTATATTGACAAGCTTGGCGGATTCTGCATAGACAAGTATGAAGCCTCTGTGGAAGGATGCGAGAACATAGGAATAAACTGCAGAGCCAATTACACCAGCTACTGCGATGCATGTTCTTCAGGCTCTTACTCAGGCGTATTCGGCGGAGTGGATTCATACACAGGAACAACAGTCAATGCCTCCTCCCGTCCAAATGCTGCCCCGTTCGTTCAAGTTTCCCAGAAGCAGGCGAGGCAGATGTGCGCCAACGCAGGCAAATACTTATGCACAAGCGAAGAATGGCTTGCAGCAGCCAATCTGAAGGGCATAGTGTGGAATCTGCCGGCAGACCTCTCAGCCAACCCGTACAACTGCAACACCAACTCAGCCTGCTCTCTGAATGCATCAGCAGCAAGCAATCGTGCATGCCTTGCAATGAACAGGACAGGCTGCGTCTCCTCGGAAGGCGTGTATGATATGGTCGGGAATGTCTATG
>PFTQ01000049.1:4775-4930 GCA_002789635.1 Candidatus Aenigmarchaeota archaeon CG_4_9_14_3_um_filter_37_18 | reverse complement strand
ATGATACAGTGACAGCAATAGCTCCGTCTGGAACAGCAGGATGGTATTATCCGTCTGACAGCGGCTTTTACACATCAACGAATGCAAACACAACAAAATACGGGAATGACGGGGTGTATTTTGCGGCAGGGACGCAGACAGGCCGGGCGGTTTTC
>PFTQ01000049.1:0-4657 GCA_002789635.1 Candidatus Aenigmarchaeota archaeon CG_4_9_14_3_um_filter_37_18 | reverse complement strand
GTTGAAATCTGAAAATCTGAGGTGAATCTGGAATGTTGAATCTAAAACGGTCGGGAAAAAAATTGAGGTGATAAAATGCTTGAAGATATGAAAATTTTCCACAAAACATATGAAATGGTAAAATGGCTGCATACACTGCTGAACAAATTTCCAAAATCAGAAAAGTGGACTTTGGGTCAGAAAATTGAAAATACAGGATTGAATGTTATGGAGGGGGTAATACAGTCCAACAACGAGTTCGACAAAACAAAAGCCCTGCAATATACAATTGTGGAGCTGGATAAACTTAGAATCTACTTTAGGCTGGCCAAAGATTTTCAGTTCATTTCAACTCAGCAATATGAATACGCCTCTAAGCTTGTCAATGAAATAGGAAGAATGCTTGGCGGCTGGTATAAAAAATTTGCTGTGGGGGGGGGGGTAAAATTGACTCGATTTTTAATAAAAATGGTCCTTTCTTCAAGGGACTGGGCTGGATTGAGATACGACTGCGGCCGGGCGGTTATCCGCGGCGGCAATTGGGACAATGGTGCCAATGCTGGCCCGTTCTATGCGAACTTGAACAACGAACCGTCGAATGTGAACCCGAACATCGGCTTCCGTTGCTGCAGCACCCTCCAGGTCAGATCCTTTATCTCTGCGAAGATATTGGACAGCACGAGGCGGGTCCATCAATTCAATCCCAAGTTTCTCCCAAATATGGAGGAACTGAATATAAAACCAATGGGAGAGCGGCTAGTAGCTGTGTCGAACCCTGCTTTCCCATTTTATGGTGATATGAAATGAAAACTTACAAGAATCTAATGCCTAAAATATGTGATTTCGGCAACCTATACAATGCATATTTGAAGGCCAAAAAAGGAAAGACAACACGGCCAGAGGTAGTCAGGTTCACATACTATTTGGAGCTCAGGCTAATCGAAATCCAAGATGAACTGGCGCAAGGAGAATTCAAAACCGGAGAGTATAAAAATTTCATAGTTTTTGAGCCTAAAAGACGGGAGATATCCGCACTTCCATTCAAAGACAGGGTTGTACAACATGGGATTTGCAACATCATAGAACCTATTTTTGACAAGAGATTCATCCATGACAGCTATGCATGCAGGATTGGTAAAGGCACCCATGCCGGCATAAACAGAGTGCAAAAATTTGTTAAGCAGTGCGGTGCAGGCTATACACTAAAATGCGATATTTCCAAATATTTTCCTAGTATTGATCATTCCATCTTGAAAAAGATAGTGAGAAAGAAAATAGCAGACCATCAGCTGCTGAGTTTGCTTGATGAAATAATCGACAGCACTAACAGGGAAAAAGGCATACCGATAGGCAATCTTACATCACAATTATTCGCCAATATATATCTCAACGAATTTGACCAGTTCGTTAAGAATGAGCTAAAATCCAAACTCTATGTCAGATACATGGATGATTTTGTTATTTTCCACGAAGCAAAGGATATTTTATGGTATCAAAAAAGAAAAATACAGTCGTTTTTGTCAACGCAGCTGAATTTAACACTTCATCCAAGGAAAGTTAGTGTGTCCCCTGTATTTTTAGGCGTGGACATACTCGGTTATAAAATATTCTCGGCTCACATGCTTGCCAGAAAAAAGACAGTGAAACGTTTCATAACAAGAGTCAAGAAGAAAATATGGAAGTACAACCGCGATAGAATTTCTTTTGATAAGCTTATGGAAAGCGTCAGCAGCTGGGAAGCTTATTTGGATCATGCCGATACCTATAACCTGAAAAGGAGTTTGCATGAAAAGTATTTTGGAAGTGTGATGTGAATGAAAGAAACAAAATTTGAAATATTATTGGCAGATAAAGAGAACAAAGGCTTGGATTTTAAATTAGATTTGCCTGATTCGGAAAAGACAGCCAGTCTGGTTACAGCTTTCTACAACTCTCGCGGCGGCAAAATTATTCTTGGCGTTGATGACAATAGGCAGCCAGTCGGTTTAGAGAACCCGCAGGGCACAGAGCATAAATTCACTCAGATTATCAGGCACTGGTGCAAATTGGATGAAGATCCTCGAATAGAATTTATGAAATACAATAACATGGATTTCATAATCATTCACTGCCCAAAAGGCAGGAAGACACCCTATTTTGTCAGGGGCAAACCAGCGCCAAAAGTTAGAATTGGCTCATCTGTTATTGATGCGAACAGGGAAGAAATAGCTAGATTATACAGGGAGGGTTCATCTGAAAGCCAAGACACTTCTCCTGTTAAACATGCCGCATTGGATGATCTGGACTTAACAAAAATCAAGGAGTATTTCAGAAAGAGCAGCCTCACTAAACAACTAAAAAAAGATTATTTGAGAGAACTAATGTTAAAAGAGCATTTTGCGGCAGATGATAACGGCAAAATTACGCCGACAATAGCTGGCATTTTATTATTTGGCAAAAATCCATATTTGAATATCCCGTACAGCACGGTGAGGGCAGACAGATTTGTCGGAGACAGGATGATCGAATGGCTGGACAGGGAAGATGTAAAAGGCACTTTGTTTGATATTGCCGAACGCCTTGAAAAATTCTTCCTCAGAAACATGAGGACTCCTGCCAAAGTTGTTGGATTCAGGGAAACACGAATTAGAACAGAATACCCTATTGAAGTCCTGAAGGAGTCCGTAATCAATGCGCTGGTTCACAGGGATTGGCATAACAGGGAGGATATACTTGTAAGGATGTTCGACTCTAAAGTGGAAATTATCAGCCCCGGTGAAGTGTTAAGGCCGCTTACCATTGAAGAGCTGGAAGGTAATGAATACACTCCGGTGACAAGGAACAATGTTCTGGCAAAAGTGTTTGGTGATTTGGGGATGATGGACAAACGCGGGACCGGCTTTCTTAGGATAAGAGAAGCGCTGGAAAAATGGGAGCTGCCAAAACCAGAGATAGAAGAAAAGCTTGGAAGATTTATCATACGCTTCAGGAACCCTTATGTTAGGAAAATACCCGACATAGATGCTCTTGATTTGAATGAACGGCAGAAGGAGGCTTTGAAATATATTGAGGAGCATAGGTCAATCTCAAATGAAGAGTATAGAAACTTGTTTAATATTGTTGATAGGACTGCTTTGCGTGATCTTGACGAATTGATCAAAAAGAATTTGATAAAAAGAATTGGGAAGAGGCGGGGTGCTAGGTATGTTTTTGTTTAATGTCGGAATTATGTCGGAATTATGTCGGATTCATATACATGGATCAATCGCAAATTCCGAATATAGGAGCATTAACGGGGTTTCCCATAAAACAGCCCATGAAGATCTCATCGATCTGGTTGAAAAAGGAATCTTATCCAAAGAAGGGAGGGGCAGGGCTACATATTATGCATTTAGATTAGGTGATGATTAGGTGATGATTAGGAAACAGGGTACAAAAACGGCGCAAATTGAATGTGCAATGATTGGCATAAAAAAGATTCAGAAAGTATGCTGCACGATTATTGCACGATTAGGTGATGTTAAAGATAACCTCTACATGATATTTTCAACTCGTGGATTTGTTAGAAAAAAGACAGTGAAACGTTTCATAGCAAGAGTTAAGAAGAAAATATGGAAGTACAACCGCGATAGAATTTCTTTCGATAAGCTTATGGAAAGCGTCGGCAGCTGGGAAGCTTATTTGTATCATGCCGACACGCATAGCCTGAAAAGGAGCTTGCATGAGAAGTATTTTGGGGGGTTGTGTAAAATGCCTCATGAATCAATCAGCAAACCATTTAAAAAAACAAGCCTCATCTGTACGATATGCTTTAAGAATTCTCGCAATCCCATAAATCTACTAATCAATTTAGCGAAATCCCTCTTTATAACAAATTTTGTTATATACATTGAAAGCAAAAAGCTTCGAAAAAATACTGCACAAAGGCTCAATTTGGGGGTATGTTCTTGTTTAATGTCGGAATTACATTCAGGAGGATATTTAGATGCTTCGAGCAGCTGAAAACCAAAGATTCAAAGAAAAATGGATTTTAATAGGTTTAGCCAGCCTTCTTTTCCTTTCATTCATTATCTGCGCTTCCTTAGCGGATGACTGGACATATCAGTATGTCAACGACACCTTCCACAATTTTACATGGTACAACAACTCAATAGTCATGCAAATCAGGACGTGCGCTTTAAGCGACTGCTCTGACGCAGATTTTGTCGGGCCTTCCAATTCCACGAGCCAGTGGTACAACAACTCGAACGTAGAGTACATAAACGAAACAGTTAATGTCACAAGGTATTTCCAATACAAAGCCAGATTAAACAAAAACTCTGGCGGGACATCACCCTTTCTCTACAATGTCAGCATCAAGGTTTACAACGAGACGGAAATAGAGCAGGTTTCTATTTCTCCAGATCCTGCTTACGAATACCTGTCTCCGATGAACTGCTCAGCAACTGTTTACACTCCGAACAATGATGTCAACATCACTTTCACATGGTATAAGAATGGTGTGTTCAACTTTTCAGCAACCAATCAGTCAACGAGCGGTGCGATAAAAAGATTGACTCTGCCTTCAGAGCATAAGGTCGGTGAGGTGTGGAACTGCACTGTCAACGCATCCGACGGGGCAACCTACGACAACGCATCCACAATAATTACTGTCAGCCACTCCCCTGCAGGAACATATGCAACTGTTGGTGATGTTTTT
>PFTQ01000017.1 GCA_002789635.1 Candidatus Aenigmarchaeota archaeon CG_4_9_14_3_um_filter_37_18 | reverse complement strand
CTACTATAAAATAATTAATGACTGGGATAAAAATTAATCCATATATAGAAAATATTTTTGGGAGATGGTTTAAGAATATTATTACCTTATTGTTAATTATCATCTTGACTATTGTGTTAATCTTTTCTCTCATAAACAAATGGATTGATAAAGAGTTGAGTTTACAGATTGGTTTTTTAATTTTAGGTGCAATACTTGGAGCGTGGATATCGAATGGCAAGGAATGAGCAAGCTATATGGGGAATAATCGGGGCTATAGTCGGAATTTTGATTGCCTCAATTTATCGTACTGAACTTTCTATAGTTGGGGCTATAGTAGGGGCTATAGTAGGCTATTTTTTTGGAAGAAGGGTGGGATAAAAATGGGAAAAAGAAGATCCAATAAATCAACGATTGTAATATCACTTATTTTTGCACTTCTTATATTAATTCTACTTATCTTTTTCATTTATAAGAAACTTCATGGTTGAATAGCCAATCAAGTCCCTTCCTTCCAAGAATTCAGATATTTCTCCTGTTCTGGGGTCAATTCGTCTATTTTAATACCCATGGATTCCAGCTTGAGCTTGGCTATCTCTTTGTCGATATTCTCTGGGACTATATAGACTTTATTATCGAGGTTTTTGTGATTTTTAACAACATATTCTGCGGATAAAGCGTGTCCAGCAAAAGACATGTCCATAATCTCGCATGGGTGTCCTTCTGCAGCAGCAAGGTTGACAAGTCTGCCTTCGGCAAGGAGGTATATCTTTTTTCCATTTTTAAGGGTATATTCAACTGTGTTTTCTCTTATAGTCTTCTTGCTTTTTGCTATTTTCTCAAGCCCTCTGACATCTATCTCCACGTTGAAATGCCCAGAATTAGCGACTATAGCGCCGTCTTTCATAAAGTTAAAATGTTCTTCTCCAATAATAGTCTTGTCTCCAGTTGATGTGACAAATATATCCCCGACTTTTGCTACCTCCTTCATAGGCATTACTTGATAGCCATCCATTAATGCTTTCAAAGCTTTTACTGGATCTACTTCTGTGACTATAACATTTGAACCCATGCCTTTAGCTCTTAAGGCTATACCGCTGCCACAATATCCATACCCTCCAACAACTACAGTCTTGCCAGCAAACATGATATTAGTTGAACGCAAAATCCCGTCAATTGTTGACTGCCCGGTTCCATAATAATTATCAAACATGTGCTTCGTGGGCGTATCATTAATCGCAATAATCGGGTATTTCAATGCATGATCTCTCTCCATCGCCCTAAGCCTTATCACGCCAGTTGTAGTTTCTTCCTGGCCAGCGTACACATCCTTGATCAGTTCCTGCCGCTTCGAATGGATGACTGAGATAAGATCAGCCCCATCGTCTATCGTAATGTTCGGCTTAAGGTCTAGGATTTGGTTGACAGACCAGTAATACTCCTCGTTATTGCAGCTTCTCCATGCATAAACATGAATGCCTTCCTCGGCAAGCGCAGCAGCAACATCATCTTGAGTAGACAAAGGGTTGGACTGGCATAAGCCCACTTTTGCACCACCTGCCGTCAGGGTTTTCATAAGAACAGCGGTTTCCTTAGTGACATGCAAACAGCATCCTATAGTTAAGCCTTTGAAAGGCTTGTTCTTCCTGAAATCGTCCTGAATCTTCATCATGACCGGCATGTGGTCTTCCGCCCACGAAATCTTGAGCTTTCCTTGCTCTGCAAGCTTAATGTCTTTGACTTTGTAATCCAAAATAATCTACCTCCTAAAATTTAACAATATTCCTATACGTCTGATATCTTTCCTCAATATCTTCTGCTTTTAATCTTAAAAATCTGTTGACGCTGAAGTCTTCGACAGCAAATGACCCCATGACATTTCCGTAAATCACAGCTTCCTTAAGGGTTTGTTCGTTTAGTTTACCTATTCTCGAGATGTGACCTAAAAATCCTCCGGCAAATGAGTCGCCAGCTCCAGTAGGATCAACCACATCTTCCATTGGATAGCCAGGAGCAGGAAAAACAACATCATCAAAAATCAAAAGTGAGCCATGCTCTCCTTTCTTGACAACCACATAATCAGTCCCTAGTGATAAGACTTTCTTGGCTGCTTTAATCAGGTTCGGCTCTTTAGTCAATAGCCTTATCTCGTCGTCATTCAGCACAACAACATCTACGCAGGACATCATTTTCTCGACTTGCTTCTTCTTGTTAAGGATCCAATATTCGATCGTGTCGCATACGGTTAATTTCGGTTTAATAACTTGGCTTAAAGCTTCAAGATTCTGGTCAGGGTCATTGTTCGCGAGGTAAACATAGTCAGCTTTTCTGTAGGTTTCAGGCAGCTTTGGCCTAAAATTTTCAATTACATTCAGTTCTGTCTTGTTGGCTTGCCTTTTTGTGAAGCCGTAGTCAAAGGTGGAGTCGTAGAAAAAGGTCTTGCCTTGTTTGTCTACCTTTACTCCTGATAGATCCAGCTTCTCTTTCAATGTTTTATAATACTTCTCTGGGAAGTCCTTGCCTATTACCCCGACTAATCCTGTCTTCGAGAAGAAGCTCGCTGATAATCCTGAATAAACAGCTGCCCCGCCTAAAACCCTTTCCACAGTTTTGAATGGTGTTCTGGTAGTGTCTAAACCTATTGTGCCGATTGAGATTATCATACCAACAAGAAATAGAATTACAGAAATAAAGTATTATCACACAAAAGCATCTTTCAAGGCATCTTTACATACACAGTTTCTTTTTTCGGGGATTTTTGGTATAGTCTCCTCAAGTATTGATCTCACTTTCTCTGTGTTTTCTTTCATCACTTTAACTATTCCATCCGTAGAAACTGGTGTTTCAGCCCAGACATCAAAATCTGTTACTGTCGCTATAATCGCAAAGCAAATCTCTTTTTCTCTTGCTAGAATAGCTTCTGGTATTCCTGTCATTCCAATTACATCTCCAAGATTCCTAAACATTCTGCTTTCAGCTCTTGTCGAGAACCTCGGACCCTCTATACAAACATAAGTTCCTTTTTTGTGGCATTTAATGCCAAGAGATTTGCAGGATTCTATCAACAATTGCCTCAACTCTGGGCAAAATGGGTCTGCCAAGGAAACATGGGCAACATTTCCAGTGTCATAAAAAGTTACTCCTCTTTTTCTCCAGTCAATGAACTGGTCTGGGATTACAATATCGCCTGGCTTCAATTCTTTCTGCAAAGAACCAGTAGCGCAGCAAGCTATAATCCTGTTGACGCCCAATTCCTTGAAGCCGGAGATGTTTGCTTTGAAATTGATCTCATGCGGCGGAATAGTATGAGTTTTTCCATGCCTGGGCAAGAAAACAGTTTTCTTGTTTTTAAATTCCCCTACATAAAAGAAGTCAGAAGCCTCGCCGTAAGGATAATCAATCTTGACTTTTCTTAGATTATTCACAAGCTTAGCATCATAAATACCAGTCCCGCCAATAATACCTATTTCAGTACTCATAATCTTAATTAACAGGTAACATTTTTATTTTCGATGTTTCGTTTATTTTTTCTTCATAGATAGAATAATGCTACTCCAAGCTTCATTCATTGTTTTGCCAAAAGAAAGAAAACCATGATTTTTCATTAAAATTAAATTTTTTTTACCTAAAATTTTGAGGACCTCTTCTGCTAATTCAATTGTCCCATATGGCTTTTCTTTTTTTGTTGATATAAAATTTGAGTTTAATAATTCTTTTGAATGTCCATGAAATATTGCATTAATATCTGTCCTATTTTTATACACCAAAAAATGTAACATTGATTCAGAAGAAGGCGATTTCTTTCCAATAACTTTAATGTTTTTACTTTTCAAATTTACGTCTAAAACCTCGACAAAATCATCATTAGTCATGTTTCTAAGATCAGAGTTTGAAGCGGTTATTATAAACCCATTTGATGTTCTAAAAGATAAATTTCCCGCAGAACCATCGCCAATTTTAGGGGCAAACCCAAGTTCTGAAAATCTTTTACACCAATAATTAAGTTTTTCAATTCTTTTATTCTTCAATATTTCCTTTTTTATAAATAATGTTTCGAATTTGACTCCTTGATATGTTTCATTCATTTAAATAAACCTAAAATATTTTTTTTAGTCGGTTTTATTATACCTCTAGGTGTTATTAAACCGGTTATATATTTTGCTGGTGTTACATCAAATGAGGGGTTTTTTACCTGACTTCCCAAAGGTGAAACTCTTACTCTTTCGAATTCACCTGAATCTGTTTTGCCATAATTATACAGAACTTCATCTTGTGACCTCTCTTCTATTGGAATATAATTTCCACCTGGGCATTCAAGATCTATTGTAGATAAAGGAAAAGCAGCATAAAATGGGATTCCATTCTCTTTTGCTAGCACAGCCTTTTCATAAGTCCCGATCTTGTTCGCAACATCCCCATTTGAAGCCACACGATCAGCACCAACTATGCAAATATCTATATCCCCCTTGTTCATATAGTAACCCGCCGCATTATCTACTATTATTGCATGAGGTATTCCTTCTTGCAAAAGTTCCCAGGCAGTTAATCTAGCACCTTGGCATTTAGGCCTGGTCTCATCAATAAAAACAAATATTTTTTTGCCTTCATAATGCGCAAATTTTATCGGGGAAAGAGCTGAGCCATAATCGACAAAAGCCAAACCGCCAGTAACGCAATGTGTCAAAATCCCGTAACCATTTTTTATTAGTTCTTTCCCATATTCCCCTATTTTTCTGCAGGCTTGCTCATCATCATTAGAAATTCTTTGAGCCTCTTTTATTGCTGCTTTTCTCTTCTTTTCAACTGAATCTTCTTTCTTAATAGAAACAATAACCCTATCAATAGCATAAAATAAGTTCTGCGCGGTTGGCCTTGTATTCTTAAGGGTATTAGCTGCCTCAGAAATATATTCATCAAAATTTCTATCAGGCGCTTCAAGAGCGGCTTGAGCCATTCCAAAACCAGCAGTCACCCCTATTGCTCCTGCCCCATGTATGATCATTGTTTTTATTGCGTTTGCTGTTTCTTTATGTGTATTCAATTCGGTTATTTCAAAAAAATGTGGCAGTTTCGGGTGATTGATTACTTTGACGATATTTCCTTCCATCCATACATTCTTGTATTCTTTAACTTCATTTCCAATTTTAACTTTCATAATTTAATTAGGGAGTTGAAGAATAAAAAATCTAATCAAATACAATAAGAAAAATAAAGAAGAAGGAAAAAAACCTTACTTTTTGGTTTTATCACTCTTTTTAACTGCGTCGCTCTTGACTACATCAATGACAATGCCAGCCGCAACCGTCTGTCCCATATCCCTGATAGCGAATCTTGCCAAGTGTGGAATGTCTGTTTGCTTCTCGACTACCATCGGCTTAGTTGGAACAACTCTTATCCTTGCAGACTCCCCTGTCTTGATAAAGTCTGGTTTTTCTTGGATAACTTGGCCAGTCTTCGGGTCAATCTTTGCAATTATTTCCTCAATCTTGCATGCAACTGATGCTGTTCCTAAGTGGAATACAGGTGTGTATCCTGCTGTCATAACAGTCGGGTGGTTCAGCACAATAATCTGCGCTGTGAATTCCTTTGCAACTGTTGGCGGATTGGATGCAAGCCCGCAGACATCTCCCCTTGTAACATCACCCTTTCCAATTCCCCTTACATTAAAGCCAACATTGTCTCCAGGCTTTGCGTCTGGCTGCTGCTTGTGGAACATTTCTATTGTCTTGACTTCTCCTGTCGCTCCAGAAGGCTGGAAAATTACTTTATCCCCAACTTTCAAGATACCAGTTTCTACCCTGCCAACTGGAACAGTTCCTACCCCTGTTATTGTGTATGCGTCTTGGATAGGTATTCTCAGCGGCTTGTCTACTGGCAATTCAGGCGGTTGTATTGTATTATCCATTTCATTAACTAGAATATCCCCCTTGTACCAGGGCATGTTCTCGGATTTCTTGAAAACATTATCTCCCTTCATGCCAGAAACTGGCACAAACGGCACTTTAGCTGGGTCATAACCTATTGACCTGATCAACTTCTTGACTTCCTCAGATATTTCATTGAATCTTTTCTCATCATAATTTGCCGCATCCATCTTATTTATAGCAACAACTAATTGGTTGATGCCAAGAACTTTCATCAAAAATGTATGCTCTTTAGTTTGTTCTTGAATACCTTCTCCTTGCTTAGCAGAAACAACAAGAATAGCTGCATCAGCTTGTGAAGCACCAGTAATCATGTTTTTAACAAAATCTCTGTGTCCAGGGCAGTCAATGATCGTATAATTATATTTCTTTGTCTGGAAAGGCCTATGCATAATATCAATAGTTACCCCTCTTTCTCTTTCTTCTTTCAATTTATCCATGATAAAAGCGAATTCAAATGTCTCCTTTTTTAGCTCTTTAGCTAATTCTTCCATCTTTCTCATCTGTTCTGGCCTTATAACACCGGAATCAAACAATAATCTACCGATTAAAGTAGATTTGCCAGCATCTACGTGACCAGATGTGATTATGTTAATTTTTGGTAATTCTGCCATTAATAGCACCTCCTATTAAATATAATTATTATTACCCTATATATTTATTAACTTTCCAATTTTGGAATTTCTTCGCTCAAACCCTTTCTTTTCCTTATTTTAATCACGGTTTGGTCTTGTAAAGACTTCGGAAGCTTCTCATAAACTACATCAATTAAACTATAAAAACCTTTTCCTCCTGTTGCAGACTTCAGTTGGGAATTAAAGCCGAACATCTCAGATACAGGTATTTTTGCCTGAATGAGCGTGACTCCTCTTTCATCCTTCATATCCAAAACTTGGCCTCTTCTGTTTCCGACTTCTTTTATAGCCCCGCCCATTACTTCGGTTGGCACATCTATTCTGATGATCTGTTTAGGCTCAAGTATGCTTGGGTCCCCTGAAAACATCCCCTGAGTTACACCGTGCCTTATTGCCGGCAGGACTTGACCAGGGCCCCTATGGATAGCGTCTTCATGCAAATCAGCATCAACTAGAGTAACTTTAACGCCATAACAAGGCTCTCTTGAAAGAGGTCCTTCATCCATTATTGACTTAAATCCATCCTTGACCATTTCCATAGCTTCATTCAAATATTGGACGCCCTTTGTTGAGTCAAAAAGCATATTCCTCCCATAGATTAATACAAGATCCTTAACAGTATCTGCACTGAAGCCAAGGTCAAGAAGCTTCTTATTCAGCTCTAAATTCTTCTTTTTCATGTCATAGACAGATGGGATCTCACCCAATTTCATAGCTTCATAAACATTTTCTGGAAGCGGCTCTAAAATAAAGTAGAATTTATTGTGCTTGTTCGGGGACTTGCCCTCTATCTGCGGGGATCTTTTTGAAAGGGTCTCCCTGTAGACGACAATTGGCGGCGAGGCTTCAAATTCTAGGTCTATTTCTTTCAGCTTTCTTTCGACTTTAGCATCCAGATGAAGCTCACCCAAACCAGAAACCAGATATTCGCCTGTTTCCTCGTTGATCTTAACATGAATAGTAGTATCTTCAAGAGCGAGTTTTTTCAGGAAAGAAATTAACTTTGTAAGGTCTCGCGGGTTTTTCGGCTCTAAAGACTTGGTGACAACAGGCTCAAAAATGTGCTTGATCTCCTCAAACGGCTCTATAATAAAATCAGGATCGCAAATAGTTTCGCCAGAAAATGCTTCGTTCACCCCGACTATTCCGCATATATTCCCAGCAATTGCCTCTTCAACCTGAACCCTATGGGGGCCTTTATAGATGTTGACTTGCTGCACTCTCTGAAGCTTTTGCTTGCCAATTAAATAGACATCCTCTCCCCTCTTAATTTTGCCAGAGAATATTCTTGCTGTTGCAATGAAGCCAGCATGCGGGTCAGGGCTGATTTTTGTGATTACTGCCGACAATTTTCCATTAGGGTCAACAGAAGTCATCCATTTTCCTATATCTGAATTCATATCCCCATGCCATATCCTGCCTAACCTATATTTCTGGGCGTTTGTTGGGGATGGAAGATGCTTAATAATCATGTCAAGGACAACCTTGTGGAGGGGAGATTTTTCTGCGAGCTCTTCCTGCTTGTCTTGCTCGGTCTTTTCGATTATTTCCTTAAAAGTTATACCAGTTTTTTTCATATAATAGATAGAAGTCCCCCATTTTTTAAGAGCGGAGCCGAAAGCAACTGATCCATCTGAGACATTGACTAGGAATTTTTCCCCATATTCCGGCTCGGCATATTTTTGGATCAGCATATTGACTTCTGTGATTATTTTCATGAATCTTTCCTGCATTTGCTCTGGAGTCAGTCTCAACTCTTTGATTAGCCTGTCGACTTTGTTGATGAATAGAACTGGCCTTACACGGTCTTTCAATGCTTGGCGAAGCACTGTTTCTGTCTGGGGCATCACCATTTCTACAGCGTCCACTAGAAGGATAGCACCGTCTACAGCACGCAAAGCCCTTGTCACATCCCCCCCAAAATCAACATGGCCAGGCGTGTCTATTAAGTTGATCAGATAGTCTTGACCCTCAAAATCATGAACCATGCTTGCATTTGCAGACCAGATTGTTATTCCCCTCTCTTGTTCTTGGTCGTCTGTATCGAGGAAACGTCTTTGCCCTGCTATCTCGAATGATATCATGCCTGCTCCTGCTATTAGACTGTCAGAAAAAGTTGTCTTCCCATGATCAATGTGTGCAATAGTTCCTATGTTTCTGATTTTTTCTGGTTCATACATGAGTTTCTTGACTTTTTCTATCATTTCATCTGCCATTCAAATTTCCTCCAAATATCTTATATTATTACAGGATAAGTAATTTAAAGGTTTACTTGGTGCTAATTCCCTTTTTCTTCTCTCAAACTTGAGTCATTATACCTCCTTCCAATTCTGATATTAGTTGATCAACAACTTCTACTTGTTCTCCGGGATGTACATCTGTCCAAGAAAATAACTACTCTATTCATACCATGGGTAACTCGTCTCTGAATAAGGCAATTCAACACTGCTAATTTCCCTCAAATCATCAAGCCTGTTGGCTTTCACCATCTTATCAGAAACCGTGTAAACTATACTATCAATATACAAAGACCTTTTGACAGAGTAGGGCGAGCTATAATAATAGCCGCTCTTCAGCATTGCATCAGCGGTGTCATGGCTTATCTTTCCTTTCAGCACAAAACCTTTGTCAAGCGTTAACTCGAAAACATAAGCGCCCTGCCAGACATAATCTCCATATGTGTTTGCTTCGACTCCATTTGGATATTTTGACTCATCTATCTCTGCCAAAAGAATAGGTATTATTAGCAGATTTTTATCCCTGCTAAACAGGAATGCTTTATGATCGCTCAAAGCTTGTGAATCTGTTCCTCTGTCTCCGATATTAAATTTGGATACTTCTTTCGGATGCTCAACGTCGCTTACATCAAATAATGAAATCTTTACTCCTTGATACCAAGCAAAGTTCAAATCTCTGCTTCCAACCTCTTCTTCGCTTGCCTCAACAGCCTCTTTACCTATTCCAATAATATGGCTCTCATCATATGGGTGCAAATAATCAGAATAACCTGGAATTTTCAGCTTGCCAA
Organism: Candidatus Aenigmarchaeota archaeon CG_4_9_14_3_um_filter_37_18; assembly: GCA_002789635.1. Lineage (GTDB taxonomy): Archaea > Aenigmatarchaeota > Aenigmatarchaeia > CG10238-14 > CG10238-14 > CG10238-14. The sequence goes on along the minus strand of PFTQ01000017.1, from coordinate 15,170 downwards.
GCACTTTTGGATTTATTGGGTCTGATAAATCTATAACAAACAAAGGGTCGACCTTCTTGAAAGTCACCATATAAGCTCTTTTCCCAATGAATCTGACAGAATATATTTTTTCACCTGGCGCCAAATCTTCAACCCTGCCGACAATATTCAAGTTTTCATCCAGGACATAGATATGATTTCTTGATGTTTCATCCCAAATATTTCCTGTTGTTGTTGCTATCCTAAAGTGCCCATCATATTCGTCCATAGAGAATTGGTTCAAAGGCCGCCCTGGAACTTCACCCTTTCCTATGTAGTCTATATTCCCATCATCGATTAAAATCTTATATACATTTGTCTTCTGGAGCTCTTTTTGCAGTTCAGCTTCAGCATCCTTATACTTATCTGCCATTTTTTGTTCAAAATTCTTTTTTTCACTTTCAGGCAATTTGTTAAAGTAATTTTCAAATAGATTTTGAATCTTTGCTTCTTTTTCATAAAAAGTTGAATTGCCATTCATGGTTTTTTTAATCTGGATGGCTGTGCTAAAATCAACTGCCGGCAAGATAACTTTTTCTATTATCTTCCATTGATAGTCAACCGAGGAAATTTCCTTTTGTGATGTCAAGTAAATATTATCGGTTGAAACAAATATTGTTTGAGTATATCCAGTTAAGTAACTCTTTTTATCAACACCCAAAGTGCCGATATCAACAGAAAATATTGTTGTCAGCCTGTAGGAGTAGTATGGAAAATCAAAATAATATATCTCATTAGGAGCAACAGAAACCAAGGCATCATCATACTTTATTTTCGGCAAGATAATATCATCATCTGTATAAGTTATCGGCTGATTAACTATCACATAAACATGATCGCCTATCATCCTAGAGTCGTAATAATCGCCGTCAAATACCACATCTTTTACTAAATTAGGGTTTTCCCTATCTGAGATGTCATATATTCTGATGAAAGATTTAGGGGAGAAATAATACGGGGGCATAAAATCAGATTTCGCAATTCCAACGGACTCTTCCGCCCAGTAAAAATCATAGTTTTGCCTGCCAAAAACAACCAATTTGTCTTGATTTATAAAAATTTCTTCAGCAGTTCCATTCACATCTATAAACGAAAGAATTTTTAGGTTGTCGGCTGGATATGCATCAACAATGCTCACATTTCTAACAGAAGCCACATATATATACTTCCCATCATTCTTTACAATATCTGCCTCGTCTACACCTTCAACCTGTATATTTGTTCTGGAATAATCAGCTGAGCCTCCGCTTAATTCTTTTGAAGCCCCAGCAGGAGCTCCGCCAACAGCCGTAGTTCTTAACAAATCAGCACCAAAACCCTGATATCCATATCCGCTTTGCGACGCTGTTTTCAGGAAATTTTTCAACTCATCATATGAAGAGAAGGAATTTATTTCAACTGGATGCTTCTTTAGATTTTCATTTATAACTGAGATTGACGCTATTGTTAATGCTAGAGCTAGAAAAATAAAAATATAAATTCCAGTTTCTTTCATTTTTTACACCTTTAAACAATAAATATTATTGGGAGTAGCTTTAAAAATAGCTATTATTTTGTTCGGTAATTACCTTACATCCTATTCAGATCTTTTAATCAATAATCAAGTTTATAGAATTTTTTTGGATTTTATCTAGCCCCGCCAGCCTCTCTCTCAATCCTTTCCTTCTCTTTAATGGCTTCAGATTTAGTGGCATCATTCTTGTAAGCATTTATTATTTCATCGACCAAAGCATCTGCCATGGATATCTTCTTGCCAAAAGACCTTCTATAGGAAGATTGGGTTATTATTGTCAAAGCCTTGTCAACACGCCTTTGGGGTGATGTTATTACAGCTTTCCTTATCATTGTTCCACCCATTTGGTAGGATGTGATTTCTTCCCTGAGAGAAGCGTTTTCAACTGCGCCAACAAAAATTTTCAGCGGATTCTCCTTTGTTTTCTTTTCTATCTCCTCAAAAACATCTTTTATTATATTGAAGATTGTCTGAGTTTTCCCAGTATTCCTCCCAGAAGTCAATAGGTGTTTTCTTCCTCTATGCCCATCCACCATCATTTTGTTTGCAAACCTTTCAACTATATTCATCTTCGACTTATGGAATTGTTTTTGGGTATATTTTCCACCTGACTTTGGAATAATAACTGGCTTGAGGTTTATATATAATTTTAGGCCAGGGTCATTGACAACAATACCTTCAAATGACCATCTATTAAAAAGCTTGATATCTTCCATTAAATTACCTCATCGGTTTTTGTTTCTTTCCTTTAAGTATCTCGGATAAAGCAATACCATTAACCTTGATAACTCTGTATTTAATGCCCCATTGGCTTCCTATAGGGCCGCCTTGTGAGCCGCCTATACCCTCTACTACGACTTCATCATGCTCATTGATATGGTCTATAGCCTTATTCCCAGGGACAAAAGCTGTGACTTGAATGTTATTTTTAACTAATTGTATTCTCACGGTCTTTATAAGACCAGAATGGGGTTGTTTTTGTTCAGTTGTCCTTTTGGCGATTACTATTCCTCTTCCCTGCGGTGAATGGCCCAAGGGCTCTTTACGCTTCAAATTCAGCTTCCGCTTCATATAATGGACATCCTTCCACCTCATTCTTTGCCTGTCCTTTTTCAGTTTTCTTGCGGAAAATTCCCCTCTAGTCATCATTTCACCTTTAAATCCGAGATGTTGTAAACTCTTTTTAATATCTCCTTATATACTTTTATCTTTTCCCCTCCCCTTCCTATAACAAACCCGCGGTCAGATTTATCGACTTTTATATGAACCTCTATAGATTCCCCGTTGTTTAATGTGCTCACTTCCCTTGCCTGCGGTATTAAATTTCTAACAAAATTAGTAAGATTTGACGAATATTCGAATACTTTGACTTTTTTCCCAATTGTCTTTTCAACATTTTTTATTGAGTTTCCGCCTTTTCCTATAGCTAAACCGATCTTACCCTCTTCAACTATAAAATAAACACTATCATCATTTACATAACAATCCTTTACAGGAACGTTTGTTATATTCTCAAATAAGTTCAAGAGCCTTATTGTATCCATGTTAAATACTATTGTCATTTTTCACTCCCTTTTATCGCTAGCACACTGACTGAAAATGGCTTCCCGCAAAATAACCCTAAGTTTACATTATCGTCTGGATATTCTTTGACATCAACTCCAAGAAGCTTGGAATTGTGGGTTATATTTTCTAATTTTTCTTTTGGCAAATTATTTGCATGAATAATCATTTTTGGTTTTTTTGTTTTCAGTTCTTTCATGGTTTTGTCATATCCCAATATTGCTCTGTCATCTCTTACAGCATCTTTTATGATTTTTTTCAGGTCCACTAATCTTCACCTATTTTTGCAACTAAATCAAACATACCAGTGCCAACAGGTACTTGTTGATTTATCATCACATTCTCAAATATACCCTTGAAATTATCCTCTTCATTTCTCACTGAAGCCCTAACTAAATGTTTAGTTGTTTCTTCAAACCCTGCTTTTGTTAAAACTGACGATTTCATCCCAGCAACACCATATCTTCCTACTGCCCTAATTTCACCTGTAAACACCATAATATCCGCAATTAACATTATGTGTCTTTCATCAACATTTAGCCCTTGCTGCGACATAGTTTCTCTAATTTCTTTTATTAAGGCTTCTCTTGCAGCTTCTATCCCAAGAACTTCTTGAATTTCATGAAGATTGTTTGTGTAGGATTTGCTATAATCAACTTCATCCATTTTAAGTATATGTGAAAGGTTGGATCCAAAAGTCTTGACTATCCAGTCATTTCCTTCTTTTATAACAACAACATTTATGATTTTATTTACACCAGAAACAGTTAAGTCTAGGATTTTTTTCTTCAATCTTTGGAGATCTCTTATGCTTAATTCATGATTCTCAGGTTCAATTGAAATATTATCTTCCCTGACTTTTATGTTGATTTTTTTTATTTTTTCCTTTATTTTTTCTATTGTTTCATTCTTCTCAGATTCTTTAATTTTTTTAAGCTTGATCTGGATTTTTTTGTTTGTCAAATCCAAAGAAACGGAATCCAAAAGATTCCTTAGTTTTTTTTCTTTTATTTTTTTAGCAAAATTCTCAACATCTTTCTCGTTGTTGAATTCTTTTTTAAAATAAACTGTCATAATAGGTGTTGCTGGTTCTTTTCTAGAATCAAAGATTTCTATCAAACGGGGAAGACCAAGCGTAACTTGAAGCCCAGCTGAACCAGCAAAATGGTAAGTTCTCATTGTCATCTGAGTTGCGGGTTCAGATAATGATTGTGCAGCGATTATGCCTATGGCTTCTCCTGGCTCAAATGAATTCTCAAGATATATTCCCTCCAATGTTTCTATCAATTCAGATTTTTTCTTTTCCCTAATATTTTTTAATTTGGAGATTTTCTCAACTTCTTCTAAAATTATAGAAGGTAAAATTGATTCATTTTCCAATGATTTCTTCTGAAATTCTTTTAACATTTATTCCACCTTTTTGTATTTTCGATGGATCTAATCCATCTTCTCCAGCGACAAACTGGACTATTTTATTGCCGCTGTCTCTTACAGTCCCATCATAATCAACCTTTAAATCTTTTAAAGCCCCGACAAGCCTTCTTTCCAAGTAACCGCTATGTCTTGTCTTCAGTGACTTATCCATCAGGCCTTCCCTGCTGTTCATAGCATCAAAGAAGAACTCAAATGGGCTCAGCCCTTGCTTATAACCATGAGTTACAAAGCCTTTTGACTCCATATTCTTATCTCCCTTCTTGAAGTGGGAGAATGTTCTGTCATGGAAGCCTATTTTAATCCTATCGTTTTTAACTGTCTCCTGCCCGATCATAGCTGAAGACTGGACTATATTAACTATGCTCCCCCTTGAACCGCTTTTTGCCATTAGAATAAGATTATTTTCTGGTATCTCATCCTTGACTATCTTAGTCACTTTATTCAATGTTTCTGCGAGTTCTTTTTTAATAATGATTTCAAAAGCCTCTTCTGAATTTTTTTCAACAGTCAGCTTAATCTTTCCCTTTTCAAAATCCTTAATCAAATTATCTGCGAATTCTTGGGTATCTTTTAATAATTGCTCTATCTTCTTGTTGGCTTTTTCATTTAATTCATGTTCTGAGAGAGAAAGTGTAAAACCGTCTATGCTAAGAATTTCAATCGCAAGCTTTGTCATATTAAACAAGAATTTTTTAGCAAATGTATGGCCATACTTTTTGTCGACTTCATCTAGTATTTTGCCCTTAAATGCTGAAATTCCTCTCCCATCTATTGTTCCTGATATTAGCTTGCCGTTTTTAATGACTACATTATCGCTCTTGCTGCCATATTCAAAATTAAAATCTTTCGGGAGGAACAGGCTGAATATTTCTTTGCCAGTGAAAGTTTTTTTCTCAGGAATTTCTATATCAATGTCGCAAGCCCTGACAATTCGAACAGTATTTTCCCTTGTGAATGACCTGTCCCCGTTTGTTAATAAATAAAATCCCGTAATGTAATCATTTTTGGGTCCAATTATAGGACCGCTGAACCTTGGGCTTCTCATTTGTGTTGCAACTGCTGTTAATAGCTCGGTTTCTGCCTGCGCCTCTTTTGTTTGAGGGATATGAATATTCATTTCATCTCCATCAAAATCTGCATTGTATGGCGGACAAACTGTCGGGTTTAAACGAAATGTTTTGTATGGCATCACCCTTACCCTGTGGCCCATCATACTCATTCTATGCAGAGATGGCTGCCTATTAAAGATGACCCAATCCCCATTCTCCAATTGCTTCTCTACTGTATAACCAACCTCAATCTCTTCTGCTATTTCTTTTTTATTGGTTTCAGCCACTTTTTTTCTTCTGCCATCTGGCCTTATAACATAATTAACAGTCGGCCAATCCGGATAGTTTTCTATTAGTTTTTGGATATACTTAACGTTCTTTTTTTCAATAACTACAGGTATTGTCAGCTCTTTGGCAATTTCCAAAGGCACTCCCACCTCATCTATATCCAACATAGGGTCGGGACTAACAACGGTTCTTGCAGAGAAATTGACTCTTTTACCAATCAAATTATGCCTAAATCTCCCGTCTTTTGCCTTTAATCTTTGGGTTAAAGTCTTCAGAATTCTTCCTGACCTATGCCTAGCAGGAGGCACACCAGTTATTTCATTATTTATATATGTTGAGATATGGTATTGGAGTAATTCCCATAAGTCTTGAATTATAAAATCAGGAGCGCCTAAATCTATATTCTCCCTAAGCCTTTTGTTTATTCTAACGATATCAACCAGTTTATGCGTCAAATCATCCTCGGACCTTTCGCCAGTTTCTAAAGTAATAGAAGGCCTCATTGTAACAGGCGGAACAGGAAGCAAAGTGATTATAAAGTATTCTGGCCTTGTATTTTTTATCCCAAGGTGAGGCAAATCCTCATTCGGTATTCTTTCGAGCCTCTCTCTAACATCAAGAGATGAAAGTATGCTGGCGCCTTCTACAAAACTTGACGGCTTAAGGAATTTGATTTTCTTTTGTTTTTCCCCGCAAAATGGGCATTTGGGCTTTACAATATTCTTTAGCTTTTTCAATGACTTCTTTCCATTTTTGAATTTTTCCATGCCTTCCCCATCTGCAAGAATCCTTCCGCATTTTCTGCAAGTAAGCCCCAACAAATTATAAACTAATTTAGCATAGAGAACATTTACTACAGGTTTTGTCAATTCCAAAAACCCAAAATGCCCAGGGCACTCCCCGATTGATGCGCTGCATGTCCTGCATCTCAGCCCAGGATCAATTGTCCCCAATCTTGGATCCATTAGTCCCCCTTCTACTGGATAACCTTCCTGGTCATAAAGTTCTGTCTTGCTTAGTTTAGCCGCAGACATTTTCTTTATTATTTCTGGATCGAGCACTCCAAATACTATCTTATCTATCATTTTCTATTCCTCTTTTGTTATTATCTTTGGATAAATCAGCATACTCTTCAATTCATCCAGCAATAGTTTGAAAGCATAAGCCATTTCCACTTCCACAATCTTTGATTCTCCGCAGACTGGGCAGAATTTTTTATCTTTGACCTTGTCATGGAAAGCAGGCAAGCCGCACTCAGCACACACAGGCAAAGTTGTTCTATCGACATCAAATCTTTCTTTAAGGAGCAAAGATGCCCCATGGGCGATCAGGCAATCCTTTTCCATTTCCCCCAATCTAAGGCCCCCTCTTTTGGATTTTCCTTCTGTAGGCTGTTTTGTCAATAGAGTTATAGGCCCCCTAGACCTTGCATGAATCTTATTTGAGACTAGATGATCTAATTTTTGATAAAACACATTTCCCATAAATACATCTTGGGTATATTTTTCTCCAGTATCAGCATCATAAAGCGCTTCCTTTCCATCTCCTTTAAAGCCATTTTTTTCTAGAGCTTCTACAAAATCTTTTTCCGGTGTAGGATGAAAAGCGGGATTGCTGCTCCTTTTTCCATTTAATGCACAGACTTTGCCGCCTATTATCTCCAAAAGCTTGCCGATTGTCATCCTTGAAGGGATGCTGTGGGGGTTGAAAATTATATCTGGAATGACTCCATCTTCTGTAAATGGCAAATCCTCTTCTGGGATAATTAAGCCTATAACCCCTTTTTGGCCGTGCCTGCTCGCAAATTTATCCCCTATTTCTGGCCTCTTCAAATCCCTAACAACTACTTTCACAAGCTTATTCCCGTCAGCACTCTCTGTTATAAAAACCCTGTCAACTATTCCTTCTTCTCCATGCCTTAATTTCACCGAGGTTTCCCTAATATTTTCCAAATCTGTGATAAATTGATCTAAACTTCCCAAGAATCTCAAAGGCGATGTTTTTCCAACAATTATCTGCTCGTCTGTCAGATGGATTTCTGGATTAATAATCCCATCTTCCGGGAGATGCTTGTAAGCCTCTTCACCGGCATAACCCTTGACTCCTGGCTCTGGTATTCCAATAATATCTTCCTGACCGCCCATATACTTTTTCTCTTCAGCCTCATATGTCCTGAACAAATAACTCCAAAATAACCCTCTTTCTACAGAGGATTTGTTCATGATTATAGCATCTTCTATATTGAAGCATTTGAATGACATAACAGCAATAACTATGTTCTGTCCTCCAGGATGATTCTCAGAATGAAGCACATCATCAATATGAGTTTTAACAAGCGATTTTTGCGGGTAAACTAGGATATTAGATTTTGTGTCGACTCTCCTTAGAAAATTAGTAGAATATAGACCGATAGATTGCCCTACCATCTTAGATCCAAAATTAACCCTGTCCCCACGATCAAATTCTGGGAAAGGAACGAAAGAAGTCGATATTCCAAAGATTACTAAAGGGTCAAGCTCAAGGTGCGTATGTTCTTTTGTCAGATTCTCAGACCTCAAAGCAACAAGAGCATTCTCTTCTTCTTCTGTATCTAAATATTCAATGATCCCATTGTTGATTAGGTCATGCCACATTATTTCCCCTTTTTGGATCTTCTCTATATGCTCCTGAGTTAATTTTGGCTTGCCGTTCTCTATTATTATCAAAGGCCTTCTGACCCTGCCCTCGTCAGTAACCACTCTGATCTCATTCAAATAATCAAGATAAGAGAAATTGACTTGATCTGGTATTTTGCCGGCTCTTCTTTTTTCCCTTAAAAACTCTATCATTTTCTCAGGCTCCTTTGCCTGGCCTACAAATCTTCCATCAATAAATACATCTGCCATAATCAAGCACCTATATTCTTTTTAACAAGGTCTGAAACCATTTTTTCATCATTCTCAGCCAGGCCTGTTGTTATTTGAGCCATTATCGCTAGATATTTCCTCAAGCCGATTGTAGCCCCTTCTGGCGTCTGGGATGGATCTATTCTCCCCCAGTGGGTTGGATGCAATTCTCTTGCTTCAAAATGCTCCTGTGTTGATGTCAACGGCGACAAAACATTCCTTATATGCGACATTGTTTTGACAAAGCTGTCCCTCTCTAATCTCTGTGAGACGCCAGTCCTTCCTCCAACCCATGATCCTATCGCAATAGAAGAGACTATTTGGTTTGTAAGAACATTTGACTCTACTATAGACGGCAAAGGAGGGAACCTGCCTCTTTTTGTAAGTTTTTGATAATTATAATTAATTCTAGTTATAAGGCCCCATTTCCCAAGCAAGATCGACCTGAATAGGATTTCTAGCAGATCCCCCACCAATCTCACTCTCTTGTTTGAGTAATGATCAAGGTCATATTCGGGAATTTTCTTAAGATAGGACAATATAACTTTTTCAATTGCTTTTGCAAGGAACAAGCCTTTTTCTTTTCTATCTTTTTTGTCTTGTCCTAGATGCGGCAATAAATATCTATCTATTATTTTCTCAGCCCTTTCTATTCTATATTCCTTCTGCGGTATTTTCAAATGGGCCCCTATTTCCTCCACTGCTTGCTTTGTAGTTGAAGACTCGGTCTCAAAAAGGTTTGAATAGAATTCTTGATGAACATCCGGGTCAGATGATATTGCTTCAATTATATCCTTGTCTGACTCAAGACCTAAAGCCCTAAGAAGCACAATAACTGGGAGTTTGTTTATGTTTGCGAAGCTTATCCTTAGAATCCCGTCAGTCCTTCTCTCGATCATATGCCTTTGAATATATCCGTCTTTTGCAGAGTGGATTCTTGCTGCTTCTGTTACATTTGCTATGCTTGATTTCTCAACTATAATCCTGTTAGGCGCTATCTCTTCTATCAGAACTAAAACCCTTTCGGTCCCATTTATTATAAAGTAGCCCCCTGGATCATCAGGATCTTCACTCGCTTCAACAATCTCTCTTTTGCTCAGCCCGGAAAGCGGGCATATCTTTGATTTAATCATGACAGGCAAATCGCCAAAATTTATGAAAGCAGTCTCGCTTTCTATCCCATTTAAAACAGGCGTCATTTCAACATACATTGGCGCTGAGTATGTGAGGTTTCTCATCCTTGCCTCCAAAGGCATTATTTCCCTGACAGAGCCATCCGCTTCTTTTACAGATGGCGTCCCAATTTTGAATCTCCCTAACTTTATCTTAAAATCCCCGATATCAGGAACTTCAGGATTGATTTCCTTGATTTGTTTTATTATTCTCGGTATCTTTCTTTTAATAAAATCATTATAAGAATCCATCTGGAATTCAACGAAGCCTTCCTCTTTAGCAAAAGCCTCTAACAAAATCTTAAATCCATCTATTTCTTCAGCCTTTTTGCTTTCGTCTTTGAGACTAGATACAATTTTATTTTCAACTTTATTCAACTCATCACCAAAAATCAGACGCCCTGGAGGGGATTTGAACCCCTGTCCCGGGAGATCTGCCTGCGTTCATTTTAATACCATAAATAAGTTGACAGTCCCGGATGATAGACCTGGCTACACTACCAGAGCATATATCAAACGGTCTTAAAGAAAAATTTGAAGTTGGGTTTTTTGGGATCAATAAATAACACCGGGAATATTAAATAGTTGGCAACTTCCTGGGTTTCCCGCCAAAAGGCAGTACAGTCCATATCACTGGAAAGCTTAACTTTCGTGTTCGGATGGGAACGAGTGTTTCCTTTCCGTTTTGGTCGCCAACCTTATTATTTTATACCATTACCTATTTAAATCTGATGATATCCTGTATTTTTGTGAAGTGAAATATAAATGTTTGTGCTTCAAGTTTTGTTGAACCTCGCCTGTTTTATGGTTCTGCAACTTATTGTTTGTAACCTCCCCATCAATAGTATTGCTCTCCAAAATTTTAAAGTAGATCTGCTAACTTTTTGATATCTTTATTTGCTACATGTGTATAGATTTGTGTAGTTTTTAGATCCTTGTGCCCCAATAACTGTTGGATATATCTGATGTCTGCCCCAGATTCTAATAAATGAGTGGCAAAGCTATGCCTTAATGTATGCGGAGTTACCTTTTTCTTAATCCCTGCTTTCTTTGAGGCGGATTTGACTATTTGCTGTATTGTTCTTTTGTTATATTTCTCATCTTTTTGTGAGGTGAAAATAAACCCGTCTTTTTTTGTTCCATAAAATTTCAACATCTCAATTAGTTTTTTGTGAAGGAAGACTACTCTTTCTTTATCGCCCTTTGCAGTCTTTATGTGGATGATTTCCCTGTCAAAATCAATATCATGCCACTTCAGATTTCTCGCTTCATCCAGACGCAGACCTGCGTAGTAGAGAAGCATAAGCACAAGCTTGTGCTTAATATTGTTTGTTATCTCAATCATTTTACTTACTTCTTCCTTGCTCAAAACAATGGGAAGTTTCATGGCTTTTCTTGCAAGCGGTAACTTTTCCTCGAATTTTTCATTCAAAACATTCTCATAGAAAAATTTCAAAGAAAAATATACAGATCTCATTGTTGATTTACTTTTGTTAGAGTATGTTAGGAGAAATTCTCTAGGGGTCTTGCCGGATTTGAGATAATCTTTTACGACAGAAATATATGATTTGCCGGTTTGATAGGAATATCTCCTGAGTTTTATTTCTTCAATGAGTTTTCCGATAAATTGATATCTTTCTTGTGCTGAAAACTTCGGATTATCATCGCCCATAAGAATATATACAAATAGCTAATTTAAAAATATTCGCTTTTTATCCGTATTAGGATATTTTCACGAATATTTGTCTCGCTTAATAGTTGTTAAACGTAATTGAAAAACTGTGCCTCAAACGATACTTTTATTAAATCAGAATAAATTATCAATATTATGACTGAATGTAGCTTCTGTAAAATTATTGCAGGAAAATTGCCCTCAAATAAAATCTATGAAAATGAAAATGTTTTAGCTTTTGCTCCGTTGAAAGACAGCATTATTGCTAAAGGTCATATGCTCGTAATTCCTAAAAAACATTATGCTGATTTTTATGATATTCCAAAAGAGGAATTACATAATATTGTTGATGCTATCAAAATTATTTCGCAAAAGCTAAAAGAAAAATATAATGCTGAGGGAATTAACATTCTTCATGCTAGTGGCAAAGTTGCTCAGCAATCTTGTTTTCATTTTCATATCCATCTGATACCAAGATACAAAGATGATGGATTGGATACATGGCCTGAAACAGGCTATAAAGAGGACAATTTTCCAGAAGTCTATAAAGATATAGCTAATTTATTCTAACGGCGCACTTTTTCAACTTCTTCGTTCCGCTTCGCTCCACTACGACCACGCTGCGCTCTCCTCCTTTCAGTCGTCGGGACGTTTAACAAGGGATAAAAGGAAAATTGCTCGGCTCGCAATTTTCCCAAATTTTCTCCGCTACGCTCCGAAAACTTCTTTTATCCCTGATGTTAAATTCCGATGTTAGGCGTATTTTGATTTAATCCCCCCGGCCGGGGTCGAACCAGCAACCTCACGGTTTCTACGAACGCCTGCTGGTGATGATGCAAATCAGCAAACATCTACAGCCGTGCGCTCTGCCATTGCTCCTGATCAAGTCAGTTTGAGCTACAGGGGGTCTTACTTATTAGAATAGTATATAAGATTATTTAATCTTTCACCTGATTTTCCCTGTCACTGATATCGACTTTGAGACAATCCTTCTTTCTCTCTTGAATTTGCTCTTGTATGTCAGATAGCATTTAGGCAACGTCAATCTTCCAATAACATCAATCAACGGCTTAATTTTATATGTGAGTACTACTTCCTCGCTTGGCTTGATTTTCTCTATTTTCCATGTCAATTCAGTCCCGCTCGATTTTACATTAACTTCTGGCGCTCTAGTGTCGAATTTCTTCACAACTTTTGCTATTGAAGGGACGCTATCCTTCACAACAACATCCTTCAATATTCTTCTCTTCCTGTTCTTCACATGAAGCGTTATCTTGAGCTCTTCCTGCTCTGATAGAATTCCAAAGTATTTTTTCCTTATCAAGGGTTTGGTTGCATATTCATAGGTTAAGAAAGCCAACACTAAAAATATTAGAAAGGCTGCTGCAACATTTGCGAACCTCAACTTATATCTTATTATTTGTGTCTGGCCAGGATCTAAGCCTTGAATATCCCAAGAATATATAATCCTGTTGTCTATCGCCTCTGTTCTGTCAGGCTCTGTCTCTGGGTAAAAAAAGTATTTGTTTATCTTCGGCTGGGTTTCCCTGACAGCATAATTTGATTTAGGGACATTGCCGTTATTTGACACTTCAATTATTATAGTTTTATAGAACAGACCATACTCGCTTTTTCTTTGCTCAACAATATTAGAAAACTCTCTTATGCTGAAGTTTTTTTCTTCTTGATCCAAAAGTTTGTTCATAGAATCTTTAACGCCAACCTCCACGCTATAATTGCCGTATTCCTGCAGCTTGCTGATATCGTAGAAGTTCTTTATTATTTTAACGCTTCTTGGACCCAACTCAGCGCTCTCGTCAAATGATCTTACTAAGCCATCTTTTCCTATAATATTAGTGGTTAGAAATATTTTGTATTTTTGGTTATTGTTCAGGTTTGTAAGGACTGTTTGGATCTCTAAAGTTTCATCAGGATTAAAAGAGTCTTTATTTAATTTCACTTCAGAGATGAAAATATCTGATTTTCTCTGAACATTCAGGAATAAGGAATCTGTGCTTTTTTTGTCTGTGTTGAGCGATTGGGTGGTGATAGTTAGGACATAAGTGCCTTCCTGCGTATCTTCAGGAATAGTAACTAAAAGCGAGAGTGTTATGGTTTCACCCGCATTAATCGTCAGCCAATACTTATCAAGACTAGCCCATTGAGCAGGCCAAACCGATATATAGACTGTATCCCTTTGCGGCCCATCGTTTTTTATTGGAACCTCAATATTTTTTGTTTCTCCTGTATAAAAAAGCAAAGAAGACTCTGGTGAAATAATGTTCAAGTCCTGAGCGGAAGCTATGCCTAAAATGAATAGAAATGAAAGGGATAAAGCCATAATGAAAATGAATTTAGACATCACAAAAACACCTATAGAAATATTGGATTGATAGAATTAAAAGTTTCTATTCTTTCGGTTTTTTGAAGATAGCCTTTATTCTAGACCATAGACTGGATTCCTTTTTTTCTAAGCCTTTTCTTTCCTCACGGAGTTTTTCCAATCTTTTGGTCAGCTCTTCAATCTGCTGGTCTAAAGGCTTCCACTCAAACCTGCTTCTTCTGCTGTAATCCATGAACCACTTTAATTCTTGGCCGTAATTTTCCTGCCAAGCCAATCTCTCGAAAGGAATTCTGTAGCTCTTTTCTGCTGGCTGGTAAGATAAGGGAAATCCTATCGTCAGCATGGCAACAGGCCTGGTTTTTCCAGGGAGCCCAAGTATGCTCGAAACATCTTCTTCATCAAAAGCGCCGACCCAGCATGCGCCTAAACCCAAGTCATGGGTCGCTAAAAGCATGTTCTGTATACATGCTGCTGTATCCTGGAGTGAGTAGACTTCTTTTCCCCTTTCTTTGTATTTCATTTCTATTTTTTCTAGGTTGGCAAGAACAGCTATTATCGCAGGCGCCTCTCTGACCTGGTTTTGATCTAAAGATGCTTCAGATAGTTTCTTCTTTTTTTCGCTGTCCTTGACTATGATAAATTCCCATTCTTGTGTGTTGCCAGCGGATGGAGCGTATGTGCCTGCTGTGATTATTTCTGCTATCATCTCATTAGGAACATCTTTTTTGTCGTATTTTCTTACTGACTTGCGGGATTCAATACAATCGAAAGTTTCCATGATTAGAATTGATTTTGTAAGATATTAAATTTTCAGGCAAAAGTTTTATGAGCCCACTCAGCAAAAAATTATAAATACAGTATCTATTAAATATTATATGCCCAAAGAAAAAAAACGAGGTGGTCTATTAACAGCATGGTTAATCTTAATGATAATTGCAAATTCTTTTACCACTTTAACATATTTGTTTCTGAATTCACTCATAATTGCAGCATTTCCAAACGTTCCCTCTTCGATATTTTACATTTATGGGGCTCTTGAATTAGCTAACGTGATTTTTGCAATATTTCTGTTTAAGTGGAAAAAATGGGCTTTTTTTGCTTTTTGTACAAGCGCAGTTATAATATTTATTATGAACGTCTCAATAGGATTATCTATTTTCACAGCTTTATTTGGGTTAATTGGAATAGTAATTTTATATTTAATTCTCAAACCAAAATGGAATTTGCTTGAA